>NZ_JBNDJR010000005.1:0-472018 GCF_050435065.1 Paenibacillus sp. 4624
GTGGTGCCCGTCGCACCTGTGGTACCCGTCGCACCTGTGGTGCCCGTCGCACCTGTGGTGCCCGTCGCACCTGTGGTGCCCGTCGCACCTGTGGTGCCCGTCGCACCTGTGGTACCCGTCGCACCTGTGGTGCCCGTCGCACCTGTGGTGCCCGTCGCACCTGTGGTGCCCGTCGCACCTGTGGTACCCGTCGCACCTGTGGTACCCGTCGCACCTGTGGTACCCGTCGCACCTGTGGTACCCGTCGCACCTGTGGTGCCCGTCGCACCTGTGGTACCCGTCGCACCTGTGGCTCCGGTTACGCCAGTAACGCCTGCCGTGTCATCGCTCCCGGTCCATTCCGAGTTTACAAGCCTATGGGCAGTGACTAATGTTCCTGCGCTATTTTTGCCCCAGAATGACAAGAGGATGTCCTCCGGGGTTGAACCAGTTACGGTAATAATATACTCAAAACTGTCCAGATTAGCATAATAATTACGTGTTACTACTGCGTTTGGCAAAAGAGAAATCTGTTCACTAACGTACAATGAGCGTGTCGCACTCAGGACGTAGCCTTCTATGAGTACTATAGCTGTGGTTAGTGAATTCTCGTTTTCAATCTTGATTGAGACGGTTTGAGTAGGTCTAACGCCATTAACAGGACTGTTATCAATTGGGCCGGTAAGCAAAACAGCCAAATAATCCTCCTCCTTTTTGTACCAAAATACAATAATTATCAAGTCTGCGCTTATGTACGTATATTCCGTGACATCAGTGAAATATTCTTTTACCTTACAGAAGAATTTTATATCAGTATCCGTATTTGTTTGTAAGTTTTGAATGAAGGAGGTTATTTTTCTGTAAAATTTAAAATAAAAGCATTGACATGTTGCCTGTGAGCGACTTTAATTATATAGACCGATTGTTATAATTTTTTGAAGGAAGTGGCTTTCTTTGAGTGAAAAGTCGAATGCCAGAGATCTTATTGTTGGCACAGCAGCGAGACTTTTTTTTTCACAAGGGTATCATGCGACCGGTCTGAATCAGATCATTAAGGAGAGTAACACACCGAAAGGTTCGTTATATCATTATTTTCCTAAGGGGAAAGAAGAGCTGGCTCTCGAATGCATTCAATCAGCCAATGCCCATATCTTGCAAAGGTTTGAGGAAATTTTTGCAGCCCATGAGACGACTGCAGAAGGCATTCGGCAATTCATTTATGAAACAGCGAATGAAGCGGAAGCAAATAGTTATACGGGTTTTTTGCCATTCAGCTTCTGGGCTGCTGTAGAGACTTCCTGTATCAGTCAACAGCTGCGTACGGCTTCACAGAATGTATTTGCGGGGTGGCAGGATATCATTGCAAGGCATCTCATGTTGGACGGTATTGGTGAAGCGAAGGCTCGTGAGACGGCGCTACTGGTTATTTCTCTGATGGAAGGCGCTTTGATCATTACGCTGACGAATCAAGATAAACAGCCAATGCTGACGGCTGCGGATTATTTGTCAGTTGTAGCGAAGAATGTCCAGCAGCATCAATAGGTTGTACCAAGAGAAAGAGAAAAAGAAATCGCAGGATTAGCTTGAGGAGGATGGGATCGTGGAGGCTTCCATGAAGGCTGGTACAGCAAAAGACCAGCAAGAAACACAGCAATATAAGGTATTCCCGATTTTGTTTGCCATGCTACTGAGCGGGTTTATCGGTTTGTTTGGTGAAACGGCTTTGAATGTCGCTTTGACACCACTTATGGGTCTGCTTGAGGTTGGACCTACAACTATTCAATGGTTAACAACAGGATACCTGCTAGTACTTGGTGTTCTGGTTCCTGTTTCCGGATTGTTGCTGCAATGGTTTACGACGAGACAGCTGTTTACAACATCGCTAGTGTTCTCGATTGCAGGAACATTGGTTGCCGCACTGGCACCCAGTTTTGAAATTTTGCTCGTAGCCCGCGTGTTACAAGCGGTGGGAACGGCACTGTTGCTGCCGTTAATGTTTAATACGATACTGGTGATCTTCCCTATTGAAAAACGGGGAGCAGCGATGGGCTTGATTGGTCTGGTTATTATGTTTGCACCAGCAAGTGGCCCGAGTATTTCAGGTCTGATTCTGGCTAACTTGAGCTGGCACTGGATTTTCTGGATTTCCTTGCCGTTCTTCCTGATCTCCTTGGTATGTGGGTTGTTGTTCCTGCCGAACATTTCCAAGTTGACCAAGCCTAAGATTGATGTGTTGTCGATTGTCCTGTCCACACTTGGTTTTGGTGGTATCGTATATGGCTTCAGTAGCGCAGGTGGACATGGTGAATCTGGCGGAGGTTGGACCAGCCCGGTTGTTATTGCCACGCTGGCCATTGGTATCGTCGCATTGCTCTTGTTCAGTATCCGTCAATTGAGTATGAAAGAGCCAGTGATGAATCTAAGAGCGTTCAGATATCCGATGTTTACGACGGGACTGCTTCTGGTCTTCATCTGTATGATGATGATTCTGTCATCCATGCTGATCCTGCCGATGTATTTACAGCAGGGAATGGCTGTTACGCCACTTACTGCCGGACTCGTTTTATTGCCAGGTAGTTTGCTGAATGGATTTTTGTCTCCTGTGATGGGACGATTGTTTGATAAGTTTGGTCCAAGGTGGCTCGTTATCATCGGGATGGCGGTCGTTGCGGTTGTCTTGTTCCTGTACACAGGTATCGAAGCAACAACACCTCTGATCCAGATTATCATGTTACATGTTTTCATGATGATTGGAATCTCAATGGTGATGATGCCTGCGCAGACGAACGGATTGAATCAGTTGCCGCGTGAGTTTTACCCTCACGGTACTGCGATTATGAACACACTTCAACAGGTGTCGGGTGCTATTGGTACAGCTGTAGCGGTAAGTATTTTAAGTGCCGGACAGACGCGGTTCCTGAGCAGTGTGGAAAATCCGCAAAGTCCGGAAAATATCCTTGCAGGATTCACATCAGGTGTACAGAATGCATTTGTCTTTGCGCTTATTCTGGCCCTCGTTGGGTTTGTTATTGCTTTATTTGTAAAAAGAGTGAAGGTTGGCTCGGCTGACAAACAAAAGAGTCCGATGCACTAAAATGAAATGAATCATTTGAAAAGAGCGATGTTCCCTAATGCAAGGGGACATCGCTCTTTTGTTTACTTTCCGGAACAATCTTTTCGGATGATTATTGTTGTTCCGGTGGATTAATTATTTCTTAACAATCTGCAAGATTTCATCAGCTACAATGTCCGGGTGGTATTGATGAATGTAATGCTCCGTGTCTTTGACAGTAACTTGTTTGGATAACGTTGACCAGGATTTGAATTCACTCTGTGTTTTCACCCAATCCGGTTCCGCTTTACCAAAGTAATCTGCGGTCAGAATCGTAAGCGGGAATGGTAAAGGCTGTTTGTGATCAACAACTACTTTGGCATTGGCTTGCATTTCACGTAACTCATCAATCGTGTTAGCATTGCCATAATTCAGAAGCAGCGCCGTTTTATCTACTTTTCTCATATCCTCTGGTACCAACTTTAACTCATTGCGATTGGCATTAGAAGCATCAACGACTGCCGGGACTTGCATACTGAGCCTGAAAAGTCCAGTTTTAATTCGGAATTGAGTTGCGAAACCATCAATGGTGTCTGCCGGGTTATCCTGGTCCGTTGCGTAATGTTCAGGACTTCCACCGTCAATCATGACGATACCTTTCACCAGATCAGGATACTTTTGTGCGAATCGAAGGGTCTCTAATGAGCCAAGGGAGTGAGCAACAAGCACATAAGGAGGTTTTTGCCCAGAGACTTTCAACAATTCATGCAATTCATCAGCTACCGTGTCTACATCCCGTTTCTTATCGGTTCTGTCACTGTATCCATAGCCGAAGCGGTCGTATACGGCAAATTTCGTACTAGGGGCAAGCTTTTCATATAAAGGATAATAGTCCACATAAGGATCAGCTGTCCCCCAACCTGAGGCAAGAACGACTGTCACATCGCCTTTACCGCCTGTATACAGGTGCATTTTATCTCCATGTACATCATACAGTTTGCCCGGGGGTGTGAATGTTTTTTCATCTTGTGAAGAACTGATCTGCTGATAGATCAATCCGGAACTTAGCAGAATAATAATCAGTGAAAGATCGAATATCAGAAATTTAACAAGTCTTTTACGCCATTTTTTGCTCATGGTAGCTCACACTCTCTCTTGTTTTTTTCTATATCATATATGTCCAGTCTTATACGAGTGGAAACAGCATCTTAATTCTAGCTTAACGGCACCGTAGTTCCTATGAATCATACAAAATTGAATATCAACAAGCGATGAATTAAGATAAAATAAGATAGCATTTCTCTACAAGACTAGCCATGGAATATGGAGAACAGAAGGGTGAAATATGACGAAATACGAAAATCAGATTCCAACGACCGCCGGGATGAGCATCAAGTCACTCACAAGTATATTGAGAGATTCCATGCGCAGACATGTAGAACGAAGACCGTCCGGGAATATACCTATGGAACACTATCAAGCTGCTACAACAGAGGGTGTGTCTGAACAGTCACAGGTGACATGGTTTGGACACTCGGCTTTTTTGCTTGAAATCGAAGGTCACAGACTGCTCTTTGACCCCATGTTGGGTGATCGACCGTCACCCGTGTCTTGGGTTGGAACGAAGCGTTTCAACAAAGATCTGCCCATGAAGCCTGAAAACTTTCCTACTTTGGATGCGATTGTAATCTCTCATGATCATTATGATCACCTTGACGCTTCTTCTATTCGAAAATTAAAAAGCAAAACCGATCGTTTTATCGTTCCACTTGGTGTACGCAAACGCTTAATCAAATGGGGAGTGCCAGCGAGCCAGATTACAGAGCATCAATGGGGTGATGAATTCTCCTTCAAGGGTTTAACATTCGCTTGTGCACCTGCTCGTCACTTCTCAGGCAGAGGGTTATTTGATCGGGATTCGACGTTATGGTGCTCATGGGTTATTCTTGGACGGGAAACGAAAGTGTTTTTCAGTGGTGACAGTGGTTACGGTCCGCATTTCAAGGAGATTGGAAGCAAGTATGGACCGTTTGATCTGACCTTGATGGAATGCGGCCAATATGACGAACGCTGGTCAAACATTCATATGATGCCTGAAGAAACGGTGCAAGCCCATCTGGATGTGGGCGGAAATGTATTGATTCCGATTCATTGGGGGGCATTCACACTCGCCTATCATGCCTGGAACGAACCGGCAGAGCGGGTAACTCGCGCCGCACGAACCTTGAATGTATCTGTCGTTACACCAGTTATAGGCGAGACGGTTGCGTTGAATAATGTAACTCATACGACTCGCTCATGGTGGAGAAGAAATCAGGATTAACATTTTTATACAAGCTAGCGTTCGCTCAGTAAATGAGGGGACGCTTTTGTTTTATCTGATCAAAGAAACCGCGGTCCAGATCAACAAAAGACCCATGACGATATTAAAAGGGCGTTCATATTTTAACAGGAACCGTTGAAATAAACGTCCACCCAAAGCCCATGTCAGATTCGCACTGATTCCAATCAAAGTCAGCAGTAGCGAGTACCCGAAGAGTTGATGATGTGACTGAGTATGGGGCAGGACAAACACAGACAGCGCCGTAAGCGCGTATAAGATAACCTTGGGATTGATCAGTTGAAGGCTGAATCCGAACCAAAAGGAATAATGAATCTTCCGGTTGTTCTCCGACTCACTCGCGGCAGACGTGCTCTTCATGATTTTGAAAGCTAAATAGAGCATGTAAATACATCCAAACCCGTTTAAGACTGGGGTGATGGCCGGAATATATTCATATAGAGCAAGGTTGAAATAACTGGATAACATCATGATAAGAAGGCATCCGGCAGCGACTCCACGAATAAAAGGAAACGTGCTCCTGAATCCATGCTCCCTTGCACGGGTCATGGAGATGATATTGTTGGGACCGGGTGTAAAAGAAGAAATCATTGCGTACATTACTAAAGATAAAATATCCATATGCTCTCCTTGTGAGTATGTTGTGTGTTATAATGAACTATGTGGTCGTTATAACGCATGTTTGTTATGATTGTACAATATGTGCTATATAGTGCACAATAGGGTGGAAGGAGAGAGGTGTATTTTTGATGGAAAATATTAATTTGGTTTTGGCTCACAACCTGAAACAAATCAGAGAGCAAAGAAAGCTTAGTCTGGACAAGGTCGCAGATCTGTCAGGCATTAGCAAGACCATGCTTGGTCAGATTGAACGAGGAGAATCCAACCCTTCAATTGCAACGGTGTGGAAGATTGCCAATGGGCTCAAAATATCATTCACTGAATTAATTCATGAAGCGAAGTCGGATACAACCGTTCTCGTGAGAGAGGACATCAAAGTCATGCGAGAAGATGAGGGAAGGATCCGAATCTATCCTCATTTTTCTTTTGAAGAGGGGCGCCGGTTTGAAATGTACATGATGGAGATGGATGAACAGGCTTCGTTGACTGCTGAACCGCATATTGACGGGGCTGAGGAGTTCATTACGCTGTATGAAGGGGAGCTTACGATCAGTGTAGGCGAAGAAGAGTACAAGTTGAGACAGGGAGACTCAATTCGTTTCAAAGCGGATCAACCTCATGGTTATGATAATTCGGGGGCAGGTAGTATCAAACTAAGCATGGTAATTTATTATGACAATTCGAAGTAAACAAGAAATAAGCAGACATAAACAATGGCAGAGGATAGGCAATGGAGATAGACGGCATTGGATTCGAAAGACAGGAAATATGATGCACTCACCGTTGTGAGGCACCATATTTTTTTCTCATAGATGCTGTTGATTGTTCTAGTAAGAAGTTATGGAAAGTCTTGAAACCTTGTGTTTATTTGTTCGTGGAATGTTGTTTGTTTGGCAATTTATCACCGGGCGTACCTTTGCCATTGTTTTTGTTGTGACGTGCTTTCTCAGCATTTTCATTAACCTTTTTCACAAATTCTTGTGTACTTTCCATTCGGGTTCATGCTCCTTTCCAAAACAGGGAATGGGTAATTCAAGCTTAATATAACCAGCCTTAGCTCATTTTATTTGAACAGACACCATGAAACTGGACAGGTGCTGTACTTGTCTCTAAACTAGATACAAGTTGAACTATTCTTTTACACACTTAAGAACGAAGGGACGTTCTGAACAAAACATGCTGCAAAAATTCGGTTTTACCCAATATGAGAGTCAGGTCTATGAAGCGATACTTGCACAGGATGAGCCGCTGGATGCCACAACGATTGTAAACGCCTCGAATGTACCCAAGGCTAAAATTTATGAAGTACTTAATCGAATGATCGATAAAGGGATCGTGCTGACAACGATGGACGGCAAGAAAAAGCTATATATGGCGGTGGATCTGCAAACGGTGATTCACAAAATCAAGCTTGATTTCGAGAAGGATATCGACTCCTTGAAACAATACAAAATCAAGCGAACATTCACGGATGAGCATATTTGGACGTTAAAGGATGAGTCATCTATTGCCTCAAACATCGAGCAGTTGATTGAAGAAGCAGATTCGTCGATCCTTTTTCTGGCCTGGAATGAAAGGATGGAGACGTACCGCAATTTGCTGGAGCAAAAGGAGGAGCAAGGCGTATATGTAGAAGTGCTTGCGGTTGGAGGCATGGAAAGTTCGCTGACTCGCAAATACTCGCTCATTCCGCTTCTTGATGCGCCAGAGCCTTCACAGCTGCTTATTGTAGATGATGCCTATCTGCTGTTCGCTGGATTGGAAAATGAATCGTGGAAAGCGATCAAGACAATGTCCAAACCGATTGTTAAAGCGATGACGGATTATTTCTATCACGATGTGGCTCTGACACAGATCACCAAAAAATACGGGGATCAACTATTGCAGGACGAAGAAATTGAACGTTTGCTTACGAGATTGATCTACTAGAAGACTATTCTTTCGAAGAATAGTCTTTTTTGTTTTAATTCTTTTGTAAATAAGATGATACATACTGAAAATGAATTCGAAATAATCATTGAACTTTTCTTTTTATTGGGTTACTATCGTAGTTGTAACTTGTTAGGGGGATTTTATAAGATGAACAAAAAGGTATATGTTTTAGCCATTGCAGCCTTTGTGGTCGGAACGGTTGAACTGATATTGGGAGGCATATTGGATCTGATTGCAACGGATCTCCATCTGTCTCTGGCGAAAGCCGGATATTTAATTTCCATTTTTTCACTGGTCTATGCGGTATCTGCACCAATACTACTCAATATGACAGCCCGATTTGAGCGTAAAAAGGTATATATGGTTACGTTATTCGTATTTCTGATCAGCAATCTGATCTCGGCGTTTAGTGTGAACTTTTATATGTTAATGGCAGGGCGCATGCTTGGAGCCGCAACAGGTTCGCTAATTTTTGTATTATCCTTGACGCTTGCTTCACGCATCGTTAAACCGGAGTACAAAGGACGTGCGGTGGGTACGATAACGATGGGAGGAAGTGCATCTCTGATTCTCGGCGTACCGATTGGGATCTTTATCGGTAATGCGCTTGGATGGCGCGAAGTATTTATGCTGATTGCGGTTCTTACCGTGCTAGTCATGGTGGCGATTGGCCTTGCGATGGATCGTGTACAACCTGCTCCTGCCGTGAGTTTGAAAAATCAGTTGAAGGCGCTATGGAATCCGAAAATGCTGGCGATTCACATCACTACACTGCTCGTACTGGCCGGGCATTTAACGTTATATGCTTATTTCACCCCGTTTCTGCAGGAAACCATCGGTGCCAGTTCAACGGCAATCACCTTAATCTATATGATGTTTGGACTCGCCGCTGTAGCAGGGGGAGGCATGGGGGGAATGTTGTCCGATCGACTACATCCCGCCAAAGCCATTATTATCGTGTTAGTTCCGTTCATGATCAGTATGGCTGTGATTCCTCTCAGCACGGGACTGCCTTTGATTGCTTTTCTGCTCCTGTTAAGTATCTGGGGTGCTCTAAGTTGGACGGTTACACCCGTACAAAATAGCCTGATTATTAAGACCTCACCTGAGACATCTGAAATTCTGATTAGCACGAACTCAGGTATAGCCCATGCGGGGATCGCACTGGGAACCTATATCGGCGGTCTGGTTATTGATCACTCATCCATTATGAACACCGGATGGGTTGGCTCTATCCTTGTATGTGTTGGACTTGGTTTTGCCGTTCTCGCCATTAGCATGAAAGAAAAACATGCTCATGCGATCGCATGAGTATACAAAGCTTCTTATACATGATATTCAAAACGATATCCAAAACAAAAACGGTGATTCATTCAAGGTGCTTTTTAAACTAAGATTATTGCCTTATTGCAGATCAAATAGAACCTTTGTGTTTCCAGCATTTTGCGGAAGTACAGAGGTTTTTTCGTATGGATTGGCGGTAGGGCTATTATTAATCCAGGAGTTACCATCGGAGATAACGTGGTTATTGCTTCGGGAGCGGTAGTTACGAAAGATGTGCCGGGTAATATGATTGTAGGCGGGAATCCCGCAAGAATCATTAGGGAGATTAATATAGAGTAGCCGGATATGAAAAAAGACCCTTCTCGGCAGAACAGTCAGAATGCCAAGCTTGGAGTTAGACTTTCCTGACATTATGCTGCCGAAAGAAGGGCTTAAGTAGTTTACGTTTTAAAGTTTAAACCTGAGGTTTACGCCTTGAAGCTTAACGCTTCAGGCTATTTCCATTGCTGGCAATAACATCTTTATACCAGTGGAAGGATTTCTTGCGATAACGCTCCAGCGTACCTGAACCATCATCGTGACGGTCTACATAGATGAAGCCGTAACGTTTTTTCAGCTGCGCAGTGGAGGCGCTCACGACATCGATACAACCCCAAGAGGTGTATCCCATAATGTCTACTCCATCTTCCAGCGCTTCACCGACTTGAACGAGATGGTCATTCAAGTACTGAATACGGTAGTCATCTTCAACGGTTTTCTCGCCATTCGGACCCGTGATTAACTCGTCCACTGCGCCAAGACCATTTTCCACGATAAACAGCGGTTTTTGGTAACGATCATAGAACATATTCAGCACATAGCGCAGTCCTTGCGGATCGATCTGCCAGCCCCACTCACTTGCAGGCAAATACGGGTTAGGGATTCCGCCGATCAGATTTCCTTCACCAGCCACTTGTTTGGCAGGATCGGCTGTCTGACAAGTGCTCATGTAATAGCTGAAAGAGATGAAATCCACAGTGTTAAGCAACATCTCCTGATCGCCGTCTTCCATATGAATCTCAATGCCGTTTTCACGGAAGTAACGTTTCATGTATCCAGGGTAACGTCCACGCACATGCATATCACCGAAGAAATAGTTGCTGTGTTCATACTCCATTACCTTGATGACATCATCGGGATTCGGAGTTAGTGGATACGTCGGCATACTTAAAATCATACATCCGATCTGCGCATCAGGGATGATCTCATGACACAGCTTCACGGCAGAGGCACTGGCCACGAGTTCGTGATGGATCGCTTGATACAGATCTTGCTTGCTTAGCTTTTCCTTAGGTGTGTAGATCCCACCGCTCATGAACGGGAATTCAAGGATAGAGTTGATCTCGTTGAAGGTAAGCCAGTACTTTACTTTGTTTTTGTAACGATTAAAAACCGTTGTTGCATAGCGCTCATAAAAGCCGATCATTTTCCGGTTAACCCAGCCATCATACTCTTTGGCAAGGTGCAGAGGGGTCTCATAGTGAGATAACGTGACCAGCGGTTCAATACCGTACTTGCGGCATTCATCAAACAGGTTATCATAAAATTGAAGGCCTTCTTCATTCGGCTCAAGCTCGTCCCCTTTGGGGAAAATGCGAGACCATGCGATAGAAGTACGGAACACTTTGAAACCCATCTCAGCAAACAGCTTCACGTCGTCCTTATAACGGTGGTACATGTCGATACCGATCAGTTTCATATTGTCTTCCGTTGGCTCTTCCGTAATCGAACCCATGACACCTCGGGGAGCTACGTCTTGTGTGGACAAACCTTTGCCGCCTAGATTGTATGCACCTTCAGCCTGGTTTGCCGCAATGGCACCGCCCCACAGAAAGTTTTCAGGAAATGAATACGTGTGATTCGAAGATTTACTCATATAGATCGCTCCATTCATTTAATTCATGGTGAACGTGTTGCGTTCACCGTATTTCTCTCCAAAAAAGCTTACACGTTGTAACGGGTTACACGTCAAGTTTTACTTTTGCAGCGCAGATGAGGCATACTAGATTTGGCGTTTATTCGCAGGAAAGGAGCATCGGGATGTCCAAATTTGATGAAATTATGAAACGTTCCGGTTATTCGAGGGCTACGGTATCCCGGGTCATTAACCGTTCTCCGCACGTTAGTGATGAAGCAAGAAGCATTATTACCGAAATTATGAATGAGCTGGACTACATACCGAACCGAAATGCAATTTCGTTGTCTACAGGGCAGACGAAGCAGATCGGGATTGTCACTGCAATGATTGATGAACTGAGTTTGACCTTTATCAACCAATTTATGGATACCGCGATGGACTATGGATTTCAGACGATTGTATACATGTCACGCAGTGATAAACAAATTGAGCTGCAGGCATTCGAGGATTTACGAAGTAAACGCGTGGATGGTTTATTAATCGTGACTTGTGTGAATGATCCGGCCGAATTGAAAACATATATGCAATATGGACCGATAGTGTCCTGGCAACGTATGGGGAACGACGAGATTCCTTCGATTGCAATGGATCAGGCTCAAGGGTATAG
Organism: Paenibacillus sp. 4624; assembly: GCF_050435065.1. NCBI lineage: Bacteria > Bacillati > Bacillota > Bacilli > Caryophanales > Paenibacillaceae > Paenibacillus > Paenibacillus sp. 4624. The sequence continues at coordinate 11,774 of NZ_JBNDJR010000005.1, forward strand.
ACTGGCGCTGGAGCATCTCGTTTCGAAAGGGTACACACGTATTGCGAATGTGTTTGGCCGTAGTAACAGTCTGAATACGAAAAGCCGCCGCGAAGCGTATGAGACATTCATGACGAGCCAAGGGCTTCCCGTATGGCGTGAGGCATATCAATATTCCGTATTCACTTCATCAGACGGGGAAACAGCCTTGCGACGTATAGTTGAGGGAGGCGAACTACCGCAAGCGGTGCTGTGTTCCAACGATTATGCGGCAATAGGCATCATGAGTGAAGCTCGCAGACGGAACATACAGGTTCCAGATCAGCTCGCCATTATCGGATTTGATGATATTGAATTGTCACGTGTGCTCGAGCTGACAACGATCCATAATCCAATTGCGGAGCAAGCGAAACAGGCTTTTTATCATTTGTGGAGAGTGCTGGGGAACGAGGAACATAAGGCGATATCACTGGCATACCGTTTGATTGAACGAGCAACGACTTGAGCGTGAGCGAAACGGATGATATTGATTTCTTATGTTATGTTTTGACCTATGATTGATGCCTACTGAATGGAATTAACGTTCTTACAGCGTGAAACAGATCGATTCTATTCAACAATTATTCAAATTTAAAGTAAATCTGAATCGGATTGATGTTTTATAATACGGGGAAGGAGCTTACATACGTTGTGTGAGAATCGAATACAGCGTTGTAACGCGTCATGTTACAAGTTACATATTTCACAAACGATTTCGCGGAAAGGTGAGAGCACACGGAATGAACACGGTCACAGGTCGCTTCAGAATTGCAGGTATTTGGGAGGGGATATCCCTTCTGCTACTCGTATTTATCGCCATGCCCCTCAAATATTTTGCGGATATCTCTTCAGCTGTAGCCATACTGGGGATGATTCATGGTATTTTATTTCCTCTATATCTCATTGCACTGGTACATCTAGGCTTGGTCAAAAAGTGGAAGATATCACTTTGGATTATGGGCCTATTCGCGGGTCTGCTCCCTTTTGGAACATTTGTGTTTGAGTCTTATCTCAGAAAAAGAGATTGGCAGTAACAAACAACACATAGTATATGGTGCACATTGCAAGGTAACGCGAACGAACAACCTCCTGAACAGAAAACAGGAGGTTGTTTGTGTATAAGCTTTTGCACATTTAGAATTCTGTCAGTTATGTATACCCTGATGTCCAGCATGGAACGATGAATCGTTATCTTGGTTTAACGGTCCCGGTTTGCCGATCAGATAACACGCTATACCCGTTGTCTGTTGGTGCCGCGGAAGCAAAAGCAGAGAACGAGGAGACAACAAACAGGGCAGCAAGGAGCAGGAGTGTCTTCTTCGTCATATACGAACCTCCTTTTTCAGAAATATGTCACAAATCCATTTTAATCCAAAATTGAAACTTGTGGGAATGTTTTTTTTGGAGTTGAACTATATTTTGAAATTTAAGTGGTTACCGTCGTTTGTTTGCGATATTCGGTGGGATTCAATCCGGTGTGTTTCTTGAACTGTCTGGAAAAGTAATACGAATCGCTGAATCCGAGATTGCCTGCGATTTGAGTCATCGTCAGAGATGTGCAGTGAAGCATCTCTTTGGCCTTATCTATTTTTCTACTGGTCAGATAATGAATAGGAGGCATGCCAATATGCTGTTTGAAAAAACGAATGAAATAATTCGGATGCATATGCAGCATCTTAGCCAAATCCTGAACGGACATGTTCTCTTCAATATGTGAATCAATATAGGTGAGCAAGGTGGATAATTTTTCAACAACGGGCACGTTCAAGTAGGTAATCTGGTTCACATCCAAGTTCATGATGTAATAGGAAAGCAGTTCTGTCAGCTTGCTCTTGGCCATCATATGGGCGTAAATTTCATTGGAATTCGCATAGGTTAACACACTGCCAAAGATGTCTTGAAATCGTTCGGGCTGTTCCACGTTCACAACGTGTGGGAATTGGAGAATCTGAAATAGATTGATCCCCCCGACTTTAGCGGAAAAATGACACCAGTATTTAAGAAAAGGTTTGTCACTGATTGCTGAATACGATTGCTTTATTCCTTCCGGCATCAAAAAAAGCTGTCCTGGTTTGGGGTAATATTCCTGATCCCCGATACGGAGCCAGCCCTCTCCCTCGCAAATCCAGTACAATTTGCTATAGTCCGGTGTGTAGTCCAGATCTCTCCAATCCGTGCCGCAGCGGTTGTAATTCACCATGAACAGATCTACTTCCAGATTCGACAAATAGTTGGTCAGCAGTGTTTGATGATCCATGAGCATATCTCCCTGAAGGTTATTATCGTCCATCTAATCGTTAATGTTCTGCATGTGCATCGGAATCCTGCCACACTACAATACAACTGTAGTCAACCAGGAAAGGATGGGGATAGCACATGAACAAACATGAATATTTGCAACATATCGATGCCATTATTGCTAGTGGAAAATTCAAGGATAACTGGACTTCGCTTCGTGAAATCGTCGTTCCTGAGTGGTATCCAAAAGCGAAATTCGGCATTTTCATCCATTGGGGCGTGTATTCGGTTCCTGCTTATGACAGTGAGTGGTACTCCCGTAATATGTACATTCAAGGGTCCAAGGCTTATGAACACCACCTTGAAGTGTATGGGGATCATAAGGAATTTGGATATAAGGATTTCATCCCAATGTTTAAGGCAGAGAACTTTGATGCAGACGAATGGGCGACTCTATTCAAACAAGCAGGTGCAAGATACGTTATGCCAGTAGCCGAGCATCATGACGGTTTTCAGATGTATAAAAGTTCTATCTCTCACTATAACACATATGAAATGGGCCCCAAACGTGATGTGTTAGGTGAGATGAAAGTTGCCTATGAGAAGCAGGGATTGACCTTCTGTGTGTCGTCCCATCGTGCTGAGCACTGGTTTTTCATGTCTCATGGTAAAGAATTTGATTCCGATATCAAGGAACCGTTGCAGTGCGGGGATTTCTATTGGCCCGCCATGCCGGAGCCAGATTTTCAAGACCTGTACGGCTCACCGCCTTCGGATGAATTTCTGGAAGATTGGCTCATTCGATGCTGTGAACTGGTAGATGAGTATCAACCGAGGGTGTTCTATTTTGACTGGTGGATTCATACGGCGGCGTTCAAGCCCTATCTGAAAAAGTTTGCTGCGTATTACTATAATAAAGGCGAGGAATGGGGCATTAGTGTTGCCATCAATTACAAGCATGATGCGTTCATGTTTGGTACAGCAGTTCCCGATGTGGAGCGTGGACAATTCGCGGAACTGAAGCCTTATTTTTGGCAAACGGATACCGCAGTTGCGAGAAATTCCTGGTGTTATACGGAAAATAACCAGTACAAAACGGCTGAAGAGATTATCCGGGATCTCGTGGATATTGTCAGCAAAAATGGTAGTCTTCTGCTCAATATTGGGCCACGCGCAGACGGAACGATTCCAGATGAGGATCGCAATATTCTGCTAAGTATCGGGAAGTGGCTGGAAGTGAACGGAGAGGCGATCTACGAGACCACGTTCTGGCGTACTTATGGTGAAGGGCCTACAGAGGTGAAGGAAGGTCAGTTCACGGACGGGGATACAAAGGTTTTTACAAGTGAGGATATACGCTTTACGGTAAAAGGCAGCAGTCTGTATGCGACGGTAATGGTGTACCCGGATAACGGAATCGTGCACATCCAATCGTTGAAAGAAGGCTCTCCGCATTTTCATGGAATGATTGAGCAGGTTCAGATTCTGGGATATGAGGAACAGCCGAATTGGGAGCGGAATGAAGATTCATTAACGATTACCACTACAAGTGTGCAGAGCCATGTACCTGTTGTATTTAAAATTGATCTGGATTAAGTGTGAAAAGAACCGGCGTAAGAGCTGGTTCTTTTTTTTGTGGATTATGCGCAAATGCGAAAGAGGTATAGGTCGAAGGTGTAGACAATAGATACTCAAAAGCATGATATAGACTTATTTTCTATTTTTTTCAAATAAGGACTTGTGCAGTTCCCACTTTGAAACTATACTATACCAATAAAATCCAATTAAAGCCTAAATTTAACTTTTATATGTAATTGAAGATGTAATCTGTTATTCAACCCGTACGAATCACCCAGATTCACTTACCACTTCATGACAGGCGTTCTACGAACACTTCCGAATATCCTCCACACGAATGCTTATCGACATTCCAGTTACTCTCTTATGACACCCACACTAATTATTGATGATCTCAGTCAGTACAAAGACTTATGTAGAACTATTTTTTCACATTTATTTAACCTATGGACAATTTTTATATGTTTCAGTTCCCTATGTTCCCCTAACCAAACCTGTAAAGGAGGTGAGGCCGTATGTGAAATGAAAAGAAAGTAAGTAAGGTGAAGTAAAGAATGTCTGATGATGCTCACTACACCGCTACAAAATCAACAATTGCATCCATTCACAGAGAAGGGTACTTGTACTAGACCAAATAATAAAGCCGGGTAAAAGGAGTGGAAAAGTTTGATTAAATTAAAACCGTTACGCAAGCCCGTTTCGATGGGGCTCTCGCTTCTCCTTGCATTATCAATGGCACTTCCGGTTTCTGCACAGAACTCATCCTCATCTAAAATCGATATGAAGTCCGGCTTGGCTGAGGTTTCAACGTCTAAAGTGAATGCCAAACTGACTAAAGCCTTTGAAGGCAGCGAATATGTCACCTATCTTGTCAAAATGAAGGAACAGGTGGATACCAAGGCTGTCTCCAAACAAGCGATGGAAAAGGCAACGATTGCCAAAGAAACACCTTCGGCAACCAAGCTGTCTGTACGGAATTCTGTGGTGAGTTCACTTCGTGAAACGGCTTCGCGGACACAATATTCGATCGAAAATTATCTGGAAAAGGAAATTGACCTGGGGAAGGTCAAAGAATATAAAAGTTATTTTATCGTGAATTCACTCGCGGTCACCAGTACCAAAGAAGTCATGGAACAGATTGCGTTGCTGCCAGAGGTAGAGAAAATTCTACCGAACGAAACGCGATATCTGGATAAGGCGGAAGTAAGCAAGCAGCCAGCGAGTGTCTCGCCAGCGAAGGAATCCGTCCAATCACCGGCTAAAGAGCCGGCGGTCAAGGAGAAACCAACAACGAAAGAGTCAGCTTCACAAGGAACTGCAACCAAAGAAGCGGATTCCAAGGTGAAGAAACAGACTGAAAATGTGGAATGGAATATAGACTACATCAATGCGCCTGCAGTCTGGGAGCGAGGCATTGATGGCACAGGCATCGTGGTTGCGAACCTGGACAGTGGCGTGGATTACACGCATCCTGCGCTTCGCAGTAAATGGCGTGGTCTGGACGCTTCGGGCAACGTCGTCGATCCGGAACTAAGCTGGTACGATCCGCATAGCGGAGCCACTCTTCCTGCCGATGCAGACGGACACGGTACTCACACCATGGGAACGATGGTGGGTTCCGAAGCAAACGGCACGAATCAGATCGGCGTTGCACCTGGTGCAAAGTGGATCGGAGTGCGTATTTTTAATCCGGAAACAACGGATGCCATTATTCTGGATGGCGGACAATGGCTTATTGCTCCAGTGGATGCCGAGGGCAATCTGCATCCTGAACTCGCACCGGACGTTGTAAACAATTCATGGGGCGGAGGAGCAGGGCTCGACGAATGGTTTAGACCGATGGTTCAGGCTTGGCGTGATGCTCAGATTTTTCCTGAATTCTCCGCAGGGAATGTACGTTTGGGCAATCCGGGCGGTCCCGGTTCCGTTGCGAACCCGGCCAACTATCCTGAGAGTTTTGCTACAGGAGCAACCGATATTAACGGCAATTTAGGTTCATTCTCATTGCTGGGACCATCCCCGTATAATGAGATCAAACCAGAAGTATCCGCCCCTGGCGTGAACATTCGTTCAGCCGTGCCTGGAGGTACATATGAAGGTGGATGGAACGGCACATCCATGGCAGGTCCGCATACGACTGCGCTCGCTGCATTGTTGCTTCAAGCGAACCACTCCCTTAACGTGGATCAGCTGGAACAGATCATCATGGATACGGCGACACCGCGAACCGATAGCAATTTTCCGGTTACCCCGAACAACGGTTATGGTCACGGAATCATTAACGCACTGGATGCGGTTGGTTCGGTTCTTGAAGGCATCGGCACTGTCTCTGGAAGAGTTGTTACGGCTGGAGATGACCTGGAAGAGCCGGTGCTGGAGCACACGCCAGTAAATACGGCGTTTACGGGTCTGGACATTCCTTTAACGGCACATGTGACAGATAATGTAGCGGTGGTTTCCGTCGAAGCTTTTGCCAGAACCAAAGGCACGAAGCAGTACGTCTATCTGCCAATGAATCGGATTGAAGGAGACAGTAAAGCGGGTACGTATACTGCGACGATTCCGGCTTTCCTGATTGAACCAGAAGGCGTGGAGTATTATATTCGAGTGAATGATTATGGCAACAATGGATTCGAGAGCAAGGTATATAACATTGCTGTGTCTAATGGTGTGAAACCCGGATACTTGCAGGACTTTGAAGCAGATCAGCTTGGTTTTACTACAGGCGGTACAGGAAGCACCTGGGTATGGGGGGCACCTGTGAGCGGACCGAAGGCTGCTTATTCAGGTGACAAAGTTATCGCTACGAATCTGCAAGGCACGTATCTGCCTAACAGCAACGCGTACTTGCTTGCTCCGCCGATCGACCTGACCGAGAGTCCTGAAGGGGCACTGTTAACATTCAAGCATTGGTATGATCTCGAGAATAATCTCGATTTTGGCAAAGTATACATTGCTTCTGAAGATAACGACTATGTATTTGAGGAACTGCTTAGTTATACAGGAACGAGCGGTGGATGGAAAACACAGTACATTGATCTGCGTGATTATGCCGGACAGCAGGTGTTCATCCAGTTTAATCTGACCAGTGATGCTACAGTTCAGAAAGCTGGCTGGTATATCGATGACTTTGCAGTGCAGGAACTGGACGATATTGCTCCACAAACGCCTTCAGCATTGTCCGCAACTTCGGATATTTTAGGTAACGTAACCCTGAACTGGACGGGTTCGGATGACGAGGATCTTGAATCTTATGTGGTCTACCGTTCCGAAACGGCTGGTTCCGGTTATGAGGCTGTCGGCACGGTGAAGAAAACTTCTTATACAGATACGGCTACGGAGTCGAACGCTACGTATTATTACACCGTAGCGGCACTTGATTACAGTGGCAATGAAAGTGAGAAATCGAATGAGGTTTCCATCACGGTAGAGGTGCCGGAAGATATTTATATCGATTCGTTTGACGGAAACGATGATAATGGATGGACACATGCCGGAACCAAGGATGAATGGGAGCGGGGTATCCCGTTGACGGGTCCTTTAAGTGCGGTATCCCCGCCTAATGTGTGGGCAACCGACCTCGACAACACGTATGAAAATGGTTCTAACTATTCGCTGGTATCCCCGGTGATTGATTTGACGGATGTTACTGATGCGACACTTACCTTTAATCACTGGTATGAGATTGAGGGTGGATATGATTTCGGTTATGTCGAAGCAACCAAAGATGGAGGAACAACCTGGACGGAACTCGGCAAATTCTCGCATAATACTAACGGAAAACAGTGGACACCTGTCTTCTATGAACTGAATGCACTGACGGGGAACGAAGTTCAATTCCGCTTCCGGTTAACCTCGGATAACAGTGTGGTGAGAACGGGCTGGTTTATCGATGATTTCCGTGTACTGGGTGTTGCTGCACCAACGGTAACAAAGGATGAAGCCGTTGTGCTTTCAAGTGACAAACCTAAACCGGACTATGATAATCCATGGTACAAAGTCACGCGAACAGACAAAGCAGAATTCAATAAGACGAAACAACAGGAGCCTGCTGTCCTAGAACCGGGAACAGGTTCAGTTCAGCCGCAAAGTCTTCCGGCGAGTGCAACGGTTACCGTGCTTGAAACCGGACGCTCTGTGAAAACAGACTCTTCTACAGGCAAGTACAGCTTCACACATGTTGCAGGAGAGTATACGTTAAAAGCGGAGGCGTACGGTTATTATCCGCAAACGAAAACCGTGACCATCACGGACGGCGGCGGAGCCAAAGCCAATTTCAATCTGGAAACGATCCCTTATGGAGAGATCAAAGGGGTAGTTAAGGATGAACGCTCAGGTCAACCGATAGCGGATGCTTCTGTGCTCGTTGTGGAGGATGCTAAAGTAGCAGAGGTTCGTACAGGAGCAGACGGAAGTTTTACGCTTCAAGTGTTAGAGGGAAGTTACACGTTGTCGGTTCGTGCAGCGGACTATTACAGCAATAAAGTTACGGTGACTGTACCGGGCAACGGTACAGTAGATAGTAATATCGCTTTGAAACCATTTATCGGTTTCCCTGGTGAAATTGCTTATGACGACGGTACAGCAGAGAATGCAAGAGCATTTAATGCAGCTGATAATGCATGGGCCGTTCGAATGACTCCGGAGCTCGAAACAGCTCAAGTCACGGGAGCTTCGTTCCGATTCTGGAATACGGAGTGGCCTGTACCTGGAGGCACGGCTTTCCAATACGCAGTTTATGATGCATCAGGCGCTGGTGGAGCACCAGGCAAAAAGCTTGCAGGACCGTTCAATGGTACGGCACTGCGGAACGATCAGTGGACTTCTGTGGAATTCCCTGAGCCAATTATTGTGACAGGTGATTTCTACATCGTCTATATCCAGAGTTTAGCGGGTACAGCTGCTCCTGGTCTGGCTACCGACGAGGACGGAGATTACGCAGCGCGTAGCTGGCAACGCGTGAGTGGGGCATGGAGCGCATCTCCTGCTGAAGAAGGAAATTACATGATTCGTGCGGTCGTTAAGTATCCGGTAAACGCACCGGTGCTTACATCACCAGCGAATACGTATACCAATCAGTCAACCTTTACAATATCCGGAACATCGCCTGCTTCTGGAGCACAGATCAAGTTTTACAACGGCAAGGATGCTGCAGGAACAACAACCGTAAATAACGGAAAATTCTCACATGGTGTAAAGTTGCGCGCGGGTGTTAATGTAATTACGGCAGAAGCCGTCATTAATGGTAAAACGACAGAACGTTCACTTCCCGTGATTATCATTCTTGACCAGACCAAACCTCAAGTGAACGTTGTCAATCCAGCGGAAGGAAGCCGGATTAATACCGAGGTCGTTCATGTGACAGGCAGTGTGGTCGAACAATTCCTCGACAAAGTCACCGTGAATGGTCAGACCGTGCAGGTCGACAGAGACAGAAAGTTCAGTCATCGTGTACTGGTGAACAAGGGTGAAAACATCATCACAATTGTGGCAACCGATCTTGCTGGAAATAAAACGACAGAAACACGTAAGGTATACGTTGAGACAGAAGTGCCTGAACTTACCGATATCACACCATCCGAAGATGTACGAATTACATCAGGGGAGAGTGTCAACGTTTCATTCAAAAGCAAACCGGGGTTGCAAGCCTCATTCAGAATTCAATTGCCTCTGAATCTGAACGCTGAGGGTACCGGAGAGGTGGCTCTGGTGGAAACAGAACCGGGTGTATACACAGGTTCGTACACAACACCTGCTAATCTTGTGCTTGAAGGTGGAGTCATTGTGATCCGGGCACAGGATGCCGCAGGCAACAAGGCTGAAGCTCAAGCTGCTGGAAAATTGTTTGTCCATGCAGAACAAGGAGAAAACAAAACAGAAGGGCAACCTGCTCCAGAGAAGGGAGCTGAGGCAGGGAGTGACCTGAAATCGGACCCAACCGATACAGGCTCTAATCCCGCTGAAAGTCTTGAACCATAGTCTGATCCGTCAGAGAGCATAACCTGCCAATGCTTTGAGTGAATCGGAATGAAAGATGGTTTTAAGATAATATCATCGTATTATAAAAAACGGTAAGCCTGTAATTAGGGCTTGCCGTTTTTTGCGGTTTAACTATGCACACATACAATAATTTTCATTTTCCTTCACTTTAATGATATAACATGATATATTAGGGTATGAGACTTATGAAGTGAAGTGTTTATGGAGGTGCTTGTATTGGCGAAAGACTCGGCTTCCAAGCCGATGTATGAACAGATCTTTGAGTCGTTGAGAGAACGAATACAGCAGCAACAATATAAAATTGGTGATCGCGTTCCGTCGGAAAAAGAACTATGTGACGAATTCGGCGTGAGCCGGATTACAACGAAGAAAGCACTGGAAATGCTGGCAAATGAGCAGCTAATTGTTCGACAGCCGGGACGTGGTTCATTTGTGGCCGATACCGCCTTGGATGAGTTAGGACGTGAAGGTGCGTCTGTAGCAACCAAAGGCCAAGAGCAGGAACGTAAACTGCTCATCGGTCTGGTCATTACCAATTTCAGCGATATGTATGGAACGGAGCTATTATACGGTATGGAGGAAGCTTCACGAAAACATGACAGCTTTCTTGTGCTTAGACGCTCTTTCGGTATTCCCGAGCAGGAAGAACAGTGTATCCGTGAGTTGCTGGAGCTTGGGGTAGACGGTTTGATTATTTTCCCTGCACAGGGGGAATATTTTAGTGACGAAATTTTAAAACTGGTGGTTGGCAAGTTCCCATTTGTAATGATTGACCGGTATCTTAAAGGGATTCCTGCTTCTTCGGTTAGCACGGACAATGTCAGAGCCGCAAGAGAAGGGACAAAGTATCTGTTCGATCTGGGACATCAGCATATTGCTTTTCTTACGCAACCTCCAGTGAATACAACGACCATTGAGGAACGAATTGAAGGTTTCATAGAGGCACACAACGATCAGGGTATTCTTGTGAATCGAGAAATGTGGGTGGAGTCCATCCTGTCTTCCTTGCCGAATGAATTCGATCCTGAAGCCAAGCATCGTGACGTGGAGAAGCTCGTTGCCCATTTTAAAAAATACCCGCAGATTACAGCGGTTTTTGCAGCTGAATATGACATTGCACTACTTGCTTTAGAGGCCGCAGAACAGTTGGGTATGCGCGTACCCGAAGAATTGTCCATCCTGTGTTTTGACAGTCCGCATACCGAAAGGCATTCTCGAATTACACACCTCAAGCAGAACCAGTTTGATATGGGGGAAAAGGCGTTTGAAATGGTTTTGCAACATATGCAGGCTCAAGAACAAAGTGGGGTTAAGCGAGTTGTTCTGCCTGCATCCATGGTGAAGGGAACATCGACAAGTCAGGTAAGAGAGCATGCTGTTTTCCAACCGAAATAAGAGCATTAGATTTGTGAAATTCGATGCAATAGGGTTAAGAATAAGAATAGATAGATATAACGGAGGCTTCGTTGACGGAGTCTCTTTTTGTTGTACAAACACAAGCCTGAAAGAATCCCGACTGAAATTTGAAACTGTGATGGGCTGAGCACGGCATTTTTGGTATATATTCTTATTGACTTTAATGACAAAAGTTAACATACTAATTAAATTTTTTAGCTTAAATAGCATGATGTTATATAATTAAATATATTGACATAACATTTAATTCGTTTTAGGATGATGAAAGCGGTTAAACTTTTGATGTTTAAGGAGGACTCATGCACACAACGAGAAAAGATCAGAACATTTCTCCTTCCATTCAGCAGATGATCGGCAAAGTGAAGGCGGGTTTGCCAGACCATCCCAAGCTTGTGGAGATGTTTGAAAACTGCTTTACCAATACATTAACAACGACGATTCAGCGTAAGGACGATGGAACGACATTTGTTATCACCGGGGATATTCCCGCAATGTGGCTCAGGGATTCTGCGGCTCAGGTCAGACCGTATCTGATTCTTGCTACCGAAGATCAGGAACTGTCGGATATGATTGCCGGGCTGGTTGAAAGGCAACTGAGATACATTCTGTTAGACCCTTATGCAAACGCTTTTAACGAAACAGAGAGTGGCAATGGACATCAATCGGATCTCACAGATATGAATGCTTGGATCTGGGAGCGGAAGTACGAGATTGATTCACTGGCGTATCCAATTCAGCTCAGTTATCTTCTGTGGAAAAATACAGGCCGAACCGATCAGTTTAATGCGACATTCCGTAACGCCGTCAACGAGATCATCTCTCTATGGCAAGTGGAGCAACATCATGAGACCCGTTCTCCATATACATTTCAGCGTCTGGACGCCCCCGAGACGGATACACTCGGAAGAGAAGGAAAAGGCACAGAGACAGCCTATACGGGCATGACCTGGTCGGGTTTCCGCCCAAGTGATGACAGATGTGAATACGGATATCTGATTCCATCCAACATGTTCGCGGTGGTAGCTCTCCGATATGTAGAGGAGATCGCACTTGCGTTACTGGATGAACCTGTGCTGGCTGAGACAGCTCGAAAGCTGGCGGAACAGATTGACGAAGGAATTCGGAAATATGGAATTGTGGAGCATCCTGAATACGGGACAATCTATGCGTATGAAACGGACGGGAAAGGCAACCACAATCTGATGGATGATGCCAACGTACCAAGTCTCTTATCTTTACCCTATCTCGGATATGTTACGGAAGATGACGAGATTTACCAGAACACACGCCAGTTCATATTGTCGGCACAGAACCCTTATTTTTATGAAGGTTCTTCGGCTTCCGGAATTGGTAGTCCGCATACACCCGAAGGATATATATGGCATATCGCCTTATCGATGCAGGGACTGACTTCTGCGGATCTGAATGAAAAAATGAACATGCTTCAGCTTATCCAGCGGACGGATGCAGATACAGGTCTGACACATGAGGGTTTCTCGGCAAATGATCCACATGAGTATACCCGTCCATGGTTTTCCTGGTCCAACATGTTATATAGCGAGTTAGTTATGGATTATTGCGGATTCCGCATACAGAAATAGGAAAAAAAGGAGACCCCGACATGAGAAAATTTTCGATGAAACTGCCAGTGGCAGCTGTTATGACTTCTTTGCTTATTCTGACCACTGCCTGCTCAAGTGGTAGCTCTTCCACAGGCACGACTAGTGATGGAAAAAAAGAAGTAACCGTATCGTTCCGTTCCTCTGGTTCGGAGGACACCCTTACGAAGTTTTTCAAATCCGGACTGGTGGAGCAGTTTGAGAAGGATCATCCCGATATCAAGATCAACATAGCACCTGTGCTTGCTAGTGAAGGTGATTACACTTCCAAAATGGTGCTACAGATGAAATCGCCGGATACTGCACCTGACGTCATTGCCGAGGATACCTCCATCATTAAATCGGACGCGGCAGCAGGTTATCTGGAGTCTCTGGACGAGCAGGTGAAGGGCTGGGCGGATTGGAACGGCAAAATTATCGATAACCTGAAAGCCGGTGTAACTGGCGAGGACGGCAAAATATATGGTATACCAGCCACTTCGGATACACGCGGCATTTGGTATAACAAAGAGCTGTTCCAGCAGGCTGGACTGACTGTTCCGTTTAAACCGGCAAGCTGGGATGAAGTGCTTGAAGCTGCCCGGACGATCAAGCAGAAGCTGCCTGGCGTAACGCCGCTGAATCTAATTGTGGGTAAAGCGAACGGTGAAGGCGTAACGATGCAGACGCTGGAAATGCTGTTATATGGTACAACGGATACGCTCTACGACGATGCAACGAAGAAATGGGTTGTGAACAGTCCGGGATTGCTGGATTCCTTCAAGTTTATTGATCAGGTGTTCAACAAGGACAAAACAGGACCATCTATGCAAGTAGCACTTAACGGACAAGCAGGAAGCATTGCGTTCCAGCAGCAATTTCCTCAAGGCAAGCTGGCAATGGCAGTCGATGGAAGCTGGGCAGGTTCTACGTGGGCAGCAAATGGAGCTGCGCCGATTCCAAATGTAGAAGAAAAAATCGGTTTTGCTCCGTTCCCGACACAGAATGGGCAGGAGCCAGGTGCAACAACGATGTCTGGAGGCTGGGCGTGGTCCGTTCCTGCTCAGGCGAAGAATAAAGAAGCAGCCTGGACGTTTATTGAGTTTCTGATGAACAAAGAAAATGCAACAGCGCGTGTCGTTGCCGAGGGCAGTCTCAGTCCACGCAACGATTCAACAGAAGTGGAAGGATACACGAATCGCCCTTACACGAAGGAAGCACAAGAGCTGTTGAATGTGGCTCACTTCCGTCCGGCCAATGATCAGTATGCAGCAGTATCCGCTCAATTGCAAAGCATTGTGGAGAGCATTGCCTCCGGCAAACTCACACCGGAAGACGGCATCAAACAGTTCAAGGATAATGTCTCCCGATCGGTGGGAGCGGAGCATATCGAAGAAAAATAACATCGATAGATTCGGAGGGGGGGGCGAAAAACTCCCCTTTTTCCGGTTCGAATGGAGAGTGACGTATGAAAAGAAAAGCCCCGGGCTCATTTCTGTTTCTGATGCCTTCCGTAACGCTGTTATTGGTGTTTTTTATTGTGCCGATTGTGCTCACAATCTGCTTTGCCTTCACCAATATGGCATTGACTGGTGCTGCAGCCAAAAGCCTGGAATTCGTAGGATTCCAAAACTTTATTAACATGTTTCAGGACCCTGACTTTCGGATCAGTGTATGGCGTACGCTGGTATTTCTGATCTTCTCGGCAGTGATCGGTCAGGTCGTGCTCGGATTTATTCTTGCCTTACTGATGAAAGAAAAAAATGTAACTTTCCGCCGGATCATCGGCATAATCGTAATTGCTGGCTGGGTCACGCCCGAGATTGTCGTGGCATTTTGTATGGTAGCCTTTTTCAGTGACAATGGTTCATTAAACCAAATTCTGGGCTGGTTCGGCGTAAGTCCGATCTCATGGCTGTTCAGTTTTCCCATGGTGAGTGTCATTATCGCCAATATCTGGCACGGAACGGCTTTTTCCATGATGGTTTATCAGTCTGCACTGGATGATATTCCGAAGGAAGTAGAAGAGGCAGCCATTATTGACGGTTCCACCGGATTCCAGATCATTCGCCATATTACCATTCCGATGGTGAAAGGCTCCATCGTTACCAATATGATGCTGGTTACTTTGCAGACACTGGGTGTATTTACCCTGATTTATACGATGACGGGCGGTGGCCCGGGCACCTCTACGCAGACTTTGCCTATATTTATGTATAACCAGGCTTTTGTGAATTACCAGTTCGGATACGGTACAGCCATTTCTCTTGTGTTACTGTTCATTGGCATTATCGCCAGCCTGTTCTACATCCGTTCAATGAAAGTAAAAGTGTAACGATGAAGGAGGTGTCATGTTCTTATGATGGTCAAACACGGTATTCAACGCAAAATCCAGTACGGTATTCTGGTTTTCCTCGGTCTATGTTTTTTATTGCCGTTGCTTTGGATTATTCTGGCATCCTTTGATCCGAACGCACAGCAAGGCATCAAGATGCCTGCAACGTGGACACTGCAAAATTTCAAGGATGTACTTGGGGATGAAAGTAATCTGCGCTCGTTCGGGGTAGGTCTGATTCTGTCAGGAGGGCAGGCGGCACTTGTTGTCGCTGTGTCTGTGCTGGCGGCCTATCCGTTGTCACGCTACGAGATGCGGTTTAAGAAAAGCTTTTTATTATCCATTCTGTTTATGACGGCTTTGCCGATTACGGCTGTGATGGTGCCGGTATTCCAGATGTTTCTGTTCTTCAAAATGCAGAACTCCATCATTGCTACGATGCTGTTCCTGACGGCTTCATCTCTTCCATACGGCATCTGGATGATGAAAAACTTCATGGATTCTGTTCCGATCGATCTGGAAGAATCGGCTTGGATTGATGGTGCATCGGTCTGGAGAGGCTTGCGAAGCATTGTTGCTCCGCTGATGCTGCCAGGCATCGCAACCATCGCGATCTTTACTTTTTCAGGCAGCTGGGGCAACTTTTTTGTACCTTACATTTTGCTTCAAACCCCGGAGAAACTCCCGGCATCGGTCACGATTTACCAATTCTTCGGCAGTCATGGCATGGTGGAATACGGCAGATTGGCCGCATTTTCGATGTTATACACGATGCCTTCGGTAGTACTCTATATTTTCTCCCAACGTTATATGTCCAAAGGATTTAGTATGGGTGGAGCGACAAAAGGATAGGAGGATACACATATGACGAATACGACGAATCAAAAAACAGCGCATCTGATCTCACACACGCATTGGGATCGGGAATGGTATATGCCATACGAGCATCATCATGTGTTACTGGTTGAACTGATGGACAAGCTGCTGGATACACTCGACCGGGACCCGGAATATCGGTACTTTCATCTCGACGGACAGACCATCATTCGGGAAGATTATTTACAAGTTCGGCCAGACCAGCAAGAGCGGCTGGATCGTTACATTCGGGAGGGGCGTATTCAATTTGGCCCATGGTATGTGCTCCAGGATGAGTTTCTGACGAGTAGTGAGGCTAACCTGCGCAATCTGCTCATTGGGCATCGGGACGCCAAACCTTTTGGAATCATCTCCAAAACCGGGTATTTCCCGGATTCGTTCGGCAATATGGGACAAGCTCCGCAGATTTTAGAGCAGGCCGATATCCAGAATGCGATCTTTGGGCGCGGGGTGAAACCTACCGGATTCAACAACGCTGTTGTAGATGCAGAAGCTTATGAATCTCCTTACTCAGAGATGATCTGGCGTTCCCCGGACGGTTCGGAAGTGCTCGGTATTCTGTTTGCCAATTGGTATTGTAACGGGATGGAAGTACCTGTAGACCCAGAGAAAGCACGAGTATACTGGGACAAAAATCTGCAGGATGCTGAGAAATTCGCATCAACACCCCATTTGCTTTTCATGAATGGATGCGATCATCAGCCTATTCAGACGGATCTGCCTGAGGCACTTCGTACCGCTTCGAAGCTGTACCCTGAAGTGAAATTTGTACACTCCAACTTTGATGACTACGTCGAGGCGGTATCGCTGCAGGTGCCCGATCATCTGGCAACAATTGAAGGGGAACTTCGCAGTCAGCATACGGACGGATGGGGAACACTGGTGAATACGGCCTCTGCACGCGTGTATCTGAAACAGTTAAACCAGCAAGGTCAGACGTTATTGGAAAAAGTTGCAGAGCCCCTGGCGGCCATGGCCCATGTAGTCGGGGTTAAAGATTACCCGCATCATCTGCTTACCCATGCCTGGAAGATGCTTATGCAGAATCATCCTCATGACAGCATCTGTGGCTGTAGTGTAGATGAGGTGCATCGGGAGATGGTAACCCGGTTTGCCAAGAGCAGGCAACTCGCCGAGAAGCTGGTATCCCAGACGTCGCAAGCCATTGCGGATTGCATTGAGGTACAGAATGCCGAAGCTTGGGCCGAGGATGCGGTGTTGTTCACCGTGTTTAATACGGCTGGGTGGATGCGAAGCGGTATCATAGAGAAAGAATTGATCGTAGATAAATCCTTTTTCCCGGAAGGTCCGAATCCCGAGGCTCTTGCGCGCAAATTGGAGGAAGTCGTGCTGCCGACATATCAAGTGATCGATGCAGAAGGCAATATATACGTAGCCGAAATCCTTGATCTGGGTGTTCATTTCGGTTACGAGCTTCCGAAAGATCGCTTCCGTCAGCCATATATGGCACGTAAGGTTAAGGTGATTTTCCAGGCGAAGAATGTTCCTGCACTGGGTTATCAGACGTATGGTCTGGTTCCAGTCGGGGAAAAGGAAGAAAGATTGGCGGCTGGCGTTGAAGTTAACGTTGAGATCGAAGCGAACATGATGGAAAATGAATATTTGCGAGTGAGTGTGGGGCAGAATGGCACGATCACACTGCTCGATAAACGCTCGGGAACAGAATATCACGGACTGAACGTCTACGAAAATACCGGGGATATCGGCAACGAATATGTGTACCGTCAGCCTGAAGGTGAGCAAGCGTTATCCACTAAACAACTCAAGGCGGAGCTACGTCTTGTGGAGCATTCCCCTTATCGTGCCGTAATGGAAAGCGTGCTGCGTTGGAACATTCCGGCCGGGGCAGATGAGTTGTTTGAACGGGAGAAGCGTTACATGGTTCCTTTCACGGAGCGTAAGGCTCAACGTGTTCAGGATACCGTTCCTCTCACGATCACAACAACATATACACTGGAAGCAGGCAGTGACATGATTAAGGTAAAGACCGAATTTAACAATCAGGCGAAGGATCATCGTCTGCGTGCGCTTTTCCCATCCGGTCTGGTCACGGACAATCATTATGCCGATTCCATCTTTGAAGTCGCCAAACGACCAAACATTCCGGCGAAGGAGTGGGTGAATCCGAGTAATGCACAGCATCAGCAAACATTTGTTCATGTGACGGATGGGAGCGCTGGGCTGATGATCGCGAACAAAGGGCTCAATGAATATGAGATTTTGCAGGAAACTGCAGGAAGTGCAATTGCGGTTACGCTGCTCCGAGCTTCATCCGAACTGGGAGATTGGGGCGTATTCGAGACACCGGAGGCTCAATGTTTGGGACCTCAGTCGGTGGAGTATGCTATTATTCCATTTGCAGGCGATGCAGCAAAATCAGGTGCTTGTGCAAGTGCATACACGTATCCTATCCCGTGGACGACGGTGCAGCTCGGGGCACTGGCTTATACGTATGAAAAAGAAGCGCAGCCTGTAAATGGAATGAATGATGGCCAACTGAAATTACCACTGAGCAAACAGTGGCTGGACTGGCAAGCCGAGAATTCAACGTTGGCGTTTTCCACATTAAAGATTGCAGAAGAAACAGGAGATGTGATTGCACGTTGGTTCAACTTGAGTGCTGATCCGGCTGAGTTGCATGTACAGACTGGCTTCGAGTGTGCTTTCACTTATGAGAGTGATGTGCTAGAGCGGGTGAAGGGTGCGCTTGAAAATAATCATCGGACGGTAGCGGGATATAAAATTGTTACACAAGGTTACGAGCTTGTGTGATACAGAATTAATGAATAGAGTCAGCTGAAGTTTCGAGTTTGGAGTTTAAAGTATTAAACGTTAGAGGAGAAGCCGCCTGTAAGCGGCTTTTTCATGTTTTGGGAGAATGAGGGGTAAGTGCAACTTCGATATTTCAGCAGTATTATATGTCGTAATTTTATATAATAATTGTCGTGAGTTTCGATTAAAAATAAATAAATCATGTGATACCTTATAGATACATTGTCAGAATATTATATACTATGGGGGGAAGACATCCGTGACCATTCGAATTGGAAAAATCAGTTTGTGGCATGTACATGCATGGGACTACATCAAGCAAGCGCAGGAACATGAGGATACAGTGATCGCCGCTGTGTGGGACGAAGACCCGAAGCGTGGGCAGGAAGCCGCTGACCGCTTGAACGTGCCCTTTTATGAATCGCTTGCGGATATGCTGGCACAAGACGACATTGATGCGGTAATTGTGGATGCGCCTACACGTCTCCATGAAGAGGTGGTTACGGCTGCTGCCAAAGCGGGTAAACATATTTTTACCGAAAAAGTCATTGCCGCTACACAAGCGGAGTCTAATGTTATTCTGAGAGAGGTTCAGGCCAACGGAGTTAAAATGACCGTTTCTCTTCCGCGCTTATATGCTGGATATACGCTCACCATTCAAGACGTGCTTGAGCGTGGATTAATCGGTCAAGTTACATACGTGAGGGCACGATTATCGCATGATGGAGCCATCACAGACTGGCTGCCGCAACATTTCTATAATCTGCATGACTGCCAGGGCGGAGCACTGATTGATCTGGGCTGTCACCCGATGTATTTAACGCGATTGTTTCTCAATCAGGAAATTACCGATGTGAGCGCAAACTTTGGTTATATTACAGGTAAAGAAGTTGAGGATAATGCAGTGGCAACACTCTCTACATCGTCAGGAGCTATCGGGGTAGTGGAAGCGGGATTTGTGAACAGTCACTCGCCGTTTACCATTGAAGTCCATGGTACAGAGGGCACGTTGTTGTATGGAACACCTGAGTCCACACTGTTGATCCGTACGAAAGCAGCAGAAGGACAGTATACGGATTGGACCGAACTTCCTGTTGCAGAAAATGTAGAAAGCGCATTCAATCAATGGGTAGGTCACATTCAAAATGATACCGAGGACAGCGAAAACATCAACATGGCGCTGGAATTGACCCGGTTGATGGAAGCGGCTAACCGCTCAGCGAAGGAAGGTAGACGAATTGCGCTGACCGAGTTGCAAAATTAGATATCCGGCCATACAGGATAGATTGGATTATATAAGTTGAACTGTTTATTTACACGTTAACGGAGAGGACAGGAAAAACCTGAAAAAGCGAAGCAAAAAGCTTTCTGAAAGAAAGCTAGCATCGGAAGCATACGCTTCGCCTTTATCACCGGATTTTTCCCTTTATAAAAGGGAATCAAAAAAATCTGGGGATAACAGCGATTGGAAGGTTATCCTGTCATCGGAGTGGACTGTGTAAAATTTGTTAGTTCAACTTATATAAATTCTTCCTGTAAGGCGTTAAGGAGGAAGGCATCTTGAGTCTGTATCCGTATGAGAAAATGCTTGATCGGCAGGATCTCCTGGAGCGGCTTGATATTACCGTGGTATGGGGGCATTACGAGATTCGTGTGCTGCGATTTCATCTAACGACGTTTCCAGCGGGGCGGATTGTTGATTTTCATAACCATGCGGAGTATGAGTTTCATCTGATCCCTAGAGGCAAAGGCAAGGTTGTTATTGATGATCAGTCCCATGCACTATCGGAAGGGCTGTTGTATCTGACCGGACCTGGGGTTGTTCATTATCAGGAAGCCGATGCCGAGCAGGACATGGATGAGCTGTGTCTTCATGTGGATATCGTGCATAAACCACGAGAGCATGTCGATCCATGGGAAGTGGCGGAATCGGAAGAGACCATTGAAAAACTAAAAACACTTCCGCATACCCCGGTTCAGGATTATCACCGTGCGATGCTCTGTTTTCTCGAAGCATATGAAGCATGTGACCACAAGATGGTCGGATATTATACCTCGATTAAGCAGCTGGTAATTAGCATTTTATTAAAAACGGTTCGCGCTTACGATACTGGCGGAATTCGAGCTGAAGCCCCTGTAAGGGATATGACAGTGTATCGATATGAATATGCCGTACAGTACTTGGAAGCTAATCATGCTTCTGTCGTGACGCTGGAGCATGTCGCCGAGAAGCTTCACATCAGCAGCCGCCAGTTGCAGCGCATTTTTTATCAGGTACAGCCTGATATGCCGTTCAGCCGTGTGCTGGAGGATATTCGCCTGCGTGCGGTGTGTCGCAATTTACAGGAAAGCAACGTGTCCATTGAGCAGATTGCGGTTGGCTCTGGCTTTAACAACGCCAACTATTTACATGCTGTGTTTCGAAAACGCCTCGGGATGACCCCATCAGCTTTTCGCAAAATGAAACAACCAATACTAAAGTGAGGGTGACTTATGATGAGTAAAGTGTATCGTATTGGAATTATTGGCTGTGGCGGGATCGCAAATGGCAAACATCTGCCAAGTCTGAGTAAGCTGGAAAACGTTGAACTGGTTGCTTTCTGTGACATTGAGGAGGAACGTGCCGCAGAGGCGAAGAAACAATATGGTTCTGGCGATGCTGAGATATACACGGATTATCAGGAACTGCTGAAGGATGAGTCACTCGATATTGTACATGTCCTTACCCCTAACATTTCCCACGCGGAGATTTCAATTGCGGCGCTGGAGGCTGGCAAACATGTCATGTGTGAAAAACCGATGGCCAAGACTGCAGCTGAAGCTCAGCTTATGTTGGAAGCAGCGGAACGCACAGGTAAAAAATTGACGATCGGTTACAACAACCGATTCCGTCAGGATAGCATGTATTTAAAGCAACTGTGCGAAGCGGGCGAGCTAGGCTCGATTTATTTTGCCAAAGCCCATGCGATTCGAAGAAGAGCCGTACCGACTTGGGGTGTGTTTCTGGATGAAGAGAAACAAGGCGGCGGACCGCTGATTGACATTGGAACACACGCACTGGATCTAACCTTATGGATGATGGACAATTATCAGCCCAAAGTGGTACTTGGCACCACGCATCATGAGCTCTCCCAAAGAGAAAATGCAGCGAATGCCTGGGGGCCGTGGGACCCACAGAAGTTCTCGGTGGAGGATTCAGCCTTTGGTATGATTGTCATGCAAAACGGGGCAACGATCATGCTGGAATCCAGCTGGGCGCTGAACTCGCTTGATGTGGACGAAGCTAAATGCAGTCTGAGTGGCACCGAGGCAGGCGCTGACATGAAAAACGGACTGCGTATCAATGGCGAGAAGTTCAGCCGTCTGTATACCAATGAAATTGAACTCAGCTCTGGCGGTGTAGACTTCTATGAAGGACAGTCTGAAAATGCACCAGATGTGGAGATGCGCAAATGGATTGAAGCGATCGACAAAGATTTGGAGCCGGTGGTAACACCGAAACAGGCGCTGGTGGTATCGCAGATTTTGGAAGCTATTTACGAGTCGGCACATACGGGCAAAGCAGTTTACTTCGATAATTAACGGAGAAGCTTGAATAGATTGTTCTGTTTTTGTGATGCAATGTTTTCTTTTTAGCCAATAAGTAATGATAATGAGTAATGCTAAAATAATCAGATTTCTTAAACCTTTGCCCGTTTATCCGGGCAGAGGTTTTTTTGTTATTTTTACACAATAGAGGGAGCCGTCCATACCGGGTATGAATCAAACACATAGGATGACAGGAAATAAGCTGAAAGAGGGGGATGTTGTGTCTAGATATCGTACACCTCTGGGAGTTTCCATCGTTGTTTGCACTAATCGTCCACAATTTTTGGATAACATCCTGCATAATTATTTTCGCCAGCGTTACAAGGTCAAGGAGTTGATAATCATTCTGAATCTCGACAGCATGAACATGCGTGAGGTTCGCAAAAAGGTACAAAAATACGCGAATGTCCACGTACACCAGGTACCCGAACGCATCTCACTAGGACAGTGTCTAAATGCAGGCATCACTAGAACCCGTTTTTCACTCGTTGCGAAAATGGATGATGACGACTACTACTCTCCTTATTATCTGGAAGAACAGGTACGTGCGCTCAGGCAAACCGGCAGTGATATTGTGGGTAAACACTCCTGTCTGGTTTATCTGGAAGCTTCCCGAACATTGCTGATGAGGTCACCGGGCGAGAGTAATAAACCTGTGGAATTCATCCAGGGTGGCACCCTGTTATTCAGAAAAAAAGTGTTAAAGAGGGTTCGATTCACGGATCGTTCGGTTGGGGAAGATGTTACGTTTCTAAGGCAATGCAGGAAGAGAGGGTACAAAACGTATGCAACATCACCTTACAACTATGTGTATCTGCGCAGGCAGAACAAGGCAAGTCATACGTGGAGAGCAGAGGATCAGTTCTACCTTGAAGGAAGCGAACGTCTGGCTGTAACCAGGAAATTCAAACCTTTTGCAAACCAAGAGTTATAGAAAAGGGAGACACCGCATTTTAAAGCGGAGAGTTGGGTCGTCATTCAAAAAAAAAATATAACATGCACTTGATCCAGAGAGGTTCTGACCGATGCAGAGCGTCTTTTTTTCTTTACAGGTCGAGTTTAATTCGATGAGGAAAGAAGTGACCTGTGCCGAGGATTAAAATAATTGTTGGATTTTATCAAAAAAGTATTGCATATCAGTTTAGTCGGAATTATATTAATGGTATAAGGTCTAGACCATATACAGATCGGAGTGCTCAGATGTCTAATCCATTCTCCTTTCATTTCGAAAAAGTATCGACTAAAAAGGTTAGTGAATTTATTCGGGAACAGCTGGAAGAAGCCATTATTTTAAAAGAGTTGATGAGTGAGGAGCAGCTTCCCGCTGAACGGGATTTAGCCGAGATGTTCGATGTAAGCCGCATTACGGTTCGTGAAGCGCTCTCCGCACTGGAAGATAAAGGACTGATTGAAAAAAGAGTTGGAGCCAAAGGTGGAACTTTTGTCCTGCCTCTTACGACCAATTCGCATAAACGGACGAGAGAAGAGATCAAACGAGGCTGGGCTCAGATGCTCAAGGTGTTTGAATACCGGACAATTATTGAGCCCGAGGCGGCTTTTCTGGCTGCTGAGCGGATCACCGCAGGCGAACTGGAACAGCTTTATAACTATATGGAGCAAAGTATCGAGCCGGATTGTACACGGGAATGGTTCAGGGCACTGGATGTGAAATTCCATCTGACCATAGCCAAAGCATCACGAAATCCATACTGTGAAACAGCCGTCAGACAAATTCGAACGAAGATTAACCCGGCGCTCGATCTGATGCCTTACGATGACCGAATTCGTTCCGTAAACTACGGAGTACATATGGAGATTCTTGAAGCACTGAAGTCAAGAGACAGCGTGAGGTCACGAGATACGATGAAAAGGCACATCGAATTCTCGGCTGATGCCATCTATGCCCGCTTGGTGTCGGAATCCGAGGAACATGAAAGGAATGAGATCCAATGAAACAATCTGAACTAATACAGCTGGCTCAGCCGCTGCAAGAGAAGATGAGTGCCTGGCGCAGAGACTTACATCGCCATCCGGAGATTGGTTATGAGGAGCATCGCACCTCTGCCATTGTAGCCGAGCATCTGGAGAGCCTTGGACTAGAGGTTACTCGTCATGTTGGGAAGACCGGTGTAACCGGCCTGCTACGCGGAGAAACAGATGGTCCTACCTTTGCACTTCGAGCGGATATGGACGCTTTGCCGATTGAGGATCAAAAATCAGTGGAGTATCGCTCGACGGTGAAAGGCAAGGCGCATCTCTGTGGTCATGATGCACATACATCCATTCTGATGGGGGCTGCTGAACTGCTCACAGGGCTTGGCAGACCCAAGTCCGGCAACATTAAGTTCATCTTTCAACCCGCGGAAGAAGGACTTGCTGGTGCAAGGTCCATGATTCAGGACGGAGTGCTGGAGAATCCAAAGGTAGATGCCATTGCTGGCTTGCATATGACGCCCGGTCAAGATACGGGGACAGTGGGTGTGAGCCAGGGAGTTGCTTTTGCTTCGGCTGATCCGCTTGTCATCAAGATTGTTGGTCAGGGAGGTCACGCGGCTCGTCCGCATGAAGGCATTGATGCGATTGCCGTATCCGCTCAGGTGATTACTGCGCTACAGAATATCGCCAGCCGTATGGTTGACCCGCTTGAACCTGTAGTGGTCACGATTGGTAAAATCACCGGAGGTTATATGGGTACCGCTATAGCACCCGAAGTCGAGATGATTGGCACGGTCCGCACATTATCTCCTGCAGTGCGTGAACGGATGCCATC
The DNA here is from genome assembly GCF_050435065.1 of Paenibacillus sp. 4624. Lineage (NCBI taxonomy): Bacteria > Bacillati > Bacillota > Bacilli > Caryophanales > Paenibacillaceae > Paenibacillus > Paenibacillus sp. 4624. The sequence goes on from NZ_JBNDJR010000005.1 coordinate 36,984, forward strand.
TCTGATCAAGCAAGTCGTTAACGGTGTCTGCGGTTCATTCGGAGCGGAATGTGAAGTCACCTACGGTGACGGTTATCCGGTCGTTGTAAATGACCTTGGCATGGTTGATCTGCTCACAGATGTCTGTGAAGAGGTGAATGCGCAGAAGGGATGGAGTTACATCAAACCGTCGACAGGCGGGGAAGACTTTGCTTTTTATTGCGAACATGTGCCTGGTGTGTTTTTCCGGTTAGGATCGGGAAATGAAGAGGAGCGTACACGATATCCGCTTCATCATCCGAGATTTGATCTTGACGAAACGGTCATGCCTTATGGCGTCGGCCTGTTGTCAGCAATTGCACTTGAATTTTTGGCAAGGAATACAACTTCCAAGGGGGAAGAAACACAATGAAAAAGAGACAATGGACAGGTTTGTGGATGACTTTGCTGGCAATCGTGATGGTGTTAAGTGCTTGTGGCGGAGGCAGTAAAGGTACGACGAACAATGCAACCTCTGAAGGAAACGGTAGCGAAAGTGCAGCTGCCAGTAGCACGTTAACGATTGCGGCGGCAACGGATATTGAAAGCTTTGATCCACACAACAATAACAATACCGCGAGTGAGGCTGTACTTGTAAACGTATTTGATTATTTGATTAAAAACGACAGTGAGCAGAAAAAAGTTCCTGCGCTCGCAACTTCATGGGAGCAAGTGAACGATACAACGTGGAGATTCAAGCTGCGTGAAGGAGTAACGTTCCACAATGGCGACCCGTTCACGTCCGCTGATGTGAAGTACACCCTGGAGAGAGTCGCGAAAGATAATACGCTGAAGCAAAATAGCTATTTCAAAAACATTGTTGAAGTCAAAGCAGTAGATGAGCATACGGTAGATATCATTACGGACGGACCGGATCCGTTGCTGCTCAATCGTTTGTCCAAAATGGGCGCTGGCATCCTGCCTTCCAAATATATCGCTGACAAGGGCATGGACACGTTCCTGAAAGAGCCGGTGGGTACTGGCGCATACAAGTTCAGCAAATGGACCAAAGACGACCGGATTGAGCTTGTGAAAAATGAAAACTATTTCGGCGGTGAGCCGAAGTGGAATGAAGTGGTGTTCCGAGTGATCCCAGAAGCTTCCACGCGTGTCTCCGAATTGCTAGCCGGCGGAGTTGACGTTGCGTCATCCATCCCATCAACAGATATTGCGCGTATTGAAGGCGAAGCAGACAAAAAAATTGTGAAAGCACCTATTCAGCGTGTTCTCCAACTGATCTTCCGTCAAACGGAAGGCAGCATTACAGCTGATCCAAAAGTGCGTGAAGCCATTGATCTGGCGATTGACAAACAAGGGATTGTAGACAGCATTGCCGGGGGAGCAGGAATCGTTACACGTACATCCGTAACACCTGGAAACTTTGGGGCTGACCCGTCACTGTATAAAACATCATTGTATGATTTGGAAAAAGCAAAGCAGCTGCTGAAAGAGGCAGGCTACGCTGAAGGCACAGCTGAGATGACCATCTCCGTTTCTTCTCAGTACAAGGAACAAGCTGAAGTTGTTGCAGCCATGCTGGATCAGGCCGGATTCAAAATCAATCTGGACGTACTTGAGCCGAGTGCATTCAGCGAGCGCTATAGCTCCAAATCGTTTAAAGAAATTTTCATGATCGGTATCGGGAACTCCCTGTTTGACGCTTCCAACAACTATAACCGTTATATGCTGGAAGAAGCCAAAGGGGAATCGGACTACAACAATCCGGAAGTGGAGAAGTTGCTGCAATCTGCACTTGTAAACATGAATCCTGAGTCTCGTGAGAAAGAATATCAGCAAGTGCAACAGATTTTTGCAGAAGAGCGCCCGGCCGTATATTTGTATCAGATGGAAGGCGTGTATGGAACCAATGACAAAGTGAACTTTGCACCGCGCAGTGATGAGATGTTCTATGCGGACGAGATTACACCTGCTGCAAAGTAAAATCAGGCTCATACCACCTGTCATTGCATCAGTAAGTCGTGAACGGCAGGGACTGGATGAACAAGTTCCTGCCGTTCTTTTTTGGAAAGAGGAGGTGAGCCGGGAGTGGGAAAATACGTATTCAAATCTTTACTGCAGGTCATTCCGGTGCTGTTTATTGTCTCATTAATTGTTTTTATTCTGGTTCGGGTCACAGGTGATCCTGTGGCTCTGATGTTACCTGAGACCGCTACAGCTGAGGACAGGGCTGTGTTGACGCAGGCACTGGGCCTCGATCAGCCTTTATACACGCAGTATATGAAGTTTCTCGGCAATGCCATTCAGGGAGATTTCGGTCAATCCTTCCGTTACGGGCAGCCTGCACTTGAGCTTGTGTTAGAGCGATTGCCTGCAAGCTTTGAACTTGCCGCGGCTGCCATGTTATTTGCAGTATTGATGGCTGTCCCGCTGGGAGTGATCTCGGCAGTGAAAAGAAATACATTTACCGATCTTCTCATTTCAGGTATTTCGGTGATTGGCAAGGCGATGCCAAACTTCTGGATGGGCATTATGCTGATTCTGCTATTCTCCGTTGTGCTGGGCGTTTTGCCGGTTTCGGGTCGCGGAGGTGTATCCCATCTGATTCTACCCGCTTTTACTTTGGGCGTGGGACTTGCTGCACAGATGACACGGCTAATCCGATCCAGCATGCTGGAGATTCTGAATCAAGATTACATTCGCACGGCACGCAGTAAAGGACTGGGACGAATGACAGTGATCGCGAAGCACGCGTTCCGTAACGGTTTAATTCCGGTTGTGACTATTATGAGTCTACAGTTTACCAGTCTGATTGGAGGTACTTTGATTACAGAAACCGTATTTTCCTGGCCAGGCTTGGGTCAACTGCTAGTTGTGGCCGTAAATACACATGATATGGCGATTGTGCAAGCAGCCGTGTTTGTAATTGCATTCATTGTAGTGGTTGTTAATATTCTCACGGACGTGTCTTACAGACTGCTGGATCCACGTATCAAATATGACTAGAAGGAGGTGCGATCTATGAGAGACAACGATGAAAAAAACGTTCTGGTTCCCGAACCGGACAATAACAGTTCGCGTACGATTGCCGGAATTCAATCCATCTGGCAACAGCTAATCATCAGCAAGACCGGATTCATCGGTGCAGTGCTTGTATTGGTTGTTGTCCTGATTGCAATAGCCGCACCTCTGCTAACGAGTCATGACCCGTCAGCGGTCAATCCGTTGAATCGTCTTAAACCACCTGCATGGCTTGAAGGGGGAACGGCCGAATACTGGCTGGGAACCGACAATCTGGGCAGAGATATGTGGAGCCGTATTGTCTATGGTGCACGGGTGTCTTTAATTGTAGGTATGGGTGCAGTCATTGTTTCCGGTTTGATCGGAGCTGTTCTGGGTCTGATATCCGGATTCTATGGAAAGTGGCTGGATGCCATTATTATGCGTGTGGGCGATGCTTTCATGGCGATACCAACGATCCTGTTCATGCTAGTGGTGATGGCAATTGTGGGTCCAGGTATGACCACATTGATCTTTGTTATCGGTGTAACCAATTGGGTGCCTTTCACCCGTGTAGTTCGTAGTGAAGTGCTTAGTATGAAAGAGCGGGATTTTGTATTTGCTGCCAGATCGATTGGTGCCAAAAATGGACGGCTGATTATCAAACATATTTTGCCTAACATATTGTCATCGTTTATTGTCATCTGCGGTATGAATGTAGGCACAACGATCATCATGGAAGCGTCGCTGAGTTTCCTTGGACTTGGAATAAAACCACCGGATGTATCGTGGGGCGGCATGTTAAGTGACGGACGACAGTATGTAGCCACGAGCTGGTGGGTTGCGACGTTCCCGGGACTAGCCATTACGTTTACTGTGCTGGGTGTTATTTTCCTCGGCGATTGGTTGCGGGATGTGCTTGATCCTCGCACAGAGTCAGCTCAGAAATCATAACGGAAGGGAGTTATGGATATGAAAAAAAGCCAGATTACGCCGGAGGATCTCTGTCACTACCGCTGGATCAGTCAGCCGGTGATCAGTGCAAATGGACAAGTAGCCTACGTTGAACAGACGATAGATCGGGCGAAGAACGAATATAATACACAAATTCGGGGAATTTCGCTGGATGGGACAGAAGATGTGGCGTTGACGGATGGAACGAAAGATTCCTCTCCAGCATGGTCACCAGACGGCAGTAAGTTGACGTTTATTCGATCTACTCAGGCTGGAAAAGGACTTTGGTCTGTTCATACGGAAGGTACAGAACCGTCCATGCTCATATCTCCTGAACGTAAAATCATGAATTACGTCTGGTCTCCCGACGGGAAGTATATTGCGTTTACAAGTAAAGTTCAGATGAGTTCAGCTCAATCACCGACCGATAAATCGGCGGAAGGGGCTAAAGATGAATCAGCGCGGCAACCAGAAGGAGTATTGCGCGGAAAAGTTTACGAGCGCACTACGCCGAAAGCCGAAGGATCGGGTTGGTGGGATGGTCAGTACAGCCATTTGTTTCTTTACGAGATCAAGAGTGGACTTATCAAACAGATGACGTCCGGGTTATGGAGCATCACTAGCCCCGTCTGGTCACCGGACAGCCTGAATCTTGCCTTTATTTCCAAACAGGTACAAGAAGCGGGATCAGATCCGGATCTGCTTCATTATACGGACGTGTATATGGTAAGCGTTGAAGCGGGCTCAGGAGAAGTTGAAGAACCTTTCAAGGTTACGGACTCCAGTCTCCAGATCGCCCAATTTTCTTTTACAGCCGATGGAAAACAACTGATTCTGATTGCAAGTGATCGTAAATATGGAAGTGGAAGTCATCATCAACTGTTTACACTTCCCGTGAAACGGGGGATACCCAGGCTATTCGCACCTGAGCTAGATATGCACATCGGCAATGCTGCATTGGGAGACATGAAGTCAGCAAGTGCTTCGCCTTCACCACTCATTAGTCGTTCATCTTCTCAACCGGGAGTATATGTACTAGGTACACATCACGGAAATGTTGATGTATACCGAATTCAGTCCGATGGAAACTGCGAAATGATCACAAATGCAGGAGAAATAGACGTTTATCAGTATACGATCTCTGCGGATGAAGAGACTTTGGTTGTAGCTGCACTCACGGATAAGCATCCAGGAGAGCTGTACACCGTGGGCATGAGAAGCGGTAAAATGGCTAGACTCACTCATCGTAATGATGAATTTATGGCGCAACGGATGGTTAACGTACCGGCAAGAGTGGAATTCACCTCATCGGACGGTTTGCGGATTCAAGGCTGGCTAGCCATACCTGCTTTAACGAAAGATGCGAATTCAGCTGAAATTAGGGGGGCAAAGGCGCCATCGTCCGGAATTCAGATTGAAGATGAACTGCAATCTGATCGTAAGTTGCCTTTGATTTTACAGATTCATGGTGGACCTCACGCGATGTATACCGGAACATTCAGTCATGAGATGCAGACACTTCTCGCAGAAGGGTATGCTGTATTATGGGTTAATCCTCGAGGCAGCATAGGTTATGGACAGGAGTTTGCCAGAGCTTGTCGTGGAGACTTCGCTGGCGGAGATTATCGGGATTTGATGGAAGCTGTCGATCATGCACTGGCGACGAATACAATACTGGATGTATCTCGATTAGGTGTTGCCGGCGGTAGTTATGGCGGGGTCATGACCAACTGGATTGTCGCTCACTCGAACCGATTCAAAGCAGCTGTGACACAACGCTGTATCTCCAACTGGTTATCCATGTATGGCACAAGTGATATCGGGATTTCTTACGTGGAGGGTGTGATTGGGGGGAATCCCGCGGAGAATGCTGCATATCTTTGGTCTCGATCGCCGCTTGCTCATGCGCACAACATCGAGACTCCGTTGCTTATCATGCACGGGGAACAGGATTACCGAACGCCGATAGCTCAGGCGGAGGAATTGTATACGACGTTGAAGCGATATGGAAAAACAACCAAGCTGATCCGCTACCCGGGTTCCAACCATTCACTGCTCAAAAGTGGCAGACCTTCTCTTCGAGTCGATAGTTTCGAACAGGTCAATGCGTGGTTTAACGAGTACTTGTAACTCATCAGATGGCGAATGAACTTAGGGGTTTAGGGTTAGCCTTTCATGAAAACCTTTTGTATAGAATGAAAGTCTAATATAGACATGCCAAAAAAACCGCAATGGATGCGGTTTTTTTGTGTTTTATACAGAAATAGTTGAATTCGACTCTTGTATGATATATATTTTAATTAAATGATAGTATTATCTATCAAAAAAAACGGAGGCGATTCATATGATGATTCAACAAACGTTAGGTCAGATTCAAATATCCGATGAAGTCATCTCCAAAATGGTCGGTAAAATAACAGGGGCTACCCGTGAAATTTCTTCCATGTCGGCTGGATTGGTTGAAAGTATCAGCAAAATATGGAGTGGCCGTAGCCAGCAGAACGGCATTGTCATTCGCAGAGTAGACAATAGCGTGGAGATTAACGTGAAAATTATTGTTCATTACGGCAATAAAGTACACGAGGTTTGCAGAGAGTTGCAGCAAAAGGTCATTGACCAGGTTGAACATCTTACTGGGGTATCCATTCAAGCGGTGAACGTTTTTGTAGACGGCATTACATCCGAACCGAATTACGCCAAAGCATAACGTATAAAACTAAAGATTCGAACAAGCGACCATAACAACACATGAGGAGTGATCACCATGAGCCAAATATCTATTCAAAAAGCAAACCCGCAAACCGCCGTCGGAGGAAAACTAACGGAAATGGCGCTTGATTACATGAAGTATTCGCTGGCGGGTTCCCGAGAGCCAGCAGTTATAGATAATACCTTCCAAAAGTTGTGGAAGGCTCGAAATAATCGGTTTAGTCACGAGTACGCTTATGAAGCGGTTCGGGAGGGGAAAACACTAGGCATGTTGATCTGTTATCCAACGACACTGATGAATAAGCTGGCATGGCCGACGTTCTCACAGCTGTTTGATATACACAAATGGAAGCTGATCGGATACAATCTGCGTAACTGGAAAGAGTTTTATACGATGGTCACGCTAAAAGAAGGAGAGAAGGATGAATTTCACATCGGCACTATAGCCGCTTTACCCGAAAGCAGAGGGCTTGGGATCGGAACAGAACTGATCCGGCATGCGGAGAAACAGGGAGTTTTGCAAGGTTTCGCAAAGTCATCCTTAACCGTCAAACAGGAGAATGCAGGCGCGATCAAGCTTTATGAACGTCTGGGGTACAACATAGTGGGCGTCATCAACAAACCTGCTGTATCCATGTATCGAATGTCAAAAGCACTTATCTGAATGAAGTGATCTCATATGGTATAGTAGAATGAGTTGTTATTTAATATGACTACGACGTTAACACGATACCAAATGAGGTGTAATCCATGTATCAATATAAGGATCAGGAATATGAGGGCGTTCACTTTGAGGGACGAGATTTGCGTTACGGCGAGCTAGTTAGCTGTGTGTTCAAACATTGCACGTTCATGAATGCCTCCATGGAAGAAGTTGAAACAAGTCATTGCCGTTTCATTGAGTGTGATTTCAAAGGGGCATCCATGAATGGTTCCATACATACGGAGTCTGCGTTTGAGAATTGCCTGTTTGGGGGTGCCAACCTGTTTGCTTCCAAATTTACAGCTTGCAAGATGACGGGATCGGATTTTTCCGGTGCCCAGATGGACGGCATTACACTTGTCAAAGGAGATTGGTCTTATACCAATCTGAGACATACGCGACTTGGAAAACAGGATTTGCGGGGTATTCGTTTTTTTGAAGCGGATCTAGCTGAATCCGATTTAAGCAAAGCGGATTTGCGTGATTGTGACCTCACGAGAGTATCCATGAGTAAGGTGAAGCTACAGGGTGCGGATTTGCGGGGGGCCATTTTGGATGGCATTGATCTGAAATCTCTAGATCTGAAAGGGGTGCGCATGGACCGCGAACAGGCCGTTCTCATTGCGCGTTCCTATGGTGCGAAAGTGGATTAGCTTGACCTCTAATTGCAAATTTCCATCATCACTTTTGATTAATTCAGAAAAAGAACCAAAGTCATGTACCTATGACCAAAATAAAAAGTAATAGTCTATTCGTTCCGAGGTGCCGTTTGTGATGAAAAATGAGAAGTTAACATTTAAGCAAAATCGAATGCTTGCCATTCTGGATGAAGCCACAAAATTACTTATAGAGAAGCCCAATGCGTCGATGAATGACATTGCTGAAGCTGCAAACATCGGAATTGCCACATTACATCGATATGTGGAGAGCCGTGAGCAACTGATGATTCACTTGGCGATGCGTGCAATTGATGTTGTTAACGAGACGTTACAGCACGTCAAGCTGGACGAGGAGCAGGCTGAAAAGTATTTCCCAGAGCTGATTGAGGCGCTAATTCCACTCGGGGATAAAATTTATTTTCTGGCTCACGATGCAACCGTCAACTATAATGCCGAGATCGAAGGGGCCGATCAGAAACTGAGACAACCGGTGCTTCATGCCATTGGTGTCCTTCAAGAGAAAGGGTTTTTTCGTTCGGATGTGGACAAAACGTGGATTGTAGAGGTTCTGTATTCGATCCTCTTCTTGACGTGGCAGCAAGTGATCCGTGGCAATATCGCCAGAAATGCTGCACCTGCGCTCGTCGTGGACACGTTCTATCACGGGTTTGTTGCGAAATGAGCGGATCAATCGGAATGAACTTCGACAAAACCTGGAATACGTTGTTGCGTAGTTTGAGTAAATAAAAGGCACAAAACAAGCCGCAGATTATTCTGCGGCTTGTTTTATTTCCACATAGAGCAGCACAAATGCAGACACACCTACTTAATAAGTAGCAACATTTATTTTTAACACCGGTGGAATGCACCGATCCATTGCGCTTAACTATGTTCTACGTGTTTAATTTACAGTGCAATCTTTGCTTTTAACTGCTCAGATGCTGGCATGAGAGGCAGACGCAGCTGTGCAGAAGCGATAATGCCTTGCTGTGCAAGCAGATGTTTCAGCATGGCAGGCGCAGGCTCTTCGAAGAGATTTTTAATGAACGGAAGCAACTGCGTATAGAGACGGTAGGCATCTTCTTTTTCACCAGCCACAAAACGGTTATACACTTCCAGAAACCGCTCTGGATTAATACTGGCCGATGCCATCATGCCGCCGGCTGCACCTCTCGTTAACATATCAAAGAAGAAGGTATCATCTCCACACAAAATGGGCTTCGAGCCGCAACGTACCAGCTCGGTCATGAGGTCGAGGTTATTTGTGCTATCCTTAAGACCGATAACTCCATCGATATTCATAATTTTTTTCATCATATCTATAGAAACTCTAACCCCTGTACGGGCTGGGATTTCGTACACCATCACGGGGATGCCCACGCTGGCAGCCATGCGGAAGTGCTCGTAAATGCCCTCTTCCGTTGGTCTGTTATAGTATGGCGTAACGACAAGAACAGCATCGGCTCCGAGTGCGGCAGCTTTCTTGGTTCTCGCCACCGTTGAAGCGGTATCATTCGTTCCGGTTCCAACCATAATGGGTACGGAGGAGTTGATGCTGCTCAGTGTTTCCTTCGCGGCCTTCACAAGCTGTTCCACTTCATCCCATGTCACGGTAGGTGACTCTCCAGTCGTACCATTAATCACCAAGCCATGAATGCCACTGTTTACCATAACTTTGATGTAGTTTTGAAACGAAGGAAGATCAAGTTCGCGTTCTTTGGTGAAAGGTGTGATTACAGGTATATAAATACCTTGAATCTGTTGTTCGGTTAACATCGTATAACCCCCAAATGTATGTTGGAATTCCGTTTCATTCACTTTACCATGGGAAAACGTATCATAGTTAGCTATAATAGATGATAGGTGTTATCAATAATTTCGATGATGTGAGGGAATAAATGATGGATTTGAATTATTTTCAAACCTTTCGTGAGGTGGCATTGAGGCAAAGCTTTACCAAAGCGGCCGAAGAGCTTGGCTACGCCCAGTCAAGTGTGACAACCCAGATTCAAAAGCTGGAGAAAATTTATCAGGTCAAACTATTCGAGCGATTTAATAACAATAAAATCCGGCTTACTTCGGCTGGAGAAGAGCTATTTAAGTTGTCTGGACAGCTTCTGGAGATATTTGAACATTCTCAGGAGAAGCTGACCAAACAGGGCGGCGGATCACTTACCATTGCTACGATGGACTCGCTTGCATCTTATTATCTTCCGGTGCCCATTCAAACGACACGTAAACAATATCCCGAGCTCGGCATTCGGCTGCAGACCGATCGGGAAGATCTGATTCTACAAAAAGTCAGAGAAGGGGAGGCAGACGTCGGTCTTATTCTGGCTAATGCTTCACCGGAATCAGGATTGCAATGGATTACGATCCGCGAGGAACCGCTGGTGCTCATCGTGAATTCAGACCATCCACTTACAGCTAAATCCGAGGTTACATTGAGTGATCTGGCGGACGAAGAATGGATCATGCCGGAGGATTCGTGCAATTACAGGCAGCTGCTGGAGAAAGTACTTAGAACCAACGCTATTCCCTACAAAGTGGGACTGGAGCTGGGAAGTCCTGAGGCCATTAAACGAAGTATTATGGCTGGTCCGGGCATCTCGCTTTTACCTCGTATGATTGCCATGGATGAGATCCAAAGACAGAAGCTTACGGTACTACCTCTGGTTCATACTGATTTTACATTGGAAATTCAGTTAGTAATTCATGCCCGCAAATGGATATCACATGCACTGCAGCAATTCATTACGAATCTGGGTGCCAAAGAATCCGATTGGTTGCCTGCAAAGGCATAAAGTTAAGCAAGTAGAGGCTTATCTCATAAATGAAGAGCAACTTCTAAAAACTCTTGATCGGTTTGTCGCATTGGATGCGAGGGCCCATCGAGAGTTTTTTTTGATTTTTAAAGAGATTCAAATATTAATAGTGTTCAGAATTTAAGATTTAAAACTTTCAAAAAATGATATAAATTTCTACTAGATCCAAATAATTACCGAATTAAGACAAAGTTTGGGTGGAGGAGGACGACAGAGAACAAGTAGTTATATCAGGCACATGTTCATAATCTTGGCCAACGGGTTCCATCAATATTAACTTCATGAGGAGGAATTATATGCTTTACACCATTATTGTACCGGTCAATCAGGACTATAACATTTTGAATCTGTTTACAGACTCGCTGCTTCGAACGGTTGTTGCCTCAACGCAAATTATTTTTATCAACGACGGTTCGGGATCGGCTGTCTTTCAGCACTTGGACAAACTCAAACAAGAAGTCAGAGAAGGTGTGACCATTGACATTCTTCAGCATGACTTTCCACTTGGCTGCGCCGTATCCATTAACAGCGCCCTGAATATTGCTAAGGGAGAATACATCTTTTTCCTGGACTCCGACACGATATTACAGCCTCATTGGCAAACGATGATGAAGGAGACACTCGACACGGATATTACGATCGGTATGATCGGAGGCGTACTGTTGTATCCGCAGACTGGCGGTGTGCAGCATTGTGGTATCGCCTTTGCGGACTCGTATGGACGACATCTTTTTCTGAACGCATCCCCAGATGATATCCCGAAGGAGACGTTCTCCGTGCAGCTTGTTGTGTTTGCGATGTTTGGTATGAAACGGGAAGTATATGAGACGATTGGCGGCCTGGATGAAAAGTTTTTCAACGGATACGAAGATTTTGATTATCAGATGCGAGCCAGAGAAGCGGGTTATGACACGGTTATTAATCCTAACATTCAAGCCTATCACTGGGAACGCAGCAGCGGCATTCACCGCAATTTTAACCGCAAGAACAATCTGGCACGATTTTGGAAAAAGTGGGGAAATCAGATCGAAGCCGATGTATGGCCCTTCGTATTCAGTCATCTAAAGGAGCAATTGCATCATCAACGCGAATACGAGCATCTGCCAATGGTTGGTATCGATCTTGCCGAGGTACGCAGTGACGCGGATACGTTCTGGAGCAAGCTTGACGAGGCAGGTATCGCTCCCCTTGCCGACGTGCGAGACTACTCCAACCGCTTTAACTCGAATGGAGCCATTTGGCTACCCCAAGTATTAGGCAAGGAGTTAATTCATAGCGAAAATCGGTTGCTGTTTCTGGTGGACAACTTCACCCGATTGTTGGAGAACCGCTATTGGATCGAAATGAGACATGCCCACAGAGCCAAGGATCTAATTATCGACCTCTACGGTAACGTGATCACGATGGATCGTATCTATGATGGATGTTGGCCGGGCACGAAAGTGCGATAACTTAAGGATTCAGGTTGTCATACACACTATTAAGCCATAGGGAGGTACTTCAAAGTGAGCGATGAAAAAAGCACGCTGGATCGTGCCACAAGATTTACACAAAATCTGGAATGGCTAGAGAAGGTCAAAAAGGTGATTCCGAGTGGGTGCAGTACACTGGCCAAAGCTCCAGAGCGCTTATTTCCGGGACATACTCCGGTCTGCTGTGCGGAAGCATATCATTCCCGATTCACGGATATTGACGGTAATGAATGGCTGGATTGTGAGATGGCCATGGGCACGGTTCCTTGGGGGCACGCAAGACGAGAAATTCAGCTTACAGTCATCCATCAGTTGAAAAAAGGGACAGGATTTTCACTCCCAGCGGATATTGAACTGGAGTGTGCAGAGTTAATACTGGAGCGATTTGAGGCACGTTATCCGTCTCTGCGCTTCACCAAGAGCGGTGCAGATGCGGTAAGTGGAGCGGTGCGGCTGGCCCGTGCCGGAAGTGGTAAAAGCAAGGTCATTGCAACAGCTTACCACGGGTGGCATGACTGGTCTGCATACGGTTATTACGGCAGTCAGACCAAAGAACGAGGGATTCCGGTAGATATAGAGCGTTCCACGATTTGGGTGGACAAGCCTTCCTATACTAACATTCGGGAACAGACTTCATCTATGGAGGACATTGCCTGTATAGTCTTGTGCCCCAACGAGTGGAATAAGGAAGAACTAAAGAAGGTAGTGGATTTATGCCGCTCCTTGGACATCATTATTATCTTCGACGAGGTTACTTCGGGAATACGAATGGGCAAACAGGCGACTGCAGGAGAGTATAATATTTGGCCGGACTTGCTCTGCATCTCCAAGGGCATGGCCAATGGACTTCCGCTTGCGGCGGTATTGGGGCCAGAGCACCTCATGTCCCTTGCAGGACAGGTGCGATTTAGCAATGCGCATTCCAGCGAGACGACAGCACTTGCGGCGGCTATTGCTTGCGAAAGGCTAATTAAAAATGCCAAAGTCTGGCCCACTTGGCGTGAACCCGCTACGCGGATCATGAAACGACTGGAATCCGAACTGGTGCTGCTTGGTCTCACGGAACAATTAGCCTTAAAGGGAACCTATGCTAGCTTTTATATTCAATCCCTGGATGAGCAGAATTTTCAGACGGACCCGTTCCGGGAATTTATGGTGAAGAAAATGGCTCATTACGGCATTTTCACTAAAGGTTACTTTATTTTCTCGGATACGCATACGCGGGAGGAATTGATTTGGGTGGAGGATGCACTGCTTCAGATCTTGTCGGACTGGAAAGAAATGCAGAAGCTTGAACATCTGAAATATGCCAATCTGTAAGGAAAATAACACGAAAAATTCATTATATGACCAGGAGGAGTTCGCATGAAAGCACTCGTATATCAAGATTTGAAACAGGTGGAGCTGCAAGAGATTGAAGAGCCTAGTATTGAAAGACCGAATCAGGTCAAAGTGAAAATCTATGGATCGGGGATCTGTGGAACAGATCTGAACATTGTTAAAGGTAAAGTCCCGGCAAACAAAGGAACCGTTATCGGTCACGAGGGAGTAGGGACTGTGGTCGAGGTGGGGGATGAAGTAAGAGGCATTCGCGTAGGAGATCGGGTTCTTGTGGACCCGACTCAATCTTGCGGTCACTGCTCGTATTGTCGTGAAGGCTTGTTCGTCTACTGCGAAAATTTCGATGATTACCAGGTGGGCATGACCACACACGGAACGTTTGCCGAATACTATGTCGGAGATGAAAAATATATCTATTCGATCCCCGATTCTATGAGCTGGGAAACGGCAATGATGATTGAACCTTTGGGTTGTGTGTTGCAAACATTCATGAAAGCAGGCGTGAAGCCAAGTGACTCTGTACTCGTGCTGGGGTCAGGCGCCATTGGTTCACTGTGCCAGCTGGTGAGCAAACGACTGGCAAGACTTACGGTGGGTACTGAGATTGATCCTTATCGCAAACAATTCGCAGAAGGGATCGCTGATTATGTCTACTATCCACAGGATCTAACACGGGACAAAGTATACGAGATCAACAATAACAAAAAGTTTGATATTGTTGTCGATGCTGTAGGGAATCAGCTTCATGTCGGATTAGAGATGATTGCTAAAGGCGGCCGGATTATTCCGATGGGGTATGACGACAGTTACGAAGTGACTTTTAAATCAACCCATGTCATTAACGATGGACTCAGTATTATTGGTGCGGTAGCTGTACACTCCATGATCAGCACGGCGTTGAAATTCGCACAAAGCCTTCCTGAGCTGGAGCAGATGGTAACCGCCAAAAAATATTTGACGGATTATGAACAGGCTTTCAATGGCACCATCGGTTATGACCTCCGAAGCGGGGAGAAGCTGCCGATGAATTCGGTGAAAACCGCATTGATTCTATAATGATGTAGAGCAGAGAGAAAGAAGGGATATGGAGTGAAGCTGCTTCGGGATTTGCCGAGAAATCCGCGGTATTCCATTTTACTCGAGCCGGTGTGGGCCATTCCGGGAACGATTGTTTTGTTTTATGCTCCTTTGTATATGAAAGAGGCCGGTTTGTCTGACATTGAGATTGGCATGATTAATTCGGTGAATCTGTATTTTGCCTTCATTTTTCAACTATTCGCAGGGTCAGTGACCAACAAGCTGGGGCGTAAACGAACGACACTAATCTTTGATTTACTCGCCTGGAGTGTACCGATGTTGATCTGGGCATTTTCACAAAATTTCTGGCTGTTCCTCGTGGCTTATCTGCTCAATGCGACATCAAAGTTTGTCACGGTGTCTTTCAATTGTCTGATTATAGAAGACGTGGAAGAACACAAACGCTCCAAGGTATTCGCCATGTTGAACATGATTATTACCGGTGCGGGAGTGCTTACACCGATTGCAGGAGCTGTGATTGCGGACTTTGGTATCGTGCCTACGCTAGCAAGCATTTATTTTGTGGGCGGGCTGCTGATGACAGCGATGTTTTTTATTCGTAATCGTTACACGGAAGAGACTGAAGTTGGCAAGGAACTGATGGGCATACACAGCAAAACGCATGTATTTCGCAGCCTTGTCAACAGTCTTCGTCTGTTTGGACGGTCGTTCTACAAGCGCAGGTTATTTCCGATCATTTTAATTACGGTATTGTCCAATCTGGTTCTACAGTTGAACTTCTTTCAGGTCATCTATTTTAAGGAACAGCTAAGCTTTGGCGATCGAGTGATCTCATTTATCCCGGTTGTGACAGCGGTAACCGTCATGCTGTTATATCTGGTTATTCTTCCGCGCTTGAAGCAGAGATCGGAAGAGAAGTATGTTAGCTTCTCCATTGTGCTCAGTACCGCGGGTGCTGTGTTATTTCTTCTGATCCCAGCTGGTAATATAGCGATGCTGTTTCTTACTCTTATTGTACTTGCTGCAGGGAACTTCATTCTGCAAACGTACCGTGATTCATTACTGATGAACCGACTGGGCACACATGAGAAGGCGGATATGTTCTCGGCTGTACAGACGGTTATGACCTTAACAGCAATACCTTCCGGGTATCTGACCGGGTTGCTGTATCATTATCATCCGGTTCTTCTATTCGGCGTTATTCTTGCACTGTATATTTTGTTAATGATTATCATGTTGTTTTTACATGATCCACAGCAACGCCCCCAAGTGATTGAATCTTACGAAAATATGTAGAAGAAGGGCTTTTCTGTATGTTGCCGAATATATAAAACGGTAAAATACAGTTAACAGCACAATCCTTGGGAGGTTTGAATGATGAATGTAATGACAACGGAAGCAAGGGAGAAACTGAGCTGGATCAATGAGCCGAACAGCTGGTCATATACGGATCAAGGCGGACTCATCATAGAGGCGCAAGCCGACTCGGATTTTTTCCAAGACCCGGCAGGCAAGCATATTCGAGCGACCGCACCGTTCTTGTCGATGCCCGTGGCTGGTGATTTCGAAATGACTGCACAGCTGACGGTAGAGATGAAGCATCAATATGATTCCGGTTGTTTGATGGTGATGGTCGACGAACGTAACTGGTGCAAACTGTGTTTTGAATATGATGGTAAAGCCGCAACGATCGTATCTGTCGTTACGCGTGATGGATCATCCGATGATTGCAACTCGACAGAGGTCCCTGTGTCAGATCCTTACCTGCGTATACGAAAAGTGGAGGGATGTCTGTCCTTCTTTTATTCTCCCGATGGGGAAGAATGGAAGTTAATTCGATACTTTGGCATGCCGATGGATGGAGAGCTTCGAGCTGGAGTTGTTGCTCAGTCACCGACTGGCACGGGTTGCACTTGCCACTTTTTATCCGTAAGCATGACCCAGCCGGATTTGACTGCACGCTTCTGATCAGAAACTTGGCGCGGAGGCAGATGAAGCGATTGTTTTTGAAGATTCACCCAATGGACTAAAGGCAGCAAATGCCGCAGGTATCCGTTGTTATATCGTGCCAAACGAGGTAACACGCGGTTTGGAATTCACCATGCATGAACGGCGGTTATCCTCGCTGGCCGAGATGAAGATATAATTCCTGCATCTCTAATCTCGTATCTCATACCGCATACCTCTTTTATCTGTGAAACTTCTTGCGGAGCTCGATGGGTGAGATGCCTTCATATTTTTTGAACACGGAACCGAAATAACTGGCACTGTTAAAACCGACGGCTTTTGCGATCTCATGTGCGGTGATATCCTCTTGCTGTACAAGCATCTCCTTGGCCTTAAGCAAGCGATAGCGAACCAAGTAATCGAGTGGAGTCATATGGAACTCTTTTTTAAAAATGCGGTTCAGATGTTGCTCGGTCACATTCATCTGTTCCGCGAGTAGGGAGAGGGAGAGATCCTGTCGATAGTTTTCTTTAATAAAAGCAACAAGCTCTGTCAGACGCAGGCGAGCCTCAGAGCGCTCAACCTTGCTGTAGCGTTCACTCTCAATGGTTAAACGAACCAAAAGAGTATAGAGCAGTGTAGAACCGTGCCAGATATAATCCTTGTGACGGGACTGTAGCGCCAGTGTGATCTCACGTAACAGGAGGCCAAGTATGCCATCCGGTTTGAAGGTGCGCAGTTCCCCGATCTGCAAGGAGTGCAGGAAACGCGGCAAAATGTAGCCATTAAACGACAAACAATCAAACTGTAATGTGTTACTTGAATTGTTATAACGGTAGGGTACTTCAGGAAACAAGATAAGCGCTGTTCCTTTCCGAACAGAAAACTCAAGATCTTTGGCTGCGATTCTCCCTGTTCCGCCGATGCACTGTACAATGGTGTAATCCCGTGAATGGTCGCTCCAATCCATTAATTCATTAACGGTCAACCGGTTTTGCCCAGTAATCATGAGAGGCATATCGGGCACCAGCAGGTTTCCCATGTTAGGTTTCGGCATCGTTGAATAATTCCTCTTTTCGTTAAAAGGTCTTGTGCACAGGTAGCATGATTAGAGCATGAAAGAAACCTAAAAAGAATTATATTACATAAATGGAATTATTTTAAATGTGTTAACATTTTACATTATATTTTTTTGATAACGGTATCCGGGTGACTCAGCTTGCCAACAGAATATCAAAAAGGGTACGCTATATAGATGAATGGAAGAAGGAAAGGAATACTCGCATGAAAAAAATCATCGTAGTCGGAGCGGGAATATTAGGAGCATCAACAGCTTATCATCTAGCAAAATCAGGAGCAGAAGTTCTGCTTATCGATCGGAAAGATGCAGGGCAGGCCACTGATGCGGCTGCGGGTATTATCTGTCCTTGGTTGTCTCAGCGTCGGAATCAGGATTGGTATCAGCTAGCCAAGGCAGGTGCACGTTATTACCCTGAGCTTATAACCGAATTAAAACGTGCTGGGGAAACCGATACTGGGTATGCGCAGACAGGTGCACTCAGCATACATACCGATCAGAATAAGATTAACAAAATGGCGGAGAGGGCCAAGTTGCGTAGGGAAGATGCACCTGAAATTGGCACAATCACATGTCTCGATGAAAAAGACACGCTTGCACGTTTTCCTTTACTTGGAGAAGGTTATTCATCCGTGCACATCAGCGGTGCTGCGCGTGTGGATGGACGGGCGCTGCGTGATGCGTTGATCCGCTCTGCACAGCGGCATGGCGCTCGTCTGATTGAGGGAGAGGCCCTACTTCTCTATGAGGGCGAGAAAGTAACTGGCGCACAGGTGCAATCAGAGCGTTACATTGCGGATCGGGTGGTTGTGTGTGCTGGTGCGTGGGCGAATGAGTTGATGAAGCCACTGGGGATTCATTTTAACGTCCATTATCAGAAGGGTCAGATTGTGCATTTGCGTACTTCTAATCAGCAAAATACAGAAGAGTGGCCTGTCATCATGCCGCCTACAGATCAGTATTTACTTGCGTTTGCAGCACAGAAAATAGTCATTGGCGCCACACATGAAAATGATGTCGACGGTTACGATACACGAACTACTGCCGGAGGCATGCAAGAAGTGTTGAACAAGGGCTTAGAGCTGGCACCTGAGCTTGCAGACAGTACACTTGATGAGGTTCGTGTAGGTTTTCGCCCGTTCACCCCAGGATTTTTGCCCGTTATGGGACATGTCCCGGGATGGTCAGGTCTGATTACAGCCAATGGATTGGGGGCTTCCGGTCTAACCATGGGGCCTTACATTGGTAGTCAGCTTGCCAAATTGGCATTGGATGCAGAAACCGATATCAACATAGAAGCGTACGATGTGAGTAAAGCGATGGAGATGAAGGTTGAATAAAAAGCTGCATGAAGAGGTGCGTATATGACGTATTCACAACGTTTATCAGGCGGAGCAAGCCTGTCCGAAGTATTGTATCTGGAACAGCAGATCGATCAAATAAAAGAAGAACAGGTTGCAGCTGTTGAAAAACTGAAGCGGTATGAACAAGAATGGACTCAAACTCAGATTAATTTTGAAACCCGGGAGACAGAAGCAGACGCAGAGAACGAACAGACAAAGGTTTTACAGAAAAAGATTGCTGACGTGCAAATGCATGTGAATATGCTGTCAACTCGGCTTGAAGAGCTGGAGAACACATTGGATGAACTAGTGGATTAGGTTGTTTTCAGATGACTTGAACTGAACTTCTAAGGAGTAACTTGAGATGAAATATGAGGCGCAACGAATTTATATCAGAGCTTGGACGTTAGAAGATGCTACACTGCTTCAGGAGTTTCAGTTGGGCAATAGAGAGGAAATAGAGAGGACTTCGGCTGGTCGTCGAGATGAAGCATTTTATACTCTGGATGGACAGATCCGTCTGATTGAGAAATGGCTTGAGCTTAGAAAAGAAGGAAAACGGCATTCTTTTGGCATTTTTCTTAAAGATACAGATGAACTGGTGGGAGAAATCTCATTATTTCGAATCGAACTGAATGGTGCAGCAAAATGGGTAATTGGTTATGCAACAGATCGGCAACACCACGGTAAAGGGTATATGAGCGAAGCATTGAAACGTGTGCTTCAATATGCCAAACATGAGATGAACATTACGCAAGTTGAGGCGGGGGCTGTTCCTGACAATGCAGGCTCCATTCGTGTGCTTTTGAAAGCTGGCTTCCGGGAAAATGGCACACACGATGTACCTATTCAGGGAGTGTTGAAAAAACACACGATGTTCACGATATCCCTGACGGATGTGGAATAAGCAAAAAGCATCGAATGAAATTGCGAACTCACTAAATTAACGAACTGGCGATATAAGATGGATAACAAGTAGTATAATGTTGCCGAAGGAGAAGCATATGGCTACCATATTAGTTGCAGACGATGACGCGAATATTCGTGAGCTTGTCTGTTTGTTTTTACGAAATGACGGATTTGATACCGTAGAGGCTGTGGACGGCCATCAGGCGCTCACGCTATACAAGGAACGCTCCATTGATCTGGTGGTACTGGATATCATGATGCCGATTATGGACGGCTGGACCTTGTGCAGAGAATTGAGACAAATGAACGCAGATCTCCCCTTACTTATGTTGACAGCTAGAGGTGAGACATGGGAAAAGGTGAAAGGTTTCGAACTGGGAACGGATGATTATTTAACGAAACCATTTGATCCGTTGGAGTTAACTGTACGTGTGAAAGCTCTGCTGAAACGTTACAAGATCGGCTCCACGCACATGATACAGTTTGGGGACGTCACACTGGACCGTCAGAGTTACAAAGTTATTCTGGGAACAGAGTCGTTAACTTTGCCACTCAAGGAATTTGAATTGTTGTACAAGCTGGCCGGAACGCCGGGACAAGTCTATACGCGGGAGCAATTGATCGATCAGATCTGGGGGCTGGATTACACTGGGGATGATCGGACGGTTGATGTACATATCAAACGTTTGCGCGAACGTTTTGTGACGACTTCAGATTTTCAGATTGAAACCGTTCGTGGTCTGGGGTATCGGCTTGAGGTCAAGCATGATTAAGTCTTTGTATATCCGCGTGGTTGTGACTTTTCTGGTCTCTGTGATTGCCGGGACTGTGATTGCTTTTCTCTTATCCACCTGGATTTTTGAAGATCAGCTCAATGAGAATGCACATATTAACATACGTAACTTTGGTCAGGATGTTGTAGAGATATACAAAACGCTGCCGCTATCCGAGGCGGACACATTTGTCAACAAGATGAAGCAACTCGATTTATACTATATTCGAATGATTGAGCCGTCTGGGCAGGTTCATACGTTCGGGAAGACTATAGATCATAAACCGATTTCAGTGACGAAGGAGCAGGTTCAGAAGGTACTTGAAGGAGCCGTAGTGGAGGCGACACCGAATGGTCTTGGTACAGTTCTACTGGGATTGCCAGTCCGGACTGTTAACGGGACTCGAGCCATGTTTCTGGAGACTCTGTCACCCCCCGCTGCTGCTGCAGTGATCCAATGGGGGACGATCTTTGCTACCTCATCTCTGGCCGCCGGAAGTCTGATCATTCTGATTGCTTCCATGTTTTTGGTCAGACCAATCAAAACATTAACCCAGGCAACCAAACGTATTGCAGCGGGTGACTTCAATGTAAAGCTGAATATTAAGCAATCTAGTGAACTGGGCACACTCGCTCGTAGTTTCGAAGATATGATGAAGGATCTAAAGCAGCTGGAGCAGATGAGAAGAGAGTTTGTAGCCAACGTCTCACACGAGGTACAATCACCGCTTACTTCCATATCAGGGTATGCCCAAGCTTTGAAGAATGTAGAGTTACCGGATCAGGAACGAGGACGCTATCTCGACATTATCATCTCAGAGGCGAAACGCATGTCTAAAATGAGTGATAGCTTGCTTAAGCTCAGTATGCTGGAATCACAATCCCATCAGCTGCAACTCGCCACGCGTGATCAGGATGAACAGATCAGACGGGTTATCGTTGCATTGCAGCCTCAATGGTCTGATCGGAATATTCGCTTTGAGCTGGACTTGCAGAAGGTTCAAGTTATCGCAGATCACGATCAATTGAATCAGGTATGGACGAACATTCTGAGTAATGCGATTAAGTTTTCAGAGAATAACGGCGTAATTCACGTCAGGATGGAACGAGATGTGCGAAATGTAACGGTGCAGATATCAGATCAGGGAATTGGTATTCCTCTTGAGGATCAAAAACGTATATTTGAGCGCTTCTTCAAGGCTGATCGTTCCCACAGTCGGAAATATGATGGCAGCGGGATGGGGCTTGCGATCGTGAAACAAATTATTTCATTACATAAAGGGGATATCACGGTGGAGAGTAAAATGGGTCAAGGAACAACATTTATAGTAACCTTGCCAATTAGTCCACCGACGGCAGGATAGTCAACTTCTTTTTGTATGGTTGTTGATTCCTCATAAGATCATTCAATGCTCCAAATCTATCTTTGCTACGTTCATGTACAAGATTCCTTGTATGTGACGTAGCTTTTTTTAGTTTGTTCATGTTCTGTTCATATGGATGTCATGAGCAGTACACGATTAGTAAGTATTATTTTCTAGGAGACCGAATAATACACAGATCAAACACTCGATGAAGTGAGATCTATTGAGAAAAGTGGGGATTCTGAATGAGGTTATTTGAATTACTTTTAACGTTATCTTGTTTCGTTTTGTTAATCGATTTATTGTTTGTTACAAGAAATGCAAAGAAAACAGATATGGCTCTTGGCATTGGAAGCAGTATTTTGTTTGTGGTTCAGTTGGCAGTGGAGGGATACAGGTGGCAGATGCTTTTGATATATGGCTTAACGGGTCTGTTCATACTCATCATTCTCTTTAAGCATGCTAAAAAGAGGATGGCAATTAAAATAGGGAAACCGCTCAGATACAGTATAGCCTCTTTCATTGTTATTTTATTAGCGTTATCTGTCTGCTTGATGGTGTACTTGCCTGTCTTTCATCTGCCTAAACCTGATGGAGCAGAGAAAGTGGGGACTCAAACCTTTCACTTTACGGATTCAAGTAGAGATGAAGTCCTAACGGAGGAACAGAGTGGCAAGAGGGAGCTCATGGTTCAGATTTGGTATCCTACTGAAAATAGAGATAACAACAAGAGTGAATTTCTTTTCCCTAAAGATAAAGAGATGTTCAAGAAGTACATTCAAACATACTCTAATTCTTTAAACCTGCCTGATTTTGTGTTTGATTACTGGAAGTATAGTAAAACCAACTCCTATGAAAATGTGGAAATATTACCTTCAACAAGTCCTTATCCGGTGGTACTGTTATCCCATGGCATGGGAACCAGCAGGTTTTTACATGCATCACAGGCC
Source organism: Paenibacillus sp. 4624 (assembly GCF_050435065.1). Classification (NCBI taxonomy): domain Bacteria; kingdom Bacillati; phylum Bacillota; class Bacilli; order Caryophanales; family Paenibacillaceae; genus Paenibacillus; species Paenibacillus sp. 4624. Next base: position 60,024 of record NZ_JBNDJR010000005.1, read on the forward strand.
GAGAATCTAGCAAGTCATGGTTATATCGTGGTAACCATCGATCATACGTATAGTACCTTTGCTACTATTTTTCCAGATGGAAGTGTAACGGATTATAGAACCAAGATGAAAACCGTTGACGAGCGTAGAAAGATCGGGAAAATATGGACACAAGACGTGGAGTTTGTAATTGATCAGATAGAAAAGCTGAATTCAGGCGCAATCGAGAGTCAATTCCAAGGAAAGATAGATTTAAATCATATGGGCGCAATGGGTCATTCGTTTGGGGGGGCTACAGCGTTTAATACCACTTATTTAGATAACAGAATTAAGGCCGGAATTAATATGGATGGGTCACTGTATGAAGTGGAGAATCGAGACGTTATTAATAAGCCGTTTATGTTCATCAGATCAGGGGTTTTCAAGGCATGGTTGGAAGAGTTTAAAAACAATACAGATCCAGATAACGAAGTGATTAAACAGCTTTCGGATGAGCTTCAAATTATGAAAAATGTAATCCATCATCAAGGAAATGTGATTTATATAGAAGGAACTCAGCATTTCAATTTTGCGGATCTGCAATTTTATTCTCCGTTGATTAAACTGACAGGCATCACGGGAGATATCAATGGTAGCAGAGGATCATTGATTGTAAACCAGTATGTACTTGATTTTTTCAATAAACATTTGAAAGGAACAGGTGGAAACCTGATCCAAGGACCAAACGACAGATATCCTGAGGTGAAATTCATAGAACCGAGGGAACTGTAACGAAGGCTGTCTGATGACAGATCAGGAGGAGATGTGAATGATAACCCAAGATATAAAGAACATCAACAAGGGCATGATCAAAACAATAGTCAAGAGACGGACTTCAATTGCTGCCTTGAGTCTGGTGATAATCATGTTAACACCATGGACTGTTATGGCTGCACCATCTGTCACTAAAAGCAATGACCTGATGTATGGAACCACCAAGAAAACAGTGATGGAGAAGGCTAGCCTACTTACTGAAACATACGGGGTAACCAGTGTGCAATATGCACTTATGGATCAAGGAGAGATTGTTGTTTCCGGGCAGACAGGTAAAAATGACTCAAAAGGGGAAGTTCCACTCTCATCCAATACCGTTTATGGCATAGGGTCGACTAGTAAAATGTTTCTTACAGCATCTGTGATGAAGCTTGTTGATGAAGGCAAGGTAAATCTGGATCAACCAGTGACGAGTTATATTCCAGAATTTAAGATGAAAGATCAGCGGTATAAACAGATTACACCACGTATGCTGTTGAATCATTCGGCGGGTCTTCTAGGCACTTCAAGTCACAATGCAACATTGTACGGGGATAATGTTACGCTCTCACATGATACTTTCTTGGATCAACTCGCAACGCAGAATCTAAAGGCAGAACCAGGTTCGTATTCAGTATATTCTAACGATGCATTTACATTAGCTGAACATCTGGTTGAGAGAGTCAGTGGGTTGAGCTTTACGGCATATATACACAAATATTTTACAGAACCTCTGAACATGGAGCACACCAAAACACCGCAGGATGTGGTTAACACGGCAGAAATGGCGGCTATTTATTCTCCTTTGTCTAAGGTGCAGCTCCCTCAAGAGAATTATAATATCATCGCTACCGGAGGCATGTATTCCACCGCTAAGGATCTTGTGAAATTTTCACAAATCTTCACAGGTGAGGTTGAAGGTATTCTTTCCGAGAAGTCGGTAAAAGCCATGGAACAAAAGGAGTACCAACGAGGCATGTGGCCAGAAGAGAGTGATTCTTCCATTTCTTACGGATTAGGGTGGGATAGTGTGGACTTGTTCCCATTCAGTGACTACGGTATTAAGGCGGTCACGAAAGGTGGGGATACCATATCGTATCATTCATCCCTGGTCGTACTTCCAGAGCATAATATGGCTGCAGCCGTTACTTCTTCAGGAGGATCGAGTGCAATTGATCAATTGATAGCGAGCGAACTGTTACTTAGCGCACTCGAAGCCAAAGATATCATTCAAGAACGCAAGCCTGAGAAATCGTTTGGCTTACCTGTAAAGGCGGATATGTCGAAAGAGATGTCTGCGTATGCAGGATTTTATGGAGGAAATAATACCGTATTGAAAGTGGATGTGAACACTGCTGGAGAACTGTTGATTACTCCCCAAATGGTTCCGAATAGTCCTTCGGATCAATACATCTATACGTCGGATGGAACATTTGTAAATAAGGAAGGCACAGAAAAATTGAAGTTTGTTGAAGAGTCAAACGGTCATGTCTACTTGTGGTCTCGATCCTATCTGTCTGTACCTGGGTTAGGACAACTTGCTTTCTCGGAATATACGGCACAAAAGCTGGAGAACAATGAATTGCCTAAGGATATTCAGGCGGCATGGGATCAGCGTGATGGGCAGAGGTATTATTTGATGAATGAAAAATATAGCTCCACGGCATATCTTCATGCTTCATCCATCATTCCATTGGATACAGTGAATGGCGTTCCCGGTTATATGATCAACCACAAAATGGTTGGAGCCGACCATGCAGTGAACCAACTCCAGATTCCCGGCATGGCTGGCAGGGATGCGAGGGATATCTACTTTTCCAGGAAAAATGGTATAGAGTATGTTCATTTTACAGGCTATGAATATGCAAGTGAAGAGATTGTTCAAGCACTTTATGCAGGCAAGCAATCCAAGATAACGATTCAGCCGAATGCTAATGCCCGATGGTTCTCGGTACCCGCAGCAGCCAAAGGTAAGATCATGACCGTGAAGATGCCTGCAAAAGGGGCTGTTGCAGTATTTGACCAGGCGGGTGTTTGTATAAATCACACGGTAATTAGTGGCAATAACGAGGTTGTCCTACCCGAAAACGGGCGTATTGCGTTTGCGGGTGAGGCAGGTTCTCGATTTGAAGTTTCATTAAAAAAATAGAAAGTAAAGTTCATCATTCAATCATATTTCTCGTTTGATCGTATTCGCACGTATTTGCAGAATGAACATGCAAAAAGTCTTCTCTATGATATGGAGAAGGCTTTTTAGCTATAGATCAACGAGAATAGGTTTACATGTTTTGGAAGACTGTATAGAATGGTATACACTGTACAAATCGAATATGAATGTGGAGAGTGAGTGTGAATCGAAATGCTTCGTCGCTTTTTTTCGTATTACCGACCGTATAAAAAACTGTTTTTAATCGATTTTGGCTGTGCTGTATTTGCGGGATTGTTAGAGCTGGCATTTCCTCTCGCCGTAAGTAAGTTCATCAATGAACTGCTGCCAGGACAGGACTGGCCGCTGATTTTACTGGCCTGTATCGTGCTGTTATCGATCTATGCATTGAATACGGTGTTAAACTATGTCGTTACATACTGGGGACATATGCTTGGGATTAACATTGAAACGAATATGCGGGAAAAAATGTTCGCCCACCTGCAGAAGCTTTCTTTCCGGTTCTTTGATAATCGTAAAACGGGGCATTTGATCGGTCATCTGACGAATGACCTTAATGATATTGGTGAAGTGGCTCACCACGGACCAGAGGATGTGTTCATCGCTGTAATGACACTGATCGGCTCATTCTGGCTGATGGCCAATATCAATCTGGAGCTGGCTCTGCTGACATTTATCATCATTCCGATTATGGCGTGGGTGATCATTGTATTTGGCGGTCGGATGACCAAAACGTACCGGAGACTCTTCGGTGACGTGGGTAACTTTAATGCACGTATTGAAGACAACGTAGGCGGGATGCGTGTCGTTCAATCTTTTGCCAATGAAGAGCATGAGAAAAAGCTGTTTGCTGTAGATAACGCCAATTTCCGTCTAACCAAACTACTTGCTTACAAAACGATGGCAAAAAGCATCTCGGTGAGTTATATGATGATGCGTCTGGTGACCGTTTTTGTCATGATCAGCGGCGCGTGGTTTTACATCGATGGCCGAATCAACATGGGCGATTTCATGGCGTTCCTGCTATTGTCGAATATTTTCTTCCGCCCGATTGAGAAGATTAATGCCGTAATTGAGAGTTACCCGAAGGGTATTGCAGGGTTCAAACGTTATCTGGAGATCATTGACACGGAGCCTGAGATTGCGGATCGCAAAGAGGCGGTTGAGCTGCATGAGGTGAAGGGAGATATCCGCTTCGAAAATGTGTCGTTTGGTTATGAGCCCAGCCGGCGCATCTTGAATCAGATTAGCTTGTCGGTTCGTCCAGGGGAAACGATTGCTTTTGTCGGCCCTTCAGGCGCAGGGAAAACGACGATCTGTAGCTTGCTTCCACGCTTTTATGAGGTAGAAGAAGGCCGAATTACGGTGGATGGGATGGATATTCGAGACATTAAGCTGCAATCCTTGCGCAAACAGATCGGGATCGTACAGCAGGATGTATTTCTGTTCTCGGGTACGATCAAGGAAAATATTGCATATGGCGATCTGACCGCAACCGAGGATCAGATCTGGGAAGCGGCTCGCCGTGCTTCACTGGAAGAACTGATTCTAAGCTTGCCGGACGGCATGGACACAATTATTGGAGAACGAGGAGTAAAGCTGTCTGGAGGGCAAAAACAACGTTTGTCCATCGCCCGCATGTTCCTCAAAAATCCGCCCATTCTTATTTTGGATGAAGCGACATCTGCCCTGGATACGGAAACGGAAGCACTCATTCAGCAATCTCTTGCCGAATTGTCGGTAGGCAGAACAACGCTGGTGATTGCTCACCGACTGACCACTATCAAGAATGCAGACCGCATTATCGTGGTGAACACCGAAGGCATCGCTGAACAAGGCAATCACGAAGAGCTGGTTGCTGCCGGAGGTATCTACAGCCGCCTGCATCAAGTTCAACACAATCACTCGTAGGCAGGTATTTCACCAAGTTCTTTAAAATTCATTAAAGTTGCCGCGCAATGCGCGGCTTTTTTGTGTTTTTTTACATATCCGATGTCTGGAGATGTTGATATGGAAGAATATTGTTGACAGTGTCCACAATCCTGATTAATATAATGTTGACAATGTCCACTAAAAGGGAGGTTTCGTGATGAACTCTCAACATATTCAACCGGAAGTTCTCGCAGACATGCGGCGGTTTAACCGTTTTTATACTAATATTCTCGGGGTGCTTGATAAGCATATTCTCGGGACGGGATATTCTTTTGCCGAAGTCCGGGTCATTATTGAGATTGGCATGCGTGGGGAAAGCATTGCGAACAACCTGGTCGATACACTCACCATTGATCGCAGCTATATGAGCCGGATCGTGAACAAGCTGACAAAGGAAGGGCTGCTTATTAAGGTGGATTCCACAGAGGACAGCCGGGTTAGCCTCATTCGCCTGACGGAAAAAGGGCAAGTGTTGTTTAATGAGCTGAATGACCGATCCGATCAGCAGATTATGAAATTAATGCAAAACCTGAATGAAGAAGAGATTCAAGAGGTATATGCCTCTATGATGAACATCCAAGAGAAGCTGAACAAGAAGGCAGGAGAGAGAGCACGATGATACGATTTGAATGTGATTATAACGAAGGTGCGCACGAACGCATTTTGCAGCGATTAATGGAAACCAATATGGAGCAAACGAGTGGTTATGGCACAGATGATCATTGTGAGCGCGCACGTATGCTGATTCGGGATGTCTGTGGCAATGAAGAGGCAGATGTACATTTTCTCGTTGGAGGTACACAGACCAACACAACGGTAATTGCATCTATTCTTCGTCCACATCAAGGCGTCATTGCAGCGGTATCTGGCCATATTGCTGTTCATGAGACAGGTGCGATTGAGGCGACAGGACACAAGGTGCTGACGGTTCCGAGTCTGGATGGCAAAATCACGGCTGCGCAAGTAAAAGCTGTCTATGATGCACATGCACAGGAATCGTCACCAGAGCACAGTGTGCAACCGGGCATGGTATACATATCCCAACCGACCGAGTATGGCACCATGTATAGCAAAGCTGAACTTGAAGCGCTGTATGCGGTAAGCAAGGCGTGCGGTCTTCCATTTTTTGTGGATGGAGCACGTCTCGGTTATGCTCTTGCATCCAAAGATTGTGATATGACGATGGCCGATCTTGCTCGACTATGCGATGTATTTTATATTGGCGGAACCAAAATTGGTGCATTGATGGGTGAGGCGGTTGTTATTCTCAATGATGCGTTGAAGCGGGATTTCCGTTATATTATCAAGCAAAAAGGCGGTCTGCTGGCCAAAGGTAGATTGCTCGGTATCCAGTTTGAAACATTGTTTGAAGATGGTCTGTATCTGGAAATTTCCCGTCATGCCGTAGATATGGCTTTGAAAATTCATGATACCCTTAAGCAACATGGTGTGAAGTTCTTGTATGATTCTCCCACGAATCAGCAGTTCCCGATTCTGCCGGATTCCTTGCTGGCACAATTGAGCGAAGACTACACATTTACATTTTGGGAAAAGGTTGACCACTCCCGCAGTGCAGTTCGCTTCTGTACCAGTTGGGCCACTCGCCCAGAAAACGTAGAAGCACTAGCACGTGATATTGCATCACTGTTGCAGAAGGATGAAGGTCAAGCTGAATTCGCTGAAGCGGTTGCAGTGATAGAGACAGCGGTAATGGTGTAATTGAATTGGTGTAATTGAATGCGTAAATAACATCGCAGATAGAGTTACGAGGTGCCCCAATAAGCAGAGAAACGTGGATACTGAAAAAAAGTAATAGGACTGATTTATACTGCATTTGAATTGCAATTGAGTGCCGTTGAAGTCCATCTCGACTGTAGCTGAAGTGCCGTTGAAGTGTGGTTGAACAGCACTTGGATTGCTCTAGAGGTGCAGTAGAATGAAGTGGGCCATCCGAATATAAACATGCTGTCTCTGAAGTAGAGCACCTTTATCAAAGGTATGGAAGAGAACTGAGTGAGGTTTCAAACGCTAACGATCATGACAGAGCTTATTTGGGGCATTTTAGCGATTGAATTTTTCTAACGATCACCACAGACGTTATTCGAATAAGAATCGCGCTTTTTCAGGATGAAATGCTGATTTATTATAAAATAAGCTTCCTGGTGATCGTTAGAATTTAGAATTGCCTGATTCGAGCCAAATAGCGTTTCTGGTGATCGTTAGAAATTTCTAACTGGCCAGGAGTGGTCTACTGTTTTCATAAATTAGTGCCACATACAATCATCCAAGGATAGAGAGCTAATTATAGGGATGAGATGTGCCTGGAATAGAATTTGGGGGTGTCTTGCAGGTTAGCTGTAACCTGTAGGGCACTTCTTTTTATTTTATATGAAAATGATGCAATCCGGATTTTATGTGCATGCTAAATATTAGTAGAAATTAGTTTACTAGATGTGAGTTTATTAGAAATTAGTTTACTAGATGTGAGTTTATTAAGGGTTAGTTTAGCAGGAGGTAGAAACATTAGACCTCCATTGTTAGACCGTGATTGTTAAATCTTAGTGGTTAAGACCTTAGTTGTTAGATTAGATTGACATCTTTCTCTGATTGAATTAAGCTATTATAGACACTTTATATCTCTAATCTATAATATGAAGGAGAGATGTTATGATACCGGAAGGGCAATCCTTTTCAACGAATACTTCACTGGCTGGAAAACAGTCTACTTTTTCAATAAATGAATCGACTCCAGCGATCCAAGCTCTACAAGCGAAGCTTCCCATACAATCCATGCCTCTTCTAACGATGTTACAGCCATCCCCCGGAGAACGCATTCTGGATTTGGGATGTGGGAATGGCGTGCTGACGGCTAAAATTGCGGCAACCGGAGCGATCACCACAGGCATTGATTTTTCGAAAGAGAATATTGCACAGGCTATGGAGAAACATCCCGAACTGGATTTTCAGATCGCGGATGCTTGTGAATATCGGACGAATGAACGTTATGACGCTGTATTTTCTCATGCTGCATTCCATTGGATGGCGGATGCTACTGCTGTTGTGAAAACCGTGCAATTGGCGTTAAAGGAAGGAGGGCGTCTTGTTACTGAGTTTGCAGGAAGTGGAAATACGGCGATCCTTCTTCATGCGGTTCGGGACGAGTTGCTCACACGAGGATATACATGGGAAGGACGGAATCCGTGGTATCACCCTACCGTAGGGGAGTTTTCAAGTTTGCTGGAGCAACATGGATTCCGAGTGTTATTCATACAACATTCCGACACGATGAGGCCGCTGAAACAGGGAGTCCGTCCATGGCTCAGCAGCTTTGCATCGTATCTGTTCCACGATATTGAAGCAGCGGAGCAGGAGATGATAATGGAGATTGTCGAAAAGAAAGTAGAACCGGTGCTTTATCATGAAGGGCAGTGGAATCTGGATATTGCCAGAATGCGAGTTGTGGCTGTAAAAGGTTAGCGAACGAGAATAGCCAGGCTGGCATAAACCCGACCAAGATCAAAGGAGGATTGCATGAAAATAGAGAAACCAAAGCTGACCGAACAGTTGCTTGAATCTGAACCGATCTATACTTTGGATTCGAAAACAGAATACAAGGACAGACTGTTTGAACATATGACACTGGACATGCTGGAGGTGAGCAAAGTATCATTCGAGAACGTGGTGTTCCGGCATGTAACCATTCTGGAGTCATCACTTGAACATTGTGAATTTACGGATGTGCGGTTCGAGCACTGTGACTTTTCCAATGTGAATCTGCAAAATACGTTTATGCATCGCACGGAGTGGGCCAATTGTAAACTGGTCGGCACGGACTTTTCCGGTAGCAGGTGGCAGAACGTCAGCATCGGCCAGAGTATATGTGACTATAGCAATTTTCGTTTTGCCCATCTCAAACAGGTTGAGTACACCGAGTGTAGCTTGATTGGTGCGGACTTTGCCTATTTAAAATTACAAAAGATCGCATATGGTGCATGTAGACTGGATCAGGTCACGTTTACCGGAACACCAATGAAAGGGTTGGACCTCAGTGATAGTGAATTTGATGCTCTTATTCTTACGCTGGAGGATCTGGCCGGGTGTGCGATCGCGCCGCATCAAGCAGCAACATTTGCCGGATTAATGGGACTAATCATCAAATAAAGTTCAAAAAGATATACAGAATCGTGATTTAGTGTTATCCTTAACCGTTACGTGTGACATAAAGATTCGTTTTATGTAGAGATGTGCGTAGATGAAGGAGATAACATGACATTTCAGGAATTAAACATTATCCCTCCGATTTTGGAAGGATTGAAAAAAGCAAATTACAGTAAACCTACTCCGATTCAGGAGCAATCCATACCAGCCGTGCTTGCGGGCAGAGATTTACTTGGTTGTGCGCAGACGGGAACAGGTAAGACAGCAGCATTTTCGGTGCCCATTATCCAGTTACTGAGCCAAGGCAGCAAGCAGAAACAAGGGACTCCCGGTAAACAGTCAGATCCAAAAGCAAAATCCGTCCGTGCGATTCGCTCACTGATCTTGTCCCCAACAAGGGAGCTAGCCATTCAAATATCCGATAATGTTAAAATGTACAGCAGATACACCGACATTCGCTCCGTGGCGATTGTGGGGGGCGTATCTCAAAGAGTGCAGGAGCGCGCACTGCAACAGGGAGCAGACATTATCATTGCTACACCTGGACGCTTGATGGATCTGGTGAATCAGAAGCAGATTGATCTGAGCAAAGTGGAAATTCTTGTACTGGATGAAGCTGACCGCATGCTCGATATGGGTTTTATCCACGATGTGAAACGCATCATTGCCAAGATGCCAAACAAAAAACAGACTTTATTCTTCTCAGCAACCATGCCGCCAGAGATTGTGAAGATGGTGCAAACACTGCTGGTGAACCCCGTCAAAGTGGAGATTACCCCGGTATCTTCAACGGTAGATCGTATTCAACAGTCTGTATATTTGCTGGAGCAAGGCAAGAAGCAGAACATGTTAAATCATATTTTGCAGGATAAATCCATTGCTACTGCACTGGTATTCACTCGGACCAAACGCGGAGCTGATCGGGTTACGCGAGATTTGGCCAAAATAAACGTGACGGCGCAGGCCATTCACGGTAACAAGTCACAGAATGAACGGCAACGTGCGCTGAGCAATTTTAAAAGTGGTGCAACTCGTGTGCTGGTCGCAACCGACATTGCGGCGAGAGGTATCGATGTGGAAGAGTTGACTCATGTCATCAACTTCAATCTGCCGAACATCCCTGAGACTTATGTTCACCGCATTGGACGGACAGGCCGAGCTGGGAAAAGCGGGATGGCGATCTCGTTCTGTGAGAAGGATGAGCTTCCTTTCCTGAAAGATATCGAGAAAGTCATCAAGAAATCGATTCCCGAAGTGAAGGATCATCCTTACCCGATGACGAATCTGCCCGTTTTTGCCCCAATGAATCAAACGAGTCAAGGTAAACGAACGAAACAAAGTTCCAGAACAGCTGATAGTAGATCTGGATTTAATCGCGCTGCTGCGGATAAACCGGGGAAATCCAAAACCAATCCGGCGCGTAAGCCAAAGTCCGAATGGTTTACCAAACGGGATAAAGCAGAGCATAGCCAAACTAACAGCCGTTCTTCCTATCAAGGTCAAGAGCGCCGGAACAAAACGCGCCGTGATAAGGTCAATTAACAGCCAACAGAACCAAGCCTTCTCCGATATATAGGAGAAGGTTTTCTTTGTGGATGGCTAGTAAACTTCATTTACAACCAAACATACATTCGATTAAAATGGAAGGTAAACGAGTTGAGTTTAGAGGAGGAAGTATTGTGACGGATGGCATCCTGGATTATTGTCTTGGCAAAAAAGGTGCTGTGAAGGAATTTCCATTCGGGCCTGAGGCGGCCGTAATTAAGGTAGCAGACAAAATGTTTGCACTTCTGTTTGAAGGCAATGGAGAGAATAGCCGTTTGAATCTGAAATGTGATCCGATGATTGCGGAGAACCTGAGAGAGCAGCATGAGGCTGTTATTCCCGGTTACCATATGAATAAAAAGCACTGGAATACCGTTAAACTTGATGGTTCCTTACCGAACGAGGACATTTATGCTATGATTGATCACTCCTATGACTTGATCGTGCAGAAGCTTCCAAAGAGGATTCAGGAGACACTGAGCGAATAGATTTAAATGAAGCTAGATGTGCTTGTAGCAGTTTTCGCTATACACAAAGATGATGAAGGAGTGAATGTGAATGGATCAACAGCAGCAGATCGCCATGGTTCAACAAATGCGTCAGCATAGCTCGGGAAATGATCAGAGTCTCCAACCAAGTCTTACATATGACGTTACTGTAAAAGAATACATGATTCCTACCTCCGCCGGAGAAACCCGGGTGCTGGTGTATGTGCCGAACCGAAAGAAGAACGAACAAGTCGTAACTTGGCCCGTGTTCTTTAACATGCATGGAGGCGGGTTTGTGCTGGGTCAGGCCGACGGGGACGACCCATGGTGCCGTTTGATTGCAGATCGTGCAGCATGTCTCGTCGTGAACATTGATTACAAGTTAGCACCTGAACATAAATTTCCCACTGCTGTCCATGAGTGCTATGACGTCGTGAAGTGGATGCATTCCAATGCAGATCAGTTCTCCGCTAATGCGGCTATGTTTGCTATTGGCGGCCATAGTGCGGGAGGTAATCTGGCTACATCGGTATGTTTGTTAAATAGGGAACGTGGGGACGAATTCCAAATTTTGCTCCAAATCATGGATTACGCTGTGCTGGATTTGGCTACAGATCCGGGGGAGAAACCTGATTTTCCGGAAGCTATTCCGGCCCATGTGGCTAGGACGTTTAATGCGATGTATTTAACGAAACCAGAGGATGCCGCGAACCCGTTTGCTTCTCCCGTGCTTGCCGAATCGCTCTCTAATTTGCCTGAGGCTTTGATTCTTACTGCAGAGAGAGATTCTTTAGCCCAGGAGGCACGTACATACGCAGCGAAGCTGGAAGCAGACGGTGTAAAGGTGACCCACAAAGAGTACGCAGGAGCAATACACGGTTTTACACATCATGGCGATATTGAAATGGCTGAAGATGCTTGGTACTTGATGAGTGACAAGTTGAGGGATGTTTTTAGCCGGGCAGAAGTTAACAAAGAACAATGATATTGAAGCCGCCTGCGAGCGGCTTTTTTTGTGTGAAAACAAGTTTCCTTCTTATGACCGTCAAAGTTCAAAAGATGAACTGGATTTATAATCCTTGTAGGCTAATATCTCTCACATTTATAATAGTCCTGAAAGTCTATTGATTACATTTAAGATAGGAGATTGGGATGAGAAAACTTCATTTTACAGCATCATTTCTAATTATGTTATTTTTGTTAATTTGTACTTTTCCGGGGAAAGCAGATATGGCTAGTGGGGAAGGAGCTGGAGTAAAGCAAAAGATATATTTTCAATGGATGTATCATACTTACAAGCAAAACGAAACGAAAGAGCCTGTTATTCGAAAGACGATGGTAGATTATTCGACAGGTCTGTTTCGTCATGAAGATACGGTAATTGATTTTATAGACACATCAAAGGACTATTCTTTTACAGAAGCATATGGATCGAATACAAAGAGCCCTTGGATCAGGTACAGTACATTATACACGGCATCTAACCAGCAAATTTTGAAGTATGATAGTCGATCCAACAAGGTATCTGTAATCGGAAATGTAAGTAAATCTACGGGTACGATAGATGAAATTTATCCCGATGCGAACATGTATGTTGTCGAAAAAGGACCACGTGAGTATCTCGTATATTCGTTATCAACGAATAAGCTAATACATAGAACTAAAGAAAGACCTTCCGAACACACGAGTCTTTATGTAACAAATTTGTTATTTCATAATGATTTCGATCCAGAACCAACTAAAGGTTCGTTATATGTTACGCCAGGAAAAAATTACGTTTCTGGTCGAGGTTATGTGGACAATCCCGGTGAATATTCTTACGAGATCAGGCCAGATGGGAGCGAGCGCAGACTAGGTTCCTATAGAAAAAAAAACACGGATGATTACGTCTACAAGAAAATGTTAACTTCATCTACAATGTATAAGCAAACGAAGCAAAAAAGAATGTTCAAACACGAATTGATTATTAACGGCAAGGCACATACATTACTCGAATCCAATTCAGCTAAGGCGAATTACACATTCGGTGTTGCGCAGTTTAGTCCTAACGGGAAATATGTTGTACTCTGGGTTAACTATACGGAGAATGGCCGCCGCGTTCCTGGCAAGGAAGAATACCGTATATTTGACACCTCATCCGCGAAATTAATCCAAACGATCCCTATTAATACGACAGGTGGATCTTCTGCGATTGACTTCGGACTGGGTTGGGTGAATAATAATAATACGGATCACATTATGCAATCTGGATTGTTAAATAAAGGTGCATTACGAGTCATTGGCTCTAATCTGATGACACCTTCCAGAAGCGGAAATGTCATTAACGCTTCAAGTCAGAGAGAGTACTTTTATACATTTGACCTGGCCAATTATTTAACCATTAATGATCCTGTGCCAGTTAAATACAAAGGGGAATATATGCAATTCCAGGGTCAAGGAACATTCAGAGCGATGGACTCTACAATCTACACTCCTGTAGACGAATTAGTAAAATTAATTGATGGCAATGTAAATCGCAGTAAGGATGAGATCATCGTGAAATATCAAGACAAGTCCTTCACTCTAAATCCGGCTAAACAAATCATGTGGAAGAATCGGATCTATTATCCTTTGAGAGAAATCCTGACCGGGGTATCGTTAAAATTGCTGGTCGAATCCAATCCGCAAGCTGCTGAAGATTGGAAAGAATTAAAAATCGTTGATTGATCTAATGTGGAGATGAGGAAACATACAAGCAGCCAACGAGATATAATATAGAACAAAAATAGATATAACGCCTTCTAAGGATGAAAGCCGCCTGTAAGTAGCGGAAAGATTCATCCCTTAGGAGGTGTTTTTTTTCTATAAATTGTTGAAGTTCGTCAAACGGGGCTTCTGAGTAAGTAATCATCATAATAAAATATATAATCCGAGCAGAGAACACGTCGCCTGGAAATAGTGATGTCATGTTATGGCTTCAATACATTTTAGCACCAATTTTATGTGGATCAATATCATTTTGGGGATTACAACTTTTTCATAAAGGGTAAGAGGTGTTAATTGCAGGTAATCATAACCAAAATCAGGAGGTTCATATGAATCCAAATAACCCTTTGAGTGATATCGCCATTCTTGGCATGGGAACGGCTCTCCCTGTACACAAGGTAGCTCAGCCAGACATTGCGGAGCTTATCGCTTCTTCACTGGTTGATCGACCGGATTTGGCGAGGTTTGGCAAGCGCATTTTCAGATCCTGCGGTGTAGAGACACGGTATACCGTGGAACCGAGTTATCTTGGCATATTGGAAGAATGCCGTTATATCCCCTCAGGTGAACAGCCAGATATTCCAACGACACGGGAACGAATGGATACATACCAGCGGGAGGCGCTCCCTCTGGCGATCAGAGCAGCGGAAGAAGCGATGCAAGACGCGCAGATCTCTTCCGAAGCGATAACTCACATGATAACGGTTAGCTGCACCGGGCAGTATCTGCCAGGACTTGATGTGCAATTGATTCAACACTTTGGACTTTCTGCTCGGGTGAACCGATTACCGCTCATTTTTCAGGGCTGCGCAGCAGGGTTAAAAGCAATCCAGATGGCTCGCGACGTCGTGCAGGGTGCTCCAGGTTCGGTGGTGTTGATCGTTTGCGTTGAATTGTGCACACTCCATTTCCAGCCGGTGCAGGATCGAGAGGCACTGTTTGCTGCATCGTTCTTTGGAGACGCTGCTTCTGCATCTATCGTAGGTACGCCTGAAGCGAAGCACAGAGACTACCTGGGTCTGGGAACTGGCTATTCGGTGTTGCTACCCGATTCGACGGAGGACATGACTTGGAAAGTGGCCGATTATGGTTATGATTTGCATCTGTCGCCCCGTATTCCGAAATTGCTTGGCAACCATTTGCAAGAAGAATTGGGTCTTTTGCTGCAAAGTGAACATCTTCCCGAACTATGGGCAATACATCCGGGCGGACGAGGAATCGTAGATTCTGTTCAGGAAGTTATGAATTTGAAGTCAGAACAGACAAAGTATAGTCGGGATGTTTTGAGAGATTACGGCAACTTGTCTTCGAATACCATCTTGTTTGTGATGCAAGCGATGCGCATGGATATGAAAAATCAGGAGCAGTCGTCTACGGAAGGCGTAGCCATGGCTTTTGGGCCAGGACTTACTGCAGAATTAATGAAATTCACGTATGTTCCGGCGCTAACATCGGTCATGGAGGAGCAGGATCATGTCCTTCTTTAGAAGATTGAGCAGCCGTGCCAAGGAAGACGAATTGATGGATGACTTTTCGATGGGTGGAGAAGAATTGCGTGAAGCGCTGCGACATCTGCGGCGGTTGAACAAAATATTTGCTGCGCCTGGTCCCACCGTGTCCGGTGTGGAGAAGTTATGGAAATCCATAGGTAAGCCGGATACGTTAACCCTTCTGGACGTTGGTGCGGGTTCAGGTGATGTGAATCAGAAGCTATTACATTGGGCGAAAAAACAAGGGGTAGATATGCAAATTACGCTAGTGGATCTGACCGAAGAGGCTTGTGAAGAAGCAAGACAGTTGTTCCAGAGCGAGCCTCGTGTTCGAGTACAGCGTGCCGATCTAAAAGCGTTGCCTGATGCTTCAGCCGATATTGTGACAGGCTCACAGTTTATTCACCATTTTGAAGGAGAACAGCTTGTGGGCATGGTCAGTCATATGCTTCGTGCTTCGAGATATGGTGTGGTTATTAATGATATTCACCGTCATCCGGTGTCTTACAAAGCGGTATGGATTACAACCAGACTTATCTCACGTAACCGTTATATTCGTCATGACGGGCCGTTGTCGGTAGCCAAGGGATTTACAGATCAGGATTGGCAGGAACTCAAACATCGATTGAAGCACGAGACAATGACCTATGAGTGGCAACCGTTATTCCGGTATTCTGTGGTGATTCCTCAAAAGGGGGGTGTACTAACGTGACGAGATCAACGGATGTGATTATTGTTGGAGCTGGCATTGCGGGCAGTAGCTGTGCGATTGAACTGGCCAGGCAAGGTCATCGAACGATGTTGCTGGATCGGCAACAGTTCCCAAGGCATAAAACATGTGGAGAGTTCATGTCACCTGAAACGAGGGAGATGCTGGAGCACCTTGGCATTCATCTTTTGAAGCAGGATAAGAGCCCCAGCAGAATGGATCATGCCCGAATTACGATGCCGGATGGTGGAGAGATTGAAGCACCTTTGCCTGGATTCGCCTATGGAATAAGCCGATATGAGCTGGATCAACTACTGCATCAGCAGGCTTATGCCGCAGGGGCCGAAATTTTAACTAAAGTGAATATTACCTCGATCCGGAAGCTTGAGAATCAGAGCTATGAAGTCGAAGTAAAGCAGGGCAATGAGCAGAGATGTTATCAAGCCAAGGCAGTTATCGGGGCACACGGCAGCAAAAAGCTGAGAGGATCAAGCAGCGAAAAAGGAGTTCGAGACGAGACCATATACGTCGGTGTCAAATCTCATTACAGAGGTATTAACATACCGGCGAGAGTAGAATTATATTTTTGTGATGGTGGTTATGTGGGTATATCTCCGATTGAAAACGACACGGTTAATGTTGCAGCGCTGTTAACGCTTGATTCCGTACAAGGGAGCGGCAAGTCCGTAACAGAGATTTTGCAGGCAGCCGCGATGACGAATTCAAATCTGGCAGCTCGTTTAGCAGCAGGGGAGGCCATTCAGGGAACCCAAGTGTCTGTTGCGCCTTTACAACTGTCTAATGTCCCGGAACCATGGGGCGATTATCCGCATATTGGGGATACAATGATGGTCATTCCCCCCCTGTGCGGAGACGGAATGTCCATTGCCCTTCGCTCTTCGATCTTGTGCGCGCGTTGCACAGATGCATATCTCAAGGATCAAATAGACTATACCACGTGGCAAAGCGAGTATACGCTCGAAGCGAATCGGGAGTTCGCACCGTTGCTTCGAAGAGCCAGAATGATTCAGAATCTGGCTTTTGCGAAAACCAACCGCTTTTATCCAGCTCTCGCTCGAATGTTTCCCTGGCTTGCGACCTACGTTGTGAAAGCGACGAGACTGTCTGAGATGAAGTAAGATAAGATAAGGGCTGCCAGCGGCAGCTTTTTGCTGTTTTAAGCCTACATATCATGATTTTCTAATCGGGTTCTATTTCTTGTATTATATTTTAAATTTTATATGTGAATACTTTTAGAGAATGTACTCTAATTTTGATATGGAAGGATGATTTAGTTGATCGATCATCTTAATATTTTGGTTCGAAGTATATCTGCTTTTCTACTCTTACTCCTCATTACGAGAATGCTTGGCAAACAGACATTATCTAATATGAACTTTCATGATTTCGTCACCGCTGTAATTATGGGAGCGATTGCTGCAAATTTAGCATTTAATGAAAAAATGGAGGTGATACATCTCTTAATTTCGCTTGTTGTTTTCACCGGGACTTCTTATTTATTGTCTAAATGGAATTTAAAGAGTAGAAAAATGCGTTTGCTAGCGGAAGGTTCACCGACGGTATTAATAGAGGGTGGCAAAGTTCTTGAGGATAATTTAGCCAAGAATAAAATGACGCTGGATTCTCTTAACCAAGCACTTAGACAAAAAGAGGTTTTTGATATCAATGAAGTCGAATACGCTTTACTTGAGGTCAACGGTCAAATTTCAGTCATGAAAAAAAAGCAATTCAGAACGATAACAATGCAAGATATAAATCAAAAAAAAGATACAAAAGAACGTTTACCCATTGAAATGATTATGGATGGCCAGTTGTTGAAAGAAAATATAAATCTAAATGATGTATCTGAGGATCAGTTATTGAAACAACTCAAGTCTAATGAAAAACAGGTTAGCGATGTTTTTTATGCTGTTATAGGGAGCAATGGCAAACTATATATCGACTATTATAAAGATCAATTACAACATCCAGTTGACGTAGAGTAGATAGTTTAACCAGAAATATAATAACCATTTTAATAATGATTTTAATTAGAAAATGATACGCTTTGAAATCGTCTCTTTGGCAAAATGAAAAATGCTCGTATAATAGAGTCTAATGTATCATTAGAGCTAGAACTCAGATCGATTAGATGCCGAGAGGATGTTATTGAAGATGAATTATACCTTTTCCAACCGGATTGCATCTTTGCAACCATCAATTATTCGTGAAATTTTAAAAGCTTCTTCAGGTCAAAATGTAATTCCATTCTCAGCGGGCAACCCTGCGCCAGAAACGTTTCCGATTGAAGCGATTCGTACATTCACCCAGTCGATTCTTGAAGAAGACCCGATTACCGCGTTGCAATATGGCATCACGGAAGGATATGTACCGCTTCGCGAGGCGCTCCAGCAACACCTCGAGCAGAATTTCAACACAGGTAAGCCGTCCGACCAACTCTTTATCGTGTCCGGGGCCCAACAAGGGATTGAGCTTGCGTGTAAAGTGCTGTGTAATGAAGGCGATACGATTATCTGTGAAAGTCCCAGCTTTATCGGTTCACTGAATTCCTTCCGTGCTTCCGGTGCGAAGCTGGCAGGGGTTCCGATGGAGATGGACGGTATGGACGTTGATAAACTTGAGCATGCACTGCAAACCGAGGCGAATGTAAAGATGATCTATGTCATTCCTAGTTTCCAAAATCCTACAGGCGTAACCACCAGTCTGGAGAAGCGCCAAGCGATCTATGCACTGGCTAAGAAGTACGGTGTTATGATTCTGGAGGATAATCCATACGGAGAGCTTCGATTTAATGGTGAGGACGTACCGACGATTAAGTCCATGGACGAAGATGGCTTGGTCATCTATGTCGGGTCATTCTCCAAAATTTTGTCGGCCGGACTGCGAGTTGGCTTTGTACAGGCTCCGCATGAAGTCGTGGAGAAGATGGTTGTAGCCAAGCAGGGGGAAGACGTACATACAGCGATGCTTCCGCAGATTCTGGCTCATCGTTTTATGACGGAGTATGATTATGCCGGGCATATCAGTCACATTCGCGAAGTTTACCTCCGAAAGGCGACACTGATGATGGACAAACTGCAAGAGCATCTAGGCGATGCTGTGAGCTACACTCGTCCAGATGGCGGACTATTCCTATGGTGCGATCTGCCTGCTCATGTACCGATGGTGGATTATGCGAAAACAGCGGCCGCGCAAGGTGTAGCCGTAGTACCAGGAAATGCCTTCCTCGTGAATGAGCAAGACCCTTGCAATGCGATTCGACTTAATTTCTCAACACCATCCGATGAACAAATTGCTAAAGGTGTCGAGATTCTTGGACAAGTGTTAAGGAACTCGTTTTCGTAAAACCATTGAATGATCATACAAAAAGCCGCCCTCGGGCGGCTTTTTGTGTGATCATTTTAGCCAGTAATTATCGTTGACAGAAATGATTTGGATATATATATTGTATTTACCGACTATATAGTCGGTAAATACAATAAGAGATGGGTGTGTATCATGGAAAGGAATTATGGCCTTCAACCGCCGATACCATCAAGTTTAAAATCCGCAGCATGCCTCGTACTTATTTTGATTATTTGGCAGGGCGGTACTTTATTATGGTTCAATCTACTGAATACTCTGATTCCTGCTACTCGTTCTGGATTACCCCAATTGATCACACTATATTTGTCTTTTTCTTTCCTGATTCTCGGCGTCTACATGATCACCAGGTATTTCTTTAAAATCCCTTTTAGAACATTTTTTTCTTGAAGGTAGAAGGCCTGATTTCCGCAAGTTTGCTATTTATTTTGCATGGTACTTCACTGCGCTTATCCTGTATTTACTTGTCGATATCGCTCTGCATCCTCAAGCTTTTGCGTTTAATTTCGATCCCCTTCCGTGGTTAGGTGTACTCATCGTTACTGCTCCTTTGATTTTGTTTCAAAGTGCTGCTGAAGAGATTTTGTTTAGAGGTTATATGTACCGTATGTTCAGATCATTAAGAGGCGGTGCATTCTGGTCTATCTTTGTCACTCCCTGATCTTTGCTCTGCTCCATGGGTTTAACCCCGAAATGCTGCATTACGGGATTTTTGGACCCCTGTATTATATGCTGGCAGCGCTCTTTTTGGGAATCGTAGCTTACCATACGAATGGTCTGGCTGCTCCCATCGGTATTCATTTTGCCACGAACATGTTTAATACATCCATCTGGGGATATGGAACGTCGACTTTGGAAAACATGGGTCTGCAAAATATTGTATACCGCCACACATTAGATATGCCATTTGCATTGTTTGGGATTTTTGTTATCGTTATCTCATATGGTGCTTTTCAATTTTTCAAGCATAAAATGAACCGTTCATAAGGTTTCGGGAGGAAACTCATGACCAGAAGAAGATTGCCAGCAGAGGAAGCTAAAACGATTATTTTAAACCATGCCAAACTGTTATTTATTGAAAAAGGTTATGATCGAGCTACTATGGATGACTTGTGTGCATTGACACAGATGAGCAAAGGAAACCTATACCATCACTTTAAAAATAAAGAGGTACTATTTCTCCAACTGCTTACTCAGCATACCGAACAAATGTCTCAAAAATGGCTTCGTTTGATGGAGCAATCTTCGTCTCCCAGCGAACAGTTACTTGAAATGGCTGATTTATTCGGAAGAGACTGTGAAAGTCCATTAATCCAGGCACTTGAAGAGTATTCTAGAACACTTTCTAGCGAATCCGAGTCATTGACTACATTAAAGGAAATCACAGAAGTAGCTTATGCTGCAATTAGGCAGGTGTTGCAGACGGGGATTAATCAAGGCATTTTTATTAATGAAGACATCGAAACATTGAGCTTTGGGGTCATGTCAACCTTGGCTGGAGCAACTCAACTCTGCTTAACTAAGCCAAATCTAAGCGGGGATGAATATGCGGCTCTGCATGTCAAAGCGGTTAACTTGCTTCTAAAAGGAATTGCTACAGGCTGACCAGAGAGTCGTCTCTTTTCGGTTGTTTGTAGGATACAAACATTCCACTGTCGAGACGACTCTTTTTCTATATTTTTGTAGATAACCAACAAGAAACGATATCGGTAATTCTCCGTTATTATGACATTACATAACCAGCCTCGCCTTTCAATTATCCACCAGCGCACTCAACTCCGCTCGAAATACGTTCTGACCCTTTTGGTTAAAAGTACTGAGCAAGACCGTCACCGTGCCATTCCCAGTTCGTCTCGGACGAAGTTCGGTGACTTCAGCCATAACGCGAAGTTCATCCCCTGGATAGACAGGTTTCAAAAATTGAATGTGGTTCATACCTGTTCCAGCGATAATATGCTCACCATACACGCCAACATCGATCCACAGCCGGAACGTGACGTTCAGGGTCTGCATGCCGGATGCAATCAGACCTCCGAAGCGTCCTTTTTTCGCTTTGTCCTCATCCAGATGCATATATTGCGGGTCGTAAAGTTCGGCAAAACGAAGGATGTCCTCCTTCGTTAAGAGAACCGACCCGGTTTCATAACGCTGTCCTATTTTAAAATCGCTGAATTTCATGTCTGACCACTCCGATTTCATTGGATTTCCTTAGCCTATATTAACATGCTTATAGTCAATTTCACTAACCGTTGAGATCTGCGAATTTGGATGTTTGGTCCTATTTTAGATAGAATATGAGAAACGGGGAAGTACATTCAGGCATAAGCATAGAAACATGAGACAGATGTGTATGGAAAAAAGAGGAGGCAAATGGCATGGGCGTACCTACTTTTCTGGAAACAGGTCACATGGCCGACGGTTTTCCCATTCGGTTAATTTATACAGGAGCAGAATTCAATTATGCCGCACATTGGCATGATGAAGTTGAACTTGTCGTTGTGAATGGAAATCATGCGCGAATTGGTGTAAATGAGCAAATGTTCGAACTGAACCAAGGAGATATGATTCTGATCAAGCCGGGGGATGTGCATTATTTTATGCCAGGCACCGGACGGCTGACGATTCTGTTGTTTCGGCTTGAATTGTTAACCGGGAGCTTCACGAGTGAAGCGGAGATGCAGGAGCTGGGGACACTTTTTAATCAAACGTCCATCATTCCGTGCAGCAGTCAGTTCAACCCCAGTCCTTATATTGATGCAATTGCAACGGAGATAAAAAATCAGAAACCCGGTTACCGCTGGCTTATGGTATCTCGGTTATATGATCTGATCGTCCTGCTACTGCGTACTGCGCCACCGGCTCCACATAAGGATACGCCATCATGCTGGCCTTGTGTGTCTTCCAAGAAGTTCGAGTTTCTCGAATCCGTATGCGAGTATCTGGAAGAGCACTATGCCGAACCGATTAAGCTGGAACAGGTGGCGGAACATATGAAGTTCAGTAAATTCCATATCTGCAAACTATTCAAAGAAATCAAAGGGATCACGCTAATGGAATATTTAAATCATTTTCGCATTATTAAGTCGGAGTGGGCGCTTTTGTTTCGTCAGGAATCCATTTTGGAGATTGCGATCAGTCATGGATTCAACAATGTGAATTCTTATAATCGTCTGTTTAAAAAATATAATAACTGCACGCCGTCCGAATTTCGCAAACGTCATCGTTCCAATATCACAAAATATCAAGGATGATTGACAATATTTGTGGAGAAAGCTACCGCTCAAATTCTTATACTCAAATAAATTGTAAGCGTTTCCTTTTTAGGGAGGGTACTTTATGAAGAGATGGTTTAAGCGGTTAGTTGTACCAGTCACGCTGCTTGCAAGTTCAGTACTATTGCTCGCGGGTTGTCAGACAGGTGCATCAAATCCAGCGAAGCAACAGGAGATTACGGTCTGGAGTTTTACGGATGAAGCAGACTATGCCATTGAGAAATTCGAAGAGAAGTATCCAGATATCAAAGTGAATTTCGTTAATATTCCAGGCAACTTTTACCTGACCAAGCTCAAATCAGCACTTCAGACCAGTTCCAAAGCACCCGACGTGTTTATGATTGAGAATGGAAATATTCGGGAACTCATTGATGTACCCTATTTGGAAAACTTGTCAGCTGCACCATACAACGCAAACGAGTTAATTAAGGAGCAGTACCCTTTTGTGCAGGCTAATGAGCAGGATAGTGAGGGAAACGTCAGGGCTATTGGATATCAAGGGACGCCTGGTGGCATCTATTATCGCCGTGATCTGGCGAAAGAATATCTGGGTACCGACGATCCAGATAAAGTCAGCGCTCAGATTGATACATGGGAGAAGATTTTTGCTATCGGAGAAAAAGTGAAAGAACAAAGTGGCAACAAGGTACATGCACTTGCGAACTGGAATGGCATAGCCAATTCATATGATGGAATTCCTTGGGTGAAGGACGGGAAGCTGGTTATTGATCCAACTTATATGAAAGTGCTTGATCTGGTGCGTGAGGCACGGGAACGGCATGTACTTGCTGAGTACGAGGATGGAAGCGCAGGTTATGCAGCCTCGATGCAAAAAGGAGAAGTGATGTTCTACCCGGCAGCGACTTGGGGACTTCAGTTTACGTTTAAAGCCAATGCACCCGATACCGAAGGCTTATGGGGGCTGGCACACGGGCCTTCGTCCTTCAGTTCAGGAGGGACTTACATTGCGATGTATAACAAGAGTGACCAGAAGGATGCCGCCTGGAAATTCATTCAATTTTACAACTTTGACCATGAATTTTTGAAGGGGCTTGCCAAAGAGCAGGATTACTTTACGAGTAACATGGTCGTGAATGACCAGCTTGCGGAATCGCTCACCTCGGCCTATCTGGGTGGACAAAAACATTTTGAATTTTTCTCGGAGGCCGCCAAGAAGGTTCCGGTGTATGAGCGAACCAAATATGACGGCATTATCAACACGGATATCTATCGAAATCTGCTGCAGCTGTATCTGAACGGTGATATCCAGACCAAGGAGGACGTGGTCAAACGCATTAAGCGTGATGTACGCTTAAGGTTCCCGGAATTAGAGGTAGAGTAAGTTTACTACTCCAGAACCTACGAAGTTAACTAAGTGTTTACACAAACAACGTAGAGGACAGAAGAAAGCTGGAAAAGCGAAGCGGTTGCCTAAAAGCTTTCTGCAAGAAAGCTACTTCGAAAGCATTCGCTTATCACCGAATTTTCCCCTTTTAAAAAGGGAATCAGAAAATCCGGGGATAACAGCGATTGGAAGACTCTTCTGTCATCGAAGTGCTTGTGTAACCATCGTAGTTCGCTTTAGGTCAATTAATGATTGGGGGACAGCGTATGTTTGCCAAAACAATTCGCAAAGACCATTACGGGTACTACTTTATTGCTCCTTTTTTTATCGTGTTTGCCATTTTTGGGCTGTATCCGATTCTGTACTCGCTATATATCAGTTTCACGAACTTCGACGGAATCACCACGCCTGAGTTCGTCGGAATCGGTAACTATGTCGCCGTGCTTCAGGACCCGCTTTTCTACAAAACGTTATTTAATACGCTCTTTATATGGGGGGTGTCGGTAGTACCGCAATTGACGGTATCCCTCGTGCTGGCATTTATTTTAAACGATAAGCTGTTAAAGGGTCGGGATATTTTCCGGGCCGTATACTTTTTCCCCAACATCGTCACCGCGGCTTCGCTCGGTTTGCTTGTCAGTCTGATTTTTGATTGGCAGTCAGGCGGACTGAATCATTTCCTCATGCAGGTAGGTTTAATACAAGATCCGATCAATTGGAAAAATGACCCTTGGTTTATGCGATTAATTGTCTCATCGATCCTGTTCTTTCAATATTTCGGCTACTCGATGGTCATCTATCTGGCCGGTCTGCAGGGGATTGACCCGGCATTGCAGGAAGCCGCCCAGATTGATGGAGCCAAGAAAAAACATATCTTCATGCATATCATCGTGCCGATGCTTAAACCGATTATTTTATTCCAGATCATTACATCGATCATTGGCGGCATTCAGATTTTCGATCAGCCGTTTACCTTGACGAATGGTAATGGCGGTCCGGACCGCGCGGCAATGACCAGCATTATGTACCTCTATAATGTGGCGTTCCAGAGTACACGTTTTGGTTATGGAGCTGCCATTGCATTTTGTCTGTTCGTCATTATCATTCTGTTATCGGTTGCATCCTTCATCATGACCAAACGGAAGAGCCGTTCATAGGGAGGGAGAGATTGTATGCAAACTGCTAAGGTTGCCGCGCAGCGAGAGGCCGTAGTTCAGCATCATGCGCTTCGTCAGCGGCTGACATTGGGGAAAATCCTCATTTATCTGTTTCTGATCGCCCTCGCTGTCTTGTGTGTGATTCCGTTTTACCTGATGCTGATCTATTCTACACATAACAATGCGTCGATTGCTTCGAGTTTTACGTTTCTTCCGGGTACGTTTCTGATAGACAATTATGTGAATATGGCTTCTAAAATTAACATCTGGCGTGGCTTCGCCAACAGTTTTTTTATCGCTGGCAGCTCCACCGTACTGTCCCTGTATATCGGTGCTTTAACGGCCTACGGCTTTGCCAAGTTTAATTTTAAAGGCCGTACCGGATTGTTCTTGTTTCTGCTCGCCACGATGATGGTTCCGGGTCAACTGGCGCTAATTGGGGTATACCGGCTGTTCAGTACGCTTGGCCTGCTGGACAGTTATGCAGCGATTATTCTACCTGCGGCGGCGAATGCCTTTAACGTATTTTTCATCAAACAGTTTATGGAGAGCAGTATTCCCGATGAGATCATTGAATCATCCCGCGTGGACGGTGCGAATGAGTTCAGAAC
The DNA here is from genome assembly GCF_050435065.1 of Paenibacillus sp. 4624. Classification (NCBI taxonomy): domain Bacteria; kingdom Bacillati; phylum Bacillota; class Bacilli; order Caryophanales; family Paenibacillaceae; genus Paenibacillus; species Paenibacillus sp. 4624. Next base: position 85,798 of record NZ_JBNDJR010000005.1, read on the forward strand.
ATTTAATCAGATTGTGCTGCCCATCCTTGGGCCAGCGATCTCGGCTCTGGGGATTTTCACCTTTATCGGGTCATGGAATAACTTCCTGACACCACTCGTACTCTTTTTCTCCCTTGATAAGTATCCGCTGCCTGTGTTGGTGGCTCTAGTTCAGGGCTACTACGGTATGGATTACGGATTGTTGTATCTGGGAGTAGCAATTTCCATTTTGCCGATTATTGTTGTGTTCGCCGTATTTTCCAAGCAGATTATCGGAAGTGTCGCTTTGGGTGCTGTTAAAGGATAGTTACATGAACAATCTTCACAGTGTAAGTTAATGTTAGTTTAGAAGAGAGTCGCTCGCGGAGCGGCTCTTTTCGTCGTTTCCACTGCATATTTCTGGTGAAGGAAGCAAATGATATCTTTTACTGAGAATACTTGGACTTATCGGTGGAAAGGGGGTGGAGCCCATGAGTCAAAACAGCCAAAATACAAATTCTAACTCAAGCACAAACTCAAACACGAATACGAACTCAAGTACAAATACCGAATCAAGCACAAATAATAATACAGACACCAATTCAAACTCAAGCACCGCAGAACAACAGGATTCGAAGCAAGATACAGATCAGTCAACCGAGCAAAATATGAAACAGGATACAAAAGAAGAACAGAAAGAACAAGAACAAGAACAAGAACAAGAACAAGAACAAGAACAAGAACAAGATCAGCAAGAAAAAGAAAAAGAAAACGGCGAAAAATCAACACAGAATACCGATCAAAACGCGGAGAAAAATACGGATCAGGATTCAAACGAGAACGAGAAGAAGAAAGAGAAGAAAGAGAAAAAAGGCAAGGATCAATCGGATCAAGAAGGACAATCGGATCAAGAACAAGAAGAAACGCGTCAGGACTTGCCCTTAACAGGGGATCTGGCCATTGATGAAGAGACATTGCGCGCCGTATTTACGGACTGTTCCGATGTGATTTTTCATTCATTCGAAACCGCGGGCTTCACCTCGGCATTATGTGTATATTGTGTGGGTTTATGTGATACTGAGCGGCTTGAGCGTCAGGTGTTAGCCCCTGTTCAGGAGATTGGTTTGGAGTCTGCACAGGTTCCTCTATCTTCCGTAAAAACCGTGGAAACGTCCAAACAGGCCGCAGAAGCGATATTGGAAGGAGAAGCGCTTCTACTTCTGGAAGGCTCCAATGTGGCAACAACGTATCCGCTCTATAAAGCCGCTAATCGTTCGACGGAGGAACCACTAGCTGAATCTACGGTTCGTGGTGCAAGGGATGGCTTCACCGAATCGCTCACAATGAATCTTTCTTTGGTTCGTAAACGGCTCAAAACACCTGCACTAAAATTCCGAACACGCACCGTTGGTGAAAGCTCCAATACCAGCATTGCACTTGCGTACGTGGAGGGTATTATAGATGCCTCTTTGGTGAAAGAGGTAGAGCAGCGACTTGATCGGTTAAGAGTCCGCGACATTCTGGAAAGTCAGTATATTGAAGAAGATATCATCGATCAGCGATTCTCACCTTTTCCTCAAATGATTGCTACTGAACGTCCGGACGTTGTGGCCTCCAATCTGATGGAAGGGCGGTTTGCGATACTGGTGGACGGAACACCGTTCACACTGGTGGCTCCTGTAACGCTGTTTTCGATGCTTCAGTCACCTGAAGATTATTATCAATATGTGTTTATGAGCGTATTTCTCCGCTGGCTGCGATACGTATTTTATGTTCTGTCACTGCTGCTGCCCTCGGCTTATGTCGCGATCACGACCTATCACCAAGAGATGATTCCTACAGTATTACTACTCAGTATCGCTAGAGCGAGAGAGGAAATTCCGTTTCCCGCACTTGTAGAGGCACTTATTATGGAAATTGCCTTTGAAGCACTCCGGGAAGCTGGTGTTCGCCTGCCCAAACAGGTAGGTTCCGCGGTCAGCATCGTCGGCGCGCTCATTATTGGACAGGCTGCAACCACGGCTGGCATCGTCTCCGCTCCGATGATTATCATCGTTGCGATCACAGGGATTGCATCCTTTATGATTCCACGCTACTCCGCTAGCATTTCGACACGATTGCTTCGTTTTCCCATTATGCTTTTGGCTGGAACGCTGGGTTTAATCGGGGTTATGTTGGGTATCATTTTGATCGTCATTCATTTGAGCAGTCTTCGCTCATTTGGGGCACCGTATCTGTCTCCAGTTGCACCGACGAATGCCAAAGGGTTGAAGGATTTGTGGTGGCGTCCAGCACCTTGGAACAAGCCACGATAGGAATTAAATTGCGCTTAATGATTTAGAAGAGGGGCGGGAAGAGTCATGTTAACTGACCAAGGAAGAATATCTGAGACACAGCTGGCTTTCATGATCTTCCCAGCTGTTATAGCCACTGCGATCTTGTCTGTACCTGGAATCACAATGCATTATGCCGGACATGATATGTGGTTATCTCCCATTATTGGGTCGGTTATAGGACTTGCAGCGATTGGTGTTTCACTTGGCCTTGCGCGGATGTATCCCGGAAAATCCCTCATTCAATCGAGTGTACTCGTAGCCGGTCTCATTCCAGGCAAGCTTGTGGGACTTATTTATATTTTGTTCATGCCTCATCTAACCGGGCTGATTATAAGGGAATATGGCGAGTTTATTGCTAATAATGCACTTCCACGCACACCGATGTTTGTAATCATGGGCACCATGATGCTCGTTTGTGCGATTAATGTCAGACTTGGTATTGAAGTGGTTGGCAGGACAGCACAGGTTTTTGTGACACTGGTCATGGCTATGCTGGGTCTTGTTTTTGTACTGCTCATTGGGGAATTGCATCCGTCTGAATTGTTTCCTTTTATGGAAAATGGGCCAATGCCTGCCGTCAAAGGAGCGCTCGCTCCTGCCGCCTGGTTTAGTGAATATATCGTGATTGCCTTTCTCCTGCCGTATGTAAATCGCCAAAAAAGAACCGCTCATGTGATGCTCGGATCTTTATTTACAACAACAATAGTAATGACTGTTATTAATGTGGTATGTCTCTTTTTAACTGGAGATTTGACAGACACGTTTGTTTTCCCGGTGATGATTGCTGCCCGGTACATTACGATTGCAGACTTTTTACAACACATTGAATCCCTTATTATTGCCGTGTGGATCTTTGGCATGTTTGTGAAGGTTTCCGTGTTCCTGTATATATCTGTTACGTCGACAGCGGAATGGTTTGGTCTGAAGGATTACAAACCGCTAGTGAGCCCGCTCTCCCTTCTCTGTATGATTTTTTCGTTTTGGGTAGCTTCCAGCAGTTCCGGGTTATCCAGTTTGGTGAGTCCTTCAGCCAATTTGTATACGATCGCCGTTTTGCTGGTTCTTCCGGGGTTGACTTACGGGATAGCTTGGGTGAAAAAGGGGTGGGCTTATGTGCGAAAAAAACGTACGGATGCCTAAACCCATCAAAAAAAGAATGATCCCAGTATGCAAGGCGTGGCTTCTTGTTTGTGTATGCTGCACATTACTCACGGGATGCTGGGATCGGATTGAGATTAATGATCTCGCCATTGTGCTGGCAACCGGAGTGGATTACAAAAATGATCAGATCGAACTGACATCACAGATATTTATTCCCCGCAAAGCCGGGGGAGGAGACAGTACGGGCAGTGGAGGCAGCCCAAGCGGGGTAACACTAACTCGATCGGCTGAAGGCCATACCATTGCAGAGGCTCTGAATCGCTTGCAACGGAAAGTGCCGAGAAATATGTTCTGGGGACACTGCGAAGTAATTGTGATTAGCGAAGACGCAGGAAAAAAAGGCATACGCGAATTCATTGATTTTTTCCTTCGATACCCCCAGATCAGGGAACATGCTTACGTGTTTTCGACACCTGACCCTGCCAAAAACATTCTTGCCTTGCTGGACCCATTGGAACGAAGCTCTGCCGAATCCTTGCGTGAGATGGCCAATATGAAACTGGGTACACGGATAACCGTTTTGGAACTCGCTCAATCGATCGAAGGCCCTAACCAATCTGTCATTTTGTCCCGTATGTTGACTCTTCCACCTGACGAGGGGCAGGATAAATTAACAACGACACCATATATCAAAGGACTAAGTCTATATAAGGGCGATACGTTTAATCGGAGTGTACAGGAGCCGTTAACCGTCGGCATTTTAATGCTCGCTAATGAATTAAACAACATTATCATGCCTGTAAATGTAGAGCCGGAGAGAGGTTCTTTTTCGATCCAGCCGCTAGAAGTGAAGACGATTTTGAAGCCGAATATTTCAGGTTCTCAGTGGAGTATGCAGGTGGATGTGCAGACACGGGGAGAAGTCTTGCTAAATACAACAGATGGGAATCTTACAGATCCTGCTGTACTGAAAAAGCTGGAGGAAACCTGGGCATCTCAACTGAAAGAAATGGCAGAATCGGCACTCCGGTTATCCCAGCGAGAGATGCGAACGGATCTGTTTAAGTTCGCGGTGGAGTTTCGCAGATATTATCCGAAACAGTGGAAGGAGCAGGAGAAGAGATGGGAGCAGATCTACTCCGAGCTGGATGTAGATCTCCAGATACATGCGCAGGTTGTACGTACAGGTAAATCTGCCGGGCCTCAGGGAATCCCGGATGAGCAGGGGAGATGAGCGTTTAACCGTGGCAGTAACAGCATTGCTCATAGGGATACAAGATATGATAGACAGAAGGTGATAAGTCATGAAGATTGCTTCAATGCTAGGTATTCTGTTGTTAGCTGGAACGATCATCTATGTGGAATGGAAACGTAGCGAAGAAAAAAAAGTCCGGATGATCACAGCAGGAATCAGCGCTGTCAGTGCGGTTATTGGCACGATCCTGTTATTTGATCCCCGGTTGCCGGGACCGGGTTTGATCATTAAGCTGCTGTTTGGCAGTATAGATAAGGTCATGAAATGAAAAGAGGATTTACGGATTGAATCCATAAGATTAGAACAAACATAAGTTAGAGAAGCACATATAAGAGCATCAGTAAAAATGAGTACACAAAAAAGCACGCTCCTTGACTGACTGCACAAGGAACGTGCTTTTTCTTGCTTCTTTTGAAGCAGATCCTTAAGTTCAATATAGCTATAAGAAGATGGCTTTATTATTCCTTGATTACTGATGCTTGCACAGCAGATTGCATATCTGCGCTGTACGTGCGGAATAAGCCGAGTCGCCAGAAGGCTGCACCCTTCAGATCGTATCGCTTGGCAAGTCCAAGTTTGTCCCCGACAGATGCAGGTGTCTCACTATTGATACTGATGCCAAGCAAAAGCTTTTCTTTGGGCACTCCTGCCTTGAGTGCAAGTACAATAGCCTGATTAACCAGGCTGTTCGGCTCTGCAACTTGGGCTTTGGTTCCTGCAGGATTATATTGGTAAGCCATAATGATAAGGTCATCTGCCAGCGTAGCCAGTGTTTTGTAATCATACCCTTTGTATGCGCTATTGAGCGGAGGAATAGCCAGAGAGAGGGCAATCTCTTGAGGCAGCGATTCCCTCAGTTGTTTCACGTACTGATTCAGCAATTGTTGTTGCTCTACAGCGTCCAGCTTGAAGCCGAGTCCTTCAAAATCAAGCACAACTCCACCAAAACCATACTCCTGAATGGCTGCTTGAATGCCTTCGATAGACTTTTGCCTTAAACTGCTGTCACTCAGAACTTTAGTTAGCTCGCCATTTCCATCCAGGGCATACACCATCAAACTGGGCTGGATTTGTTGACTGGCCGCGTCAGCCACAATGGATTTAGGGGTTACTTCACCAGCGGCAGCAGGAACCTGATATTCTTTCCCTTCCAGCGTAAACGTACCATCCCGGTCAATGCGGCTCCAGCCAAAAGCAACCGAGTTCATAGAAGGTAACAGATCTATCTCGTGGTAGGCTTTTACGGCATAGAAGGCTCGGAGATGCATTTCACGTTGCGGTGAAGTCATAGAAACTGTTCGTGTCGTCTGATCCCAGCCTGTGCGGACGCCGAACTGGCTGCTGAAGGAACTTAGAGGAATGAGGACACGGCCTTCGTGTTGCAAAGGTGGAGCAGCAAGGTTCACTTTAGTGCCATTTACAGTGGCGGTCTTCCTGCCCACCTGAAGTACGACTTTCGTCGTTTTCCCTTTGGATGTATTCACCGCAGTTACGGTCTGTGTTTTGTTGTTCCAGTTAATATCGATGCCGAGAGCTTCTCCGACTGTACGGAAAGGCACATAGGTTACCCCTTTATCAATTCGAGGTGCTGCATCGAACGTTAAGGGCGCATGATCCAATTGAACAGAAATCGCAGGGGCTGCTTGGAGTTTATGGGATTGAGTTGCAGGTATACTGCCTATCATGGATATTACCATGACGGCTGCCACAGCGATTTTTCCAGTACGTTGCATGAACATAAAAAGGTGTACCTCCAGGCGTTGTGGTTTTTGAATAAGTCTACCAAACTAATGAAATTCGGCAAATCTATCATAACAAAATTTTCATATTGTTCCAATACGAGAAAACATAGAGTCTGCATAACACAAGCTTAGTGGAAAGTATAGTGGAGTATATGGTGTTAAAGGAGTGTGACTCTTTGCCGAACTCTACAGGGTTCATCTACAATCCGGCTTCAGGCCCGACACAGTCTACGCAGATTATCGTTACTTGCATTAACGACTCACTTAATGCTCCTGTTAATGTTGAACTGGAAGTTTTCAGATGGGACACGGCACAACAAGCACGTGTTCCTATTGGTCATGATTTAGTTGAAATTTTGCCGCAAGCCACAAGGACCTTCATTTATCCGTTGATTAATGCTGCTTTTTTTGAAGTGCAAAGTGATTTTTTCAGTGCAACGAGTACCATTATTCATGTCTATGGCGTTGATTCTACGGGTCAGATTATACAGCGCGTCCTTCAATCTGAAATGACGTTAATTGACCGATTTACTAATATCCCTTAGAAAAAGAGGTGATAAGAATGGCCGTTGTGAATATTACCGGGGCTTTAGGAGGGAACCAGTTCGAACCTTCCATTGCGGTTAACACATTGAATCCCAATATTATGTGTGTCGTTGCTGTCGATACAAGCACGGGGCCGACGCTTACGGGGTTTTATCGCTCCATCGATGGTGGAACGACCTGGTCCACAACCGTACTTACACAACCCGCAGGCTATTCAGGGGCGGAAGCACCGACCATCGACTATACGTTTCCGAGCACGTTTATCGTCACAGTACATTTATTTAACGGAATCAATGACGGAACGATTGTAAGTTATACTTCCTTTGATGATGGGGCTACGTTTCAGCCTCCAGTCATTGTGCAACTGGGATTTGGAACCATCGTGCATAATGATGAACCTTTCATTGCTGTAGATCGCTCTCCTGGCAGTCCATATCGAGGCCATGCGTATGTAGGTTATACACCGCTTGCAACAACTTCTTCTGCTATTTTTACTCAAAGATCTGTTGATCAAGGACTCTCGTGGGAACCGCCAGATCGACAATCGAGTCCTCGTGGAATTCATGACCGGGCAGCTTTGGCCGTTGGTTTCTCCGGCGAAGTCTATGCAGGTTATATCATTACAGGCCCAGCCAGCCCTTCGGCATTGCTACGCATATCGTATGATGGCGGAATCAATTATCAACCGCCTATAGAACGGCAGTCAACGTTTATTTCTTCCGTTGTGCCATCGCCATCGCCTCTGCCTGTGCCCAACTATAATTTTCGAGTGCAAACCAATCTCAGTTTGGCAGCTGACATATCCATTGGACCGAACAGCGGCACCGTGTATGCTGTATGGAATGACGCTCGCGCGGGGTATACCGATGTTTTGCTATGTGAATCTCCAGATGGGCTGCTTTGGTCAGATCCGATAAGCATTACTAGCGCACCGCCAGGTACGCAGAACTTTTTTCCGGCCATCACCGTTTCTCCATTCGCGGGAACGATTCGGGTAATCTATTACAGCAATCGAATTGACGGGTTTCTACTGGACGTATTCGTTGCAGAGTCCTTTGATGGCGGAGCAAGCTTCAGTAATCGCCGCCTAACAACGACCTCATTTAATCCGAATGGTGTCTCTCCAGTGCCAACCGTTCTAATCGGCGACTATATTACAGCAGCTACATATGCTCCGGATAATCTGGCTGCCGTGTGGATGGCAACTACACCCCCGACTGGCAAGCTGGATGTTTATTTCGGAAATTAATCTTATGTATAATCGTCCCATACCTGTTTTCTACAATGCATATGCAGATTACAGGGATGGGGCGTTAGGCATTACATACGAGACCGTAATCGAAAACATTAATCAGAAACGATAAATCCGTCGAAGCTTTCGGGACCTACCCGGACTGTGCCAAGTAGATTGGTGCTGATAAAAGCAGTATACGTTATTTGTGGAGTTACAGGCGGGTTATAGTCATTTGCAGAAAACATGATGACCTCGGGCACAAGCAATCCGTTCAAACCAAACGTGTGATTCGCTGAATATATGAGAGGATCCGTTGCAACCGTACCACGTACAATTGTGATTCGGACTTGGAAAAGAGCGAGTGGAAGCTGAACTGTAATCGTTCCTTTCAGAGAAACTCTGGGATTAGGGCCTGCCCCTGCAGTCAGTAACCCGATCTGTGCAAATAATGTAGGGGTATTAATGACGGGAATAGGAATGGCAATGGAATTAAATGTAGCTGCATTCAACGATACCCTTGCATCAAGTAGTTGGGTCATATGATATTCCTCCTTCGCATTCAGATAGAATACTATATTCAATGAGGTCACATTCGCATGGACGAGCGCTTAGGACTAGCCAAATTAGGAAAGTTACATGGACTATTAAAGCGCTTTTGAACGTATGTTTTGACACATCAAGAACGAAATGAGAAAATACGTTTCTATGATATAAAGTAAAAATAAATAATTTGAAGTTGGAGGCATAACGAGATGAACCAGCGTTTTAAAATAACGAGATCGATGCAGGAAAACAATTCGGAACAACATATTTCTGTGGAGGAATGCAAAGCATATTTTGCTACCAAGCCGGAGTTTACCTACTCCACAGTGCTTAATATCGTCGGGGCGGAGAGTACGATGACCATTGAAGGTGACTTTTTTATGTGGGAACATGAAGGACAACAATACCCATTCCGATTGTATATGGGGGAGTTGTACGTTGCTATTTCGAACGAAGCCATCGTTCCGGTTATGATGGAAGCGGCGTCGCAACTGCATGCGGATATTGTAGAGGGATAGTTGTCTAGTGCTCCGAGGCAGTATGAAGAGGCAAGCCAAAAGAGAAGTACACCTGTATTTCGACAAAATAATTAGCAGTAAACATCATACTTGATTGGTTAAATGAGACTAAAATACCATGTTATTTACATTTAATAAATTGTAAAATGTGGATATCTCATTTCACAGGAGGATGATCTGATTGAAAAGGTTAAGACCACTGCTAATTATTTTGATGAGTACGATCTTTGCTTTTACTTTACCTGGAATTGGGCAGAGTACGACCGCTTCTGCTGCCACTGCGCGGACACCTATTGTCTTTGTTCATGGATTGACAGGGTCGGACAGCAATTTTGCTTTAATTGAGAGATACCTACGGGGTGAAGGATGGTCAAGTGATGAATTATTTGCCATGGATCTCCCGAGCAAAGCAGGGAATCAGCTGTTGAACTCTGCGGCGATCAGCCGATTTGTGGACGATGTGCTTCGCCAAACGGGGCATTCTAAAGTTCATATCGTTGCACATAGCATGGGCGGAGCTAACAGCCTGTACTACATATTGAACCGCGGAGGCAGAGATAAGGTGGATAAATTGATTACGCTGGGCGGGGCGAATCGGTTGACAACGAACAGCGCACCAAGCGGCATTAGAGTTACCTCAATCTATTCAACCAGCGACACCATTGTTTCGCCTCTTTTATCCAGACTGGACGGGGCAAACAATATTTCCGTTAATCTGGTATCTCATATCGGATTGCTCTATAACTCAAGGGTAAATGCATTGATTAAGGCCGCACTCATCGAATAGGGTGGTTTAAGAACTTATATACTCATCATATATTAGCGCTTATAACAAGACTGACCACTTCTGGTCAGTCGTTTTTTTCAAGACTAAGGTGGTGCTCACAACCCCATAAGTTGAAAGATCGAAAACAATCCAAGGATAGAACAAGGCAGCGTCATCACTGTGTTGTGTTTTTTGCGTTTGCCTGCATTTCAGGGTGCTGTAGATGCTTTTCAATCCATACTTAACCTTCTAAGCATGATAAGATAGTATATTAGTATGAATAAAACGGCTTGTGTTCGAGGAAGGCGGGATGGGATGTATCATGTAGCGATATGTGACGACAACGAGCAACAGCGAGAACTGGTGAGGCATATGTTGACAGTGTTCTCGCTCAAAACCAATATCGAGTTTCATATCACGATGTTCAGTTCAGGAGAACAACTTCTGGCTCATTATAAAGATCAGAGAGAGACGTTTCACCTGCTCATTCTGGACGTAGAGATGGGTGGGTTGAATGGTATACAGACAGCACAGGAAATTAGAAAACTCAAGATCATGGATGTGCAAATCATGTTTTTGACCAGTTATCCGGAGTATATGGTTCAGAGTTTCGATGTCATGACGTTCCAATATTTGATCAAGCCGATTCAAGAGGCTGTACTGGAAGAGAAGCTGATCAAACTGCATCAATATTTTCAAGCTATGGATAAAAAGTATCTGGTGATTAAATCAGATTACGATGATTTGATGTTGAAATATGAAGATATTTTATGGATTGAGGTGATCAAAAGCCTCACGGTTAAAAACAAGCTAAAGGTGATTACTCGTGATAACTCTTATGAAACCAAAGGTATTCTATCGGCTTATGCTACAACGCTGACAGAGCACGGTTTTATGCAAATTCACCGATCTGTGCTTATTAATCTAATGCATGTACACAAGTTCACGGGGGCACAAGTCACGATGCTGGATGGAACCTCTTTACCTATAGGTCGTTCCAAAATCAAAGAAGTCAAGGATACGTATACCAAATACATGATCATGAGGGTTCAGTAAAATGATTATTTTGCAACTGGTACCCGTCTTTGTTATGACCCTGCTCATGACGTTTCAAGCCAATTATTATTTTGATGCTGTGCTGGGCAAATCCAGACGTAAACCCCGCAGAACGATCTATTTTGTTGTGTTTATCCTGCTCGATTTCTTTTATTTGGCTACGCGTTTACCTTCTTTTCTTTCGACTTCGCTTGCATTGATCTTTATCTTTACTCTGGCACAATCCTACCGGGTAGAATTAAAACTGAAGATTATGTTTACGGTTATGTATGCAGCACTGCTAACAACAGTGAACATCATTTCAGTGTATATTCTGAGTGTGATTGATGGAATTGACTATCTGAAAGAGGCTCTCTATGGACCAGAAGCTCTATGGTTGTTCACCAAAGTGATGCTGTTAGGATGCAGCATTATGTTTGTTGTGATCCCCATTGTTCATCTCATTGCCAAACGCAGGAGCTTCAGAGTGCATCATCGGTCTTATCTTTTATTTTTGATCGTAACTGCGATTACGGTGTACCAGATCAATGTCATTTCAATATATAGCGAAAAAAATATTTTTTATATTTTTTCGGTGCTAGGCTCCCTTTTTCTCAATGTATTTATTGTATATGTGTTTGATAATATCGTGGAGAAGGCGCATCTCGCTCATGAGAATGAACAATTGCAGCGGCAGATGGATTACCAGGATGCCAACTACGAAAAGACCGTGCACAGTTTCAAAAGCATTAAAAGTATTATCCACGATATCCATCAGCAGTTTCTATATATCGAAGAGTGTGTGAAACGTAACGAACTTGCGGCAGCAACAGAGCATATGCATGTTACTATGAACACCATTGAGCATGCTTACCAACGTGTGAATAGCGGTAATCTGGTCATTGATGCTCTGGTTACGAATACGCTGACCGTCGGGCAGGCGAACGGCATTCGAATCGATACGCGCATCAATCTCCATTCTCAGCATATAGGCATTGAACGGTATGATTTGTGTGTGGTGCTCGGAAATATCCTGGATAATGCAGTTGAAGCATCCAAGAAAGTACGCGTCGCCGAGGATCGTTATATCGTAGTATCTATTTATTCCACAGCTTCTGCTCTGGTAATCCAGATTATGAATCATACAGCCCAACCGGCAACGGATCTCAACAGTGACAAAACGGATTCAGAATTTCATGGTTTTGGCCTGACCAATATATCCAGAATATGCAATAAATATGGAGGGCACATGACCATTGAGCAAGCACAAGGGTCTTTTAACAATATGGTCGTTCTTCCGTACAACAAAAACAACGTCTGAACTGTCGTTCAGGGGTTGTTTTTTTCCATTCGGGGTTCTTTTCCGCTGGCTATGCCTTTGCCGGATATGATGAATTCATTCAAGTATATCGATCTGAAGGAGGAAGTATGGAATGAAAAGGATAATTACGGTTTTGTGTGCGTTTATGCTTATTATCATGCCTGTAACTGGAGTCAAGGCTGAGGCGACTGAAAAGCAGGCGATTCAAGCGAAAGCTAAACAAATCGCTGACATGCTGGTTCAGAATTACGGCGTCACAAGTCTGCAATATGCGATTATGGAAAATGGGGAAATGATTTTATCGGACGGCGCTGGATTTCATGATAAGGCGAACCAGAAAGCCGTGGACAAAGACACCATGTACGGTATAGGCTCCGTAAGCAAAATGGTAGTCACTACTGCGGTCATGATGTTGGTCGATTCTGGTGAAGTTGACCTGGATCAGCCACTTACCACGTATATTACCGATTTCAAAATGGCAGATCCCCGCTATAAGGAAATCACACCGCGTATGTTAATGAATCATTCATCCGGCTTATATGGTTCGCAGTACGGAAACAGCATACTGTTTAATGATAACGATACACGTAATCATGATGAACTGCTGATCAAACTTCAGGCCGAACGTCTCAAGTCTAAACCCGGGGAATACTCGGTCTATTGCAATGATGGCTTTCAATTGCTCGAGATTTTAGTTGAGCGCGTGAGTGAACTAAGTTACAGCAAATATGTGGAACAGTTTATAAGTAAGCCGTTGCAGCTCGATTCTACGAAGACACCACTGGATTCTTTCGACAGAGGAAAATTAGCTGCAACCTATTGGCCAACATTTAAACCGAAGATGCCTGTTGAAAATGCGAATATCATCGGAACGGGTGGCATTTATTCAACGGCTGAGGAGTTAACACAATTTGCGGAGTTGCTGATGGGCAATCGCCCGGATCTTCTATCGGAGGCTTCTGTTAAAGCGATGCAAAGTCCAGAATATCGCAAAGGTATCTGGGTATCTGACGAAATCAATTCGTTCAACTTTGGACTCGGCTGGGATGCTGTAGAACTTGCTCCATTCAGTGAGTATGGCATTAAAGCACTGACCAAGGGTGGCGATACGATCATGTATCACGCTTCATTAATTACGATTCCAGAGCACGACATATCCATGGCTGTGTTATCCTCAGGTGGATCTTCTGTTTTTGACCAGATGTTTGCCTCTAAAGTGTTGCTGGAAGTACTGAAGGAACAGGGCATCATTGATAACATCAAACCGGATCGTACCTTCTCTGCGCCAGTTCAGACCGAGATGCCTGCTGAGCTGCAAGATTACTCCGGTTTGTATGGAACCGTTGGTGCAACAACGGAAATCGATATTAAGAATGGAGCATTCACATTACCAGCTATGCTGGGCGGACTAATTGCTGAACAAAAGTATGTGTATACAGGTGACGGGTATTTTACCAGCAAGGACGGAAGTGTGAAAGTAAGCTTTGTGAAAGAAAGCAACGCCAAGACCTATGTGAAAGTTCAAGGATATCTTAGCTTGCCAGGACTTGGACAGATGGGGATGAACACGTACGATTACCAAAAGCTGGAGCCTAACAAGCTGGATGCAGTTACCCAAGAGAAGTGGGTTGCACGGAACGGTTTGAACTATTTTGCGCTGGACGAAAAAATTACATCGCTCTTCTACCTGGTTCCATCACAGCTCATTAAAAACTTCAAGGTCAACACAGAGCACGGTTATGTGAATGGGACGCAAATTAAAGATGTGAACCATACCGTTAATGTTGCAGAGATCCCGATTATGAATGGCCGAGATGCTTTTGACCTGGAATTAATGAAGAAAAAGGATGCAGAAATTTTAACCCAGAACGGACAGCAGTACATTTCGGAAAAGGCGATTCGTCCTATTTTTAGTGGGAAATCAGGAATTGCGACCATTCCAGCAAATGGTCAAGCGCGCTGGTATGCGATTGACGGGAAATCTGCTGAAAAGACGATAACGGTGGATTCTCCTGAGCAAGGTGGTTACGCGGTTTATAATGATCAAGGTCAGGTGCTACAGTTCTCTATCGCGACTGGCGAACAGACAACCAAACTTCCGAAAAAAGGATTTATTGTATTTGGGGGTAAAGCCGGGGATGTCTTCCAGATTCGTTTAAAATAAAAAAACGATTTGAGTACAATATTCATTACAAAGGGCTGCCGTAAGGCGGCTTTTTGTATATTTGAATTTTCTTCATTCAGAATGGTACATTTTGGATGAGTGCTACGTTATATAAGTGATGGCATACATCTACTTTCGTCAGGAGGAATAACGACCATGGAATTAAAAACTAAACATTCTACTTCTGTAACTCACAAGACACGTAAACTGAAACCCGTTATCGCTGGACTGACCGCTGGAGTACTCATGCTACAATGCGCTGTCGCGGCTTTACCTTCCCAAGTTTATGCTGAGCAAGCAGATATCTCCGCACGTAATTGGTATGCCGGACAAAACCTGCATTTACCTGAATTGAAACCTTCTTGGACGGCTAAGGTCGATAATTATCTGAACATGAACGAATCATTTATAGCGAGTAACGCTGTTGCAGAAGATGGGAAAATATTTACGTTTAGAGATTCAAAACTAATCGCGCTGGATGCAAAGACAGGCAAGGTATTATGGACTTATGGCAGTAAATTAACGCCAACGATAGCTTATCTGGATGGTGTTCTCTACGGACTTAGTGGTAGTCACAAGCCTTATGCTTTGAATGCCAAAACGGGCAAAGTGAAGTGGCAGTCCGACATAGCGGTTGCTAGCGATACTGATCCTTATACCAAAGCTGTCATCCCGACCCCCAATATGTTATACGTTATTTACGGTAGTCAAACCTATGCATTCAATATGAAGTCAGGTAAACTTCAGTGGAAAGCTAATGAATCGGCTGGAGAAGGGAATGGAACAGAGTATTTGGTAGAATCCGGGGGCGTTGTCCTTCGAAGTTTCATGGTGCAGGGTGCTCTGACCTCTATTCAGCTTAACGCTTATGATCAGAAAACAGGCAAGAAACTATGGGGCAAATTCGGTCAGGGAGATGCCATTCAGATCAAAAACGGACTTGTCTATTCGGTGGATTATCATTCACCCATGCTAGAGGATGATGAGTCCTCACCCGTTCGAAAATGGACGATCAACGTATATAACTTGAAGACAGGAGCGTTAAAAGGAAGTCAAGAATACAGCTGGAATCTGTCTGGACAAGCCCCATATGTAAATGGTCGTGGAGGAATTATGGCCTTCGAAGGCAAGCTGTATATGGAACAGGACGGCAAAATTGCAGAGTATGCGCTTGATCAATATAAGTCTGGAGATGCCCCATTACGCACATTCTTGAAACCTTATGGCGAAAATATGGAAATGCTTGGTGTCGCACAGCAGCGTTTGATATTCAGAAATCCTGCCAATGGAGAACTTGCTGCAGTTAAGCTGGCTAATGGACAGAATGTTTCATGGAACGGGGATGCTCCTGTTTCGCAGATTGATATATATGGAAAAGGGTTGTACCGGGCACAACGCAATGGCACAATGGTGGCGATTAATATGGTCACAGGCCAACCCGTTTTTCGTGTGAAAACGGGGGGAGATATGTATAATCAAACGCTAAAAACGGGAGATACGATCATTATACATTCGGAAGGTAAAATCGCAGGAGTTAGGTTACCTGCATCTTTAAAGTAAGTTTTAACGCGCCTGATTTGACTTCGAGTTTACTCTAAGGTGTAGACTGATTATGGAAGTCCCAACAGGGATTAATACGATAAGCAGCTATAAGTGAGAGTATGAAGGAGCTGAATCAAATGAATATGAACAAAGAGACAAGAACAGTGCAACAGAATATACATTCAGGTTTTGACAAGAGCAGTACAGCGGATGAGGTATTACGCGGACTGGATCTATCAGGGCAGCTTGCCGTAGTGACAGGCGGATATTCCGGTCTGGGACTGGAAACGACACGTGCATTGGTGCGAGCGGGAGCAAATGTTGTTGTGACTGCGCGCAGACCAGAAGTTGCGCGTGAAGCTTTGGCAGATCTTGAGAACGTGGAAGTGGACGAGCTTGATTTGGCTGACTTGTCCAGTGTTGCTGCATTTGCGGAACGTTTTCTGGCAAGCGCACGCAGCATCGATATGTTAATCTTGAACGCAGGTATTATGGCCTGCCCAGAGACCCGTATTGGTGAGGGCTGGGAAGCACAGTTTGCTACGAACCATCTGGGACATTTCGCGCTAACCAATCAATTGTGGCCTGCGCTGGTCAGTGAAGGTGGAGCCCGTGTCGTTTCGCTTTCCTCCGCAGGGCATCATTTCTCACCCATCCGCTGGCATGATATTCATTTTGAACAGGGATACGAGAAGTTCCCGGCATACGGTCAGTCCAAAACAGCGATCAGCTTGTTCACGGTAGAACTCGATAGACTTGGCAAGCAGCATGGAGTTCGTGCATTTGCTGTACATCCGGGCGGAATCATGACTCCCTTACAGCGTCATATGCCCAAAGATGAGATGGTTGCTCTCGGTTGGATTGATGAATCCGGCAACGTGGCTAATCCGGGGTTCAAATCACCGGAGCAGGGTGCAGCAACCCAGGTATGGGCCGCAACTGCTCCCAAGCTTGAAGGCATGGGTGGTGTGTACTGTGAAGATTGCAATATCAGTGAGATGGCTCCCGAAGATGGCGGTTTTTACGGTGTGAAGCCGTACGCCATTGATGCTGAGCAGGCGGAGCGCTTATGGGCGTTATCTGCTGAATTGACGAAGACGGACATTCCGGCTAACGGACGGGAATGAAGCGGACTTCTATTCAGAAGCTAGAGAATGTTAAGAATATGTGGTAGAATGTTCAAGCGCTGCGGTTTATAAATCCGCAGCGCTATTATTTTTTATGCCTGACGATCTAATAAATGTTGTTCATTTATAATTTAACGTGTACTTGAGTACCTATTCAGCAAATAGGGGAATATCATTATAGTACACGGTTGAATTTCATCAGTATGTACAGGGAATTATGAGGATAGATTGTCATCGGAGTGTGTTTCGATTTACAATGTAGGAATCATGTTCTTTTTGAAGAACGCAGGGAGAGAAAATCATGAATATTTTTGAGAATCATATACCTAACGAAAAAGTGAAATGTAATGAACCGCTAAAAAATCATACGTTTATTCAAATTGGAGGCAAGGCCGATATTCTCGTTCATCCGACCACGGTGGAGGAGATCACCAAAGTGGTGGAAATAGCGAACAGCCATCAGTTGCCGCTGACCGTTATTGGCAAAGGCTCTAACGTTATTATTAAGGATGGAGGCATCCGGGGAGTCACGATTTCGCTCAGCCGCTTCGATCAGATCGAAGTCAGTGGAACACGCATCATGGCACAAAGCGGCTCCGATATTATTGACGTATCTAGAGCAGCTTTGGCACATAGCCTGACGGGAATGGAATTCGCCTGTGGCATTCCTGGTAGTACAGGAGGCGCTCTATATATGAATGCCGGTGCTTACGGTGGTCAGATCGCGGATGTAATTGAAAAGGCTACGGTCATTACCCGTGAAGGCAACGTTGTTGTTATTCCACGTGAAGAGATGAAGCTGAGTTACCGCAATAGTCTCTTCAAGATGGATCATTATATTATTTTGGATGCCGAGTTTACGCTTAGCGAAGGGAACAAAGAGGAGATCTCCAGCAAGATGAAGGAATTAACGTTCCTGAGAGAATCGAAGCAGCCTTTGGAATACCCTTCTTGCGGAAGTGTGTTCAAACGTCCGGAAGGACATTTTGCCGGTAAACTAATTCAGGATTGTCAATTGCAAGGCACCCGCATCGGTGGGGCTGAAATTTCAACCAAACATGCTGGATTTATCGTGAACGTGGATCACGCCACTGCCAAGGATTATGAGGATCTGATTCAGTTTATTCAGAAAACGGTGTGGGATACGTTCCAGGTGGAATTAGAAACTGAAGTGATATTCCTTGGAGAATATTAATTCAGGACAGGATATAAAGATGGAGCACTAGGCCATGCCTAAAGCATGACTATACTATGTGCCGTTAATGAGATGAAGCCGCCGATTGGCGGCTTTTTTGTCGTAGATTATAGAAATGAAAGAACGATTATGATAATTATGGTAATATTAGATGGGTTTGTGTGTTGAATTAATTATTATCTATTTTTAAAAGGAGGCCCGAGCATGAGTAAAGGAAAGGGAAACATTCTCAAGATTATAGTCGTAACGATAGCGCTCTTAGCGATCTCTGTGATATCGGGATACACCTATATGTATATAAAAGAAAAGCCAGGTGGTCTGGCGGATCGGACATTGTCCAAAGCTATGGGACTGGACGAAACCATGTCGATTCCGATCGGCAGTACTCCTGAGGATGCAGTTCAACAATTCAGGGAGTCAACCTCTAATACCCGTTTAGTTCATCAGGAGCCTGTTGACGACGGGATGATCTTGTTTACGCAGAGAAAAAACAGTGAAGCAGCAAGTAATTTGCAGTTGGAATACGTACGAAAAAATAGTTTTGGGTGGAAGTGGGTGTGGGGCGGAGGTTATGGAATAGGGGATATAGATCCGTCTGAGTATGCATTGTATTATATGAATTTACCAAAGCTTGACGGGATAGACACTCCTTTTCCGATGGTATTTGGTACAATCGAGCATCCGGGTATCCAGCGTGTAACTGCTGAAACAGAGCAGAACGGCTCCATGTCCATAACGGAAGCCAAATTGATCAAAACAGATATGGGAGAGTATGTCTGGTTTATGATGCTGCCTTCATCGGAGGGTACACCATATACCGTTAAAGTATATGATGAAGAGGGGAAACAAGTTGGAAGCAAGCAAAATGAAATGGTAAACGATAGCGGATCAGTGACGCTGGGGAAAAGGTCAGCGTCAATGTGATCCGGACATAGCTCTCTTTGAAGCTATTTCGCTGTGCGATTGGCTTTCACATATTTGAGCTGTGCAACGATGATTACACTGATAATGACCAGCAGAAACCATGAACTGATCTTGCTGAAGCTTACCAGTTGCCAACTCTCATGCTGATCCGGATATTTCCAGCCATTAAAGAAGGTAGCGATATTTTCTGCCAGCCAGATAAAGAACCCTACGATAATGAAAGCAAGGGATAAAGGCATACGGTAGGTTGTATGGCGTACGCGGTAGATAATCCACGTTTTCCAGAAGACGACAAAGACCAGTGCTGTCAGCCACCAGCGAAAATCCGGGATAAAGTGATGCGTGAAAAAATTAAGATATATCGCTGCGCCAAGTAACATAGAGGGAGCCATGCCCGGCCAGCCGGTCATATCCATACGCAGCCTTCGCCAGATCTGGCACATGAAGCTGGCTACACTGGCGTACATAAATCCGCTGTAAAGCGGAACGCCCAATATTTTACTATACGCAGGTTCCGGATAAGACCATGATCCCATATGTACTTTGTAAATCTCCAGCAGGAGACCGATCAAGTGGAACACACATATGACCTTGATTTCATCCAATGTCTCTATCCCACTGCGAAACATCAAATATTGAACAGCAAGCAGAATAAGCAGGATTGCATCATAGCGATGGATATAAGGAAATGGAATGACCGTTGAAAGAGCCAGCGTACCAAAAATAGCTACGGGAAAAATGCAGCTCATGGCCTGATGATAGCCAAAATGTAATAACTGAATGATTGATTTCATAGGAAGTAGCTCCTTTTTGACACTTCTGATCTCAAGTAAATTTGAAAGTGTATAATTACTTAATATTAATCTAATCGATATTGTACCATTTGAAAAATAGAAAAAAGTGAAGAAGAAAGTTCATATTTTGTTCAAGTGTGCAGATTAGGTCTGGGATCGATAGAAAGAAAAAACGGAATAAAGTGAGTAAACGTAGGCTAAAGCCCTGTCATTTTATGCATGGGAGCAGCTTTAAATGTATATTCTTTGTTGCATATGATAAAATGGAATTCATACTTTAACATGAAACAGGGAGGCCGTCATGCAACTGATACAACCACAAGATATCCAGCTTCGGCTCGATCGCCTTGTTAATCAGGATGTATATATGCATCTTGAGATGACAACGGGCGCTTACGCTCAACATTACGATAGTTCACGGCATCCGGCTTCGGCTTTTATCACCAATGCGGCCATTCGATATACACAGGGCTCTATTTCAGGTGAGGGACCCTACCGTGTCGGTCTGAAGACGACAGATGGCTGGGTCTATGCTGAAGGGCTCACCCATATTGATGAGCAGGAACAAGATAGATTGATTATGGCCGGCCATGATACCCAGGGCAAACTGGTTGTGGCTCTGCAGCTGAGCCGGGAGAAGTTCTAATGGAAGTGGAGGAACAACATATGACAAAGAATGCACACGATGAGCATCAACGCATCCTGGTGGTTTATCCTCATCCAGACGACGAAGCATTCTCCGTATCGGGTACGTTAGCCAAATACATTGATTCTGGAGCACAGGTTACATATGCTTGTCTAACGCTGGGTGAGATGGGACGTAACATGGGGATTCCGCCGTTTGCGAACCGCGTGACCTTGCCATCTATCCGCAAAGAGGAGCTTATTGAAGCAGCTAGTGCCATTGGTATTCAAGATTTAAGAATGCTGGGCTTTCACGATAAAATGGTAGAGTTTGAAGATCCTCAATTGCTGGATGGCAGCATTATGGCTCTTCTTGAGGAGATTAAACCATCACTGGTCTTTACATTTTATCCTGGATACAGTGTTCACCCCGATCATGATGCGACAGGAGCCGCGGTGATCAGGGCTGTTAGCCGTCTACCGCTGGAAGAGCGTCCTGTCGTTCACTGCGTAGCTTTTTCTAATAATCATGAGCAGCATATTGGCAAGCCAGATGTAACCGTAGATGTCTCCCAATTTCTGGCGCAAAAACTGGCCTCGATTCGTGCCCACCGCTCGCAGTTTCAAGCCGCAGAGTTGCTTGGTAACCGCAAGCTAAACGATGAAGAACTTCAAGCACGCTTTGGGCGTGAACGGTTCTGGACCTATCCATTTGCATAAGTTCAAAGTTACTAAAGCCGCCAAATTGGCGGCTTTTTTTCATTCACTCACAATTTGGACACAAAAGAAAGCAAGCTATAGCCTAATGGGGCTATATGGGAAATCTATCATTTTCGATACACTGTGTGAAGGACTGGGATAACGCTTTACTGCGGCAACAATAAGAAGGAACGGAGGGAAGTGGTGATGATATGAATGCAAAATACAGGAGTAAAAATATGAACATTGATAAACGATTCAGGCTCGGGAAACGTCTTCTGGTTGCCCTCATTGTGATCGGACTGGGGCTCCTTCCAGTGTTTCAAACTACCGTGAATGCTACTGGGGTCACTGGAGATCGTGAATCCATCCTGCTTCAGCCCATTATAGACCAAGCGGATACCGGTGCGGTTATTCATCTTGAATCTGGTCGATATGCAGGCCCCGTTCTCATCTCTAAAGCACTCACTCTCATTGGGGATGATTCGGTTACCATCCATAATGAACAGGAACAAAGTGCGATATCCATTCAGGCGGAAGGTGTGAAATTGGAAGGGTTTACAATTGAACATAACGTTCGTCAGCCAGCAGCAGCTGTGCAGATTACGGGCAGCAATAACGAAGTATCTGACCTTAAGCTTCGTACCAAGGGAGCTGGTTTGCTTCTACGTGATGCGACTACTTCTGTAATACGAAATAATTCAATTCAATGGGCAGGTGCAAGCACAGCATCCAGCAGTCAAAAAGGCAACGGAATAGAACTCTACAATTCACATAACAGTAGGATTGAAGAGAATCAAATTCAGGGCGTGCTCGATGGAATCTATCTGGAGAACAGTCGAAACGTGGCGGTGAACGATAATCGTTTCATGCAAACCAGGTACGGTATTCATTGCATGTATATCGATGGGTCATCTGTTACGAATAACACAGGAGAAGGTAACATGACAGGTGCCATGATCATGGGTGTGAAAAATACGATTGTGTCAGGCAATACCTTTCGCAAACAAAGTTCGAATGTTCATTCCCAAGGGATCTTGCTCTATGACGTGCATCAGTCCAAGATCCACAGCAATACAGTAGAGGGCAATCGTGTGGGCATGAATATCGCTGAATCCTCAGGCAATGAAATTGATGACAACGGCTTAATCCGTAATTTCGTTGGAATCCAGATGGTGCTTGCTGAGGGAAATCAATTTACGAAAAATCGATTTATCTCCAACGTTATTGATGCCTCGACAATGGACAGCAAGGATAATATTTTGAAAGAAAACTATTGGGATTCATTTCAGGGACTCGACCTGAATCACGATGGAATCAGCGAGCTTTCCTATGCAATCAACCCGTTCTATGAACAATTAATAAGCAGAAATGCTGCATATCAACTGTTTTTTCAATCACCGGGTATGGTCTTTCTGAGTGAGTTGCACTCGGAAGGGAAAAGCAATTGGACAACAGATGAATCACCGCAAATGAGCATTGTGAAAAACGATACTGAAGTTTCAGGAACATCCGGAACATTCAAGACAGATGGAACAAATGTGGAAACCCAATCAAGTCTGGTTATGATAATTGGTTTAATTCTACTTGGTATGTCTGCAAGTACGATGATCTATATGGGGGTATGGAGAAAATGAATAAACGTTGGATTTTGGCAATGGTTTTGCTGTTAGGTACTGTGATGTTAACGGCGTGTGGGCAGAAGTATGCGGCTGTGCCCATTAACGAGGATGTGGATATCTGTGCGATCTGTAATATGCAGGTGAAGGATGATGCGTTTGCAACACAGCTTACAACGAAGGATGGTAAAAACTTCAAGTTCGATGACCTTGGCTGCATGAATGAATGGAAAAAAGAAAATGGAACAGACAACATTGGCATGGACTATGTACGTGATTATAACGATAAAGAATGGATCGAATTCAATAAAGCGACCTATGTATATGACCCTTCACTCAGAACACCCATGGCCTATGGCATTGTTAACTTCAAGGATAAAGCTGCTGCCGAGGCTTTCGTAGCCGAGCAGGGTGTAGGCAAGGTTATGACTGCGGATGAACTTGCTTCTCATGATTGGACTCAGAATATGGATAACATGAATATGGACGGAGACGGGCACGGACATGGTCACGATGAGGGCGGGACGGATCAAGGCTCGAAGCATGATATGGGTGAAGATATGAGCAAAGATATGCATCAAGAAGGTGAGTCGAAAGAAGGATCAGGCAGCCACTGATGCTGACAGGGAGTGGTGAAGTCGATGTCTGATATGTTACAGATTGCTAAAAGAGAGTTAAAAACGGGGTTTCGTAACCCTTGGTCGTATTCGTTTCTCATCCTTTTTTGCACATTTAGCTTAAGTTTACTGCTTCTCAATGCACAGACTCCAGTACAAGGATACTCTGGCACGACAGGGTCTATGCTGAATCTTATTCTGTATCTTTTGCCGTTGATGACGCTATTTCTGGGTTCATTCTCGTTGACGGCTGAAAAGGAAGACGGAAGCTGGCAGCTTCTCTCCACGTATCCCATCGGCACGTTATCCTTCATTACAGGCAAATATCTTGGACTAGCCGCCGTGTTGCTGCTCATCGTGACATTTGGCTACGGCCTGATGGGGCTGGTTAGCGGGTTGCTTGGCAATCCGATTGATCTGTTGACCTATCTGCTGTTTTTGGCTTTTTCTTGTGGACTTGTGCTGCTATTTCTAAGTGTTGCGTTATGGATTGGATCGTTGTCCCGTAACCGCTGGCAGGCGTTAACGATTTCCGTATCGATCTGGTTTTTCACCGTTATTGGCTGGCCTACATTATTGCTTGCGATATTAGGACTAATGCCGTACCTCTGGATAAAACCGTTGCTGGTGGTGTTGACCTTTCTGAACCCGGCTGAGCTGGTACGTCTATTTATTGTGATCAAACTCGGCGGCGGTTCTATCTTGGGGCCCGAGTATTATCAATGGGTGACGTGGGTTCAACAGCCATGGGGAAGTACGATATTTATCGGGATATGCCTGTTATGGATAAGCTTCTCTATCCTCATTGTCTACGCCATCTGGGAAAGGGGGCGCTCTCGTGCATGAATCGGAAGTTGTTGTGAACGGACTAGGAAAACAAATCAAAAGTCAAATAATTGTAGATGATATCTCCTTTCAACTTGGTTCCGGTCAAGTATTTGCAATATGCGGCGGGAACGGTGCGGGCAAAAGTACCTTGCTACGTATGCTTGCCGGGATTCTGCGTCCAACGTCAGGGGAAATTATGGTGAATAACGTACGCTGGTCACAGGATCGCAAGCGGTATGCGAATCAGATCGGATATATGCCGGATGACTATCAGTTCAGCCAAGGTCTTACGGCCGGGGAAGCTTTGTTATTTTGGGCTTCGCTCCGTAAGCTTCCCCGAGAGCGGGTGCAGGAAGTGTTAGAGATGGTGGGACTCAGCGAGCAAAAACATAAACGGGTAACTACCTTTTCCAAAGGCATGCGGCAACGTATATTGTTTGCTCAGGCGATGCTTGCAAAGCCTGCTCTTCTGATCATGGACGAGCCTACCAATGGACTAGACCCCTTCTGGATGCAGGAGTTTGTGCATTTGCTGAGAGGTATCAAACAGGAAGGGCATATGGTTGTGTTCTCCACACATCAGCTTGAAGTGGCGAATGACATTGCAGACCAGGTGATGTTTATGAATCAGGGTTCAAATGTCGGGGAAGGCACCGTAGAAGATATTCGAAATCAGTATGGTTCACTTCATGCTGCTTTTCATCAGAGTCTGGGAATAAAGTGAAGGTGATGTGATCATGCAAAACAAGCCGCAAAGCATGGATACGAACAGTGAGCAACAGGACGGACAAAGAAAGAAAGGGTCGAAAATAAGACGGATTGTTACGATGTTGATTGCACTGGCAGCATTGACTACAGGTATATGGGCCGTGCTGACGAATTTATCGAGTTCCGGCTCCGAACACAGCAATCCGATCCTGGCAGGAGCTAAGGCTCCTGACTTTACAGCAGTTAATTCCAAAGGGGAGCAAGTCCAGTTGTCTGATTACCGGGGCAAAGCCGTGATGATTAACTTCTGGGCGTCCTGGTGCACGCCATGCGTAAGAGAAATGCCCTTGGTTCATGAGGTTGCGCAGCAAAACCAAAACAGCGTGGAGACACTGTTTGTTAACGTGGGAGAGAGCAAGGGTACAATTAACGAGTTTATGAAAAGTCATCAGTTCGATTTTCCGGTGATCATTGACGCAACGGGTAAGGTATCCAAGCTGTACCGTATCAATGGCCTGCCAGCCACAATGGTTATTGATCAAGGGGGGCATTTCAGCCATATCTTGCTCGGTGAACTGACTGAGGATATTCCTTTGCAACAATGGCTGGAGGAAAGTATGTGAATGTTGACGATTAATATATGATTGTTAAAAATAAGGGGCATTTCAAAATAATGATCAAACAAGCTGGTTTCCTTAATGTAAGGAATTTCAGATTGTTTGATCATTTTTTAGCGCTATTGTTCTACATTCTTATTATTGTTCGAAAATTTTCGAATTATTAATTGCAGCTTTGTGGTAAGTATGATATATTTCTTTTCAGGCTAAACAGTTCGAAAATATTCGAACTAAATTATGCTACATAAAATAATGTAGAAAATACAGGAGGTAATACTATGTCTAATACAGCAACAGCTGGTAACACTACTAACTCTCTGAACACCGATGCAAACATCACGATGTTAAATAACTATTTCCGCTTGTTTGATGCATCTCGCACTGACGATCGGGCTATGAAGGATTTGTTATCCTTGTTCACGCAGGATGCTGAAATTGTTTCAAACGGTAGCAGTCGTACAGGATTCGAAGTAGTTGTTAAGACTATTTATGAATACAACAAAGACATTAAACATATGTGGGATGCATGGGTTCTTCAGCCCGACGGCAGTTATCGAACGAACTGGGTGGTATGCGGTCAAGCAGTAGATGGCACGGTTTTCACCAAAGCAGGTATAGATATTATGCGTTTAAATGAAGAGGGAAAGATTATGTATATGAAGAACGTGCAGACGACTGAAGATGCTTACAATGAATATAACTCGTAAGATGAATATAGGTGGTATTACTTCAGCGGCCTAAGGTAAGCAACAGCTTCTGGCTTGCTACATACTAACCCATGCAACCCTTCTTTTGATCTAATTTTTTGACTTGTTTTTTCGATTCATGGCATTTGTGGCCTGTACCAAACTATCCTAAAATTAAAGAAACCGATGGAACTTTACATATGTAAAATGCCCATCGGTTTTTATATTATCTCAACAAAAAGATGTCTTCTTCAGGATGATATCCATCACGTCACGAGTAAACTGATCACCCACGAGTAATATTTGGGAAAGAGGCTTTTTTTTATTTTACCACTGGTGGTTTCTAAACATGTCACTTTTATTTAACTATTTTAAGATTTTTAAAATAGAAGCAAGGCATCCTTCATGATAGATATCATGAAGTTGATCTTCATCCATCATTAGCCACTGAATAAGGTATCCATCAATAATAGCCCGAATTTCTCGAGAAGCCTCTTTTGGAGATAAATGGGGATTAAAAACTCCTTCCTTTTGACCAATAGTGATAATTTCGGAACCAATTTGACTACAATTGTCATAAAATCTTTGGTTTATTTCTCTGTAGACTGAATTTCTACTTGCTTTAGCTAAAAAGTCCAGGTATACACGATAGAATTTTCGATTTTCTTCTGGGGAAATGAATACCGAACGAATATATGATTGTAGTTTTGGAATCGCTTTTTCCTCAAGAGCAATGCTTGATGATTCCTTTTTGAAAATTTTGTCTGTAAGCCATGTAAGTAATTCAATGAATATTGCCTCTTTATTCTCGAAATAGTAGTGAGCAACACCCTTACTAACCTTGGCATAGTCCGAAATAATCTGTAGTGTAACTGCATCATAACCGAGATCTGACAATGCTTGAAAAGCGGCATAAAGCAAATGACTTTTCTTTTCCTCAGTTTTTTTATAACGAGCCATAAAACCTCCGTAATTAAAACATAATATATTTCACAGTGAGAATACAAAATTTCTTATATTATATCACATATAAAACGGAAGTATAAAAAAAGTTGACCGGTCAGAATAAAAATGTTTAAATAGCTTTAGATCGTCTCAACATAACAGAAGGAGAGAAAATCTATGATAAAAGACTTTAACGCTCTATTGGTTGAAAAAAATTTAGAGGAGTTTTCAGTTTCAGTGAAAACGATCCCGTTTGAGCAATTACCGACTGGGGATGTACTTATTAAAGTTGCTTATTCTAGTATTAACTATAAAGATGCATTAGCAACCAATTCAGAGGGGAAAATTGTAAAGTCTTATCCGTTTGTTCCCGGAATAGATTTATCAGGTCATGTAGTTTCTTCCGCTGACTCACGCTTTCATGAAGGACAGAAGGTTATCGTGACAGGTTACGAATTAGGGGTCTCACATTACGGTGGGTTAAGTGAGTACGCCTGTGTTCCTGCGGAATGGGTGGTGCCACTTCCCGAGAATCTTACTCTGAAGGAAGCAATGATATATGGAACCGCTGGATTTACTGCCGCTTTATCCATTAAACGTCTGGAAGACAACGGAGTCCTGCCGCAAAATGGAAAGGTGCTAGTCACAGGAGCTACTGGAGGTGTTGGTGGCGTGGCAGTGGCCATATTCAATAAAAAAGGCTATGATGTGACTGCAAGTACCGGGAAATCTCAAGCTGAAGAATATTTAAAGCTTATTGGTGCAAGAGAAGTGATTACTCGTGACGAAGTACAAGCTGGAAATAAACCACTAAATAAACAGCTCTGGCAGGCTGCCGTTGATCCTGTTGGAGGACAGCAGCTTGCATCCGTTTTAAGCCAGATCATGTATGGTGGTTCGGTTGCAGTTAGTGGCTTGACTGGAGGCAGCAACCTTCCAACAACAGTACTACCGTTCATCTTACGTGGAGTTAATTTGTTAGGCATTGATTCGGTTTATTGTCCACAAGAAGAAAGAAATATTTTGTGGAAAGAAATGGCAGGAGAAATGGAACCCACTACTTTAGAGAAGTTAATAGATCGTGAAATTTCACTTCAGGAGGTTCCTGAGGCAGTATCAACAGTTTTACATTCTAAAACTTTCGGACGTATACTTGTACGTGTATCTTAAATTTATGTAGATCATCACCTCACTAGCGTATAGAGAACTTGATGTAAAAAGATCTCTATGTGCTGTAGTTTAAAAATCACATCTTGTTATTATGAAAAAATGAAGTAGCTGCGTCATAAGACCAGCTACTTCATTCGTTTTGTAATTCAGAACTTGAGAAACTTAAAGAGATTCCAGTCTGAATTATCCTGTTTTTGTTTTCCTTCGAAGTTTATGCTGGAGGAGTAGGAGAAAATAACCAGTAAACCTGGAATTTAAATTATAGATTTCTTCTACGCTGGTCCAAGTCACTTAGCACTTTTTATTGGGGATTGTTGTTTAGGCCAAATCCTCTCCATTGGTTTCGATTACTTTCTTATACCAGTTGAAGCTTTTCTTTCTTGTTCTCTTCAATGTTCCTTTTCCTTCATTATCCCGATCTACATAAATAAATCCGTATCTTTTCTTCAGTTCTCCCGTTCCGGCACTGACAATGTCAATCGGTCCCCAATAGGTATAACCCATAAGCTCTACGCCATCCACAACGGCTTCTTTCAATTCTTTGATATGGGCTATTACATAGTCAATGCGATAATCGTCATTGATTTCACCATTCTCAAATTCGTCATTGGTTCCCATACCGTTTTCCACAATGAAGAGCGGCTTCTGATAACGGTCATATAATTCATTACATACATAACGAAGGCCTTTAGAGTCGATCTGCCAACCCCAGGGAGTAGCCTCCAAGTATGGATTCGGTGTTCCAGCTATTCCGCCCGTGTGTCCCAAGATTCGGGTTCCTGCTTTGTGTGTAGTGGATCGGTAATAACTAAAGCCTAAATAGTCGGAGGGATATTGTTTGATCAGTTCCAAATCCTTTTCTTCCATTTTGATATGAACATCATGTTCATCCCAAATACGATAAATATAACTTGGATACGTTCCCCGAAGCAGAACATCACCAAAGAATAGGGCACGTCTTCTTACTTCATAGGTTTCAAACACATCATTTGGATGACATGTATTCGGATAAAGCGCACTAAGTGCTAACATAGCACCCATTTGAGAACCAGGGATTATTTCGTGACATAATTTCGTTGCTAATGCACTAGCTACAAAACAATTGTGACTTGCCTGATAGATGGCTTGGAGACGATTTTCATGTTCTTCTATAAGGATTGCTCCAGCCGCCGTGGGGCCTGTATAAATATTATTTATTTCGTTAAAACCCATCCAATATTTAACTTTATCTTTGTAGCGATTAAAGATGGTTTCACAATAACGCATATAGAAATCGATCATCTTACGATTTTTCCAACCACCATATTCCTTGACTAAATGCCAAGGGGTTTCAAAGTGAGAAATAGTCACAACAGGTTCGATTCCATACTTCAGTAATTCATCGAATACATTGTCGTAGAACTCCAAGCCCTTTTCATTTGGACTTTGTTCGTCTCCTTTAGGAAAGATACGGCTCCAGGCAATAGATGTACGAAATGCCTTGAATCCCATTTCTGCGAACATGGCTATGTCTTCCTTGTAATGATGATAGAAACCAATCCCTTCATGATAAAGGTTAAGGTCAGTACTATCCTCTTTAAGGTCTGCGAGAAGTCCATTTGGCATTAAATCAACAATGGATAATCCCTTGCCATCTTCAAGATAAGCGCCTTCGGTTTGGTTTGCTGCAATTGCTCCTCCCCATAGGAAGTCTTTTGGAAATGATTTATTTCTTTGATTCATGGTTATTCCTCCTAGTTCAGCTTATTTTATAACAGTTAGTATCTGATCCCCTGCATTTGTTTGCTTACTGTCAGCAGGGAGTACATCTAGATAGTCACTGGTATTCGCAATAATAACAGGTGTAACGGTTTGAAACCCTGCATCCTTGATTCCTTGAACATCAAAAGTAACTAATTTGTCTCCCTTTTTCACCACGGCACCACTCTCAACATGAGCTTCAAAATATTTGCCTTTTAATTTGACCGTGTCAATTCCAATATGAATGAGTATCTCAATACCTTCATCACTTGCTAAACCAATGGCATGTTTGTGCGGAATAAATCGACCACTTTTCCGTCAAACGGAGAAAATACGATCCCCTCAGTAGGTTCAATTCCAATTCCTTTACCCATTGCGCCCGTCGAAAATACAGGATCATCTATTTTTTCCAGCGGTACGACTTCACCTTTCAAAGGTGAAAAGATTTCAACGACTGCGCTCGAAACCATCTGATCTTTCTTTGGAGTGGTTGTATTATCCTGAGCTTTTTCGTTTGAAGCATTTTCTTTCTCTTTCTCTTTTTCTTTTATTCCAAAGATAAATGCCAATATCGTCGCGGCGAAAAAGGCTGAGCCAATTCCAATCACATATCCAAGTGCAGGGGTATAATTAGGAATTGTAAAAATACTGTTGAATACAAATGTCGAAATCCTTACATCCAATATGGCAATCAATGCTCCGCCAATCGCTCCTGAAATAAGCAACAAAGGAATTAGTCTTCTATGACGTAAAATCGACTTTTTTTGTATTATGAATATGGTACAGGCTCGTGATTCTACAGGGCAGCTTATTCCTCTTGGCAAAATTCATTCGATGAAATTTGTTCATAGTTGATGAACTGGAGTATGATTAGGGAGGACAATGCTGATAATCACCATATAAGTAAAAGTCCCTTGGAAACTTACTATAGATTCAATACCACATAACTTCTTTGAAGGGGGACATCTGTTTTGGATGAGCAGTTTCTAGATTTATTGGCCCAGAAATATGATACCGAAGAAAAAATCATCACGGAGATCATCAACCTTGAAGCGATCTCCAATCTCCCAAAGGGAACCGAGCATTTTGTCAGTGATTTGCATGGGGAGTACCAGGCTTTTCAACATGTACTACGAAACGGTTCGGGTACCGTCAAAGAAAAAATCAAGGAATTATTCCGGGAGGTATGGACGGATCAGGAAATCAATGATTTTGCAGCGTTGGTTTATTACCCAGAAGAAAAAATACAGCTGGTTATAGGGGAACTGAGCAATAAACCGGCTCTAGACCAGTGGTATAGACAAACGATTGAACACATGCTTAAGCTTATTTCTTATGCCTCTTCCAAGTATACGCGCTCGAAATTGCGTAAAGCTCTGCCGGAGCAGTACGTATATATTGTAGAGGAGCTTCTATACAAGACGGATTCGACCAACAATAAAGATCCTTATTATGAGGAAATATATCGGCAAATTATATCCCTAGGCCAAGCGGACAAGCTCATTATTGGCCTTGCTTATACGACCCAGCGCCTGGTGGTTGACCATCTTCATGTGGTTGGAGATATTTATGACCGGGGTCCGGACCCCGATAAAATTATGGATACACTAATCAATTACCATTCTGTAGACATTCAGTGGGGGAACCATGATGTCCTCTGGATCGGTGCGTACGCGGGTTCTCTGGTCTGCCTTGCGAATATTATCCGGATCTGTGCCAGATACGACAATCTGGACATCATAGAAGATGTATATGGAATAAATCTGCGCCCACTGCTAAACTTGGCGGAGAAATACTATGAAGACAATCTGCCCTTCAGACCAAAGCTACAGGCTGGCCATAATGTATCAGAGCAGGAAATTTTGCAGATCACCAAAATTCACCAAGCCATTGCCATGATCCAGTTTAAACTTGAAAGCCCGATTATCAAGAGACGCCCATACTTTAATATGTCTGAAAGACTTTTGCTGGAACAGATTGATTACGACAAAAATGAAATCAAAATCTGTGGAAAAACGTACAAGCTGGAAAACACCTGTTTTACAACCGTAAATCCGCAAATGCCTGAACAATTGCTGGAGGAAGAACGCCAAGTGATGGAGAAACTGCTGTTCTCCGTTCAGCATTCCGAAAAGCTGGCTAGACATATGAATTTCCTCATGAAAAAGGGAAGCCTTTATTTAAAATACAACGGAAATTTGTTAATCCACGGCTGTATTCCTATGGATGAAGAAGGAAATATGGAAGAAATGCAGATTGAAGACAAGACATATGCGGGCCGTCAATTGCTTGATGTTTTTGAAGATTATTTACGTTACGCCTTTGCCCATCCGGAAGAGACAGAAGATCTGGCGACCGATATGGTATGGTACATCTGGACAGGAGAATGTTCCTCACTCTTTGGCAAGAGAGAAATGACCACTTTTGAACGTTATTTTATTCAAGAAAAAGAAGCACATAAGGAGAAAAAAAATCCTTATTACCATTTACGTGAAAATGAAGAGATCTGTCGGAGAATCTTGCAGGAGTTTGATTTGAATCCAGATCATGGACATGTCATTAACGGCCACACCCCAGTCAAAGAAATCAGTGGAGAGAGCCCTGTGAAAGCAAACGGAAAAATGATCGTGATTGACGGCGGTTTTTCCAAAGCCTATCAATCCACAACAGGCATTGCCGGATATACCTTGCTTTACAACTCTTTTGGCATGCAGCTCGTCGCCCATCAAAAATTCAATTCAAAAGAAGATGTGTTATGCAACGGAACGGACGTATTGTCTGTAAAAAGACTGGTTGATAAAGAACTGGAACGGAAACTGGTGAAAGAAACCAATGTTGGCGAGAAGCTGCTTCGGAAAATCTCAAACTTGAAGGATCTACTAGACTATCGCTACATGAAATGAGGGCAAATGCTAAAAGTACAAAAAGCACTCATGCGAGGGAGGCTTTTTGTACTTTTTTCTGCACTTATAAAAATCAATTGCAACTATTCGTATTATTGATGGAGAACATCTGCATATTCAGAGATACGTTCGAAACGACCCTTGGCAAAAGGACATAAAGGTAAAATCTTAATATCGTTTTCCCGCGCGTATTCCACCATAGCTTTGATAAGCTCATCACCAAGCCCTTGTCCCCGGTATGCATTTTCGACCAATGTGTGATCAATAATGTACAGCTCTGGACTTGAAATTACATATGTCATCACCGCAGCAATGTTGCCGTTATCTTGAATCATAAATCTTTTATTGGCAGCTTCATGTTCTACATTATGCATGTTCATCCTCTTTCTTTGTTGTGAATTTATCGTTCAGAAGCTTGTACGTCAATGCTCCGCTTGGACATGTATCAATATGCCGGGCAACAGCCTCCGAAGTGTCACCTTCGGGATCAACCCAAGGACGCTTGCTCAAATCAAAAACAGCAGGGAGGCCCTTTACGCAGATACCGGAATGAATGCATACATCCGAATTAAACATGACCTCGATATCTTTACCGTAGTATAACTTCTCCTTACTCATATTCTCTTCACATCTTTCACTTTAGAGTTTGAATTTTATACGGATCGCTCTCCCATGCATTCATGGAAATCATGTCTGCCGGGCTCTCAATGTTCGAATTATAATGAGGAATCAGAGATTAGTCAACGGTGAAGAATTACCTAATACGTGGATGTAATACTGATTTTAAACGTCATAACTTTAAAAAGCCGGAATCCAGCATGATACAGGATTCCGGCTTTTAATGATTGAAACGTCCGTATACATCATCAGTTGTTCAGTTCAGCTTATCTAGCTTAGAACAGGAGTAGCATTATACTTCGCCCGTGCAATTCGGGTTGCATCCACCATGTTTTTCAGAGAAGCAACGGTTTCTTCCTGTCCACGGGTTTTCAGACCGCAATCCGGATTGATCCAAAACAGCTTCGGATCGAGTACACGCAAGGCACGGTCAATCATATTGCTCATTTCTTCGACGCTTGGCACACGCGGGCTGTGGATGTCGTATACGCCAAGTCCAATACCGAGCTCATACGTATTCTCTTCAAAGCTGTGAATCAGCTCACCATGACTGCGTGAAGTCTCAATAGAGATCACGTCGGCATCCATCGCTTCAATAGAATCAATCATATCGTGGAATTCGCAATAGCACATATGGGTATGAATTTGGGTTGTTTCCTGTACGGTGCATGTCGTAATGCGGAATGCTTTGACTGCCCAATCCAGATAATTGGCTTGTTTATTTTCCTTGAGCGGCAGACCTTCACGGACCGCAGGTTCATCCACTTGAATCATGCCGATGCCTGCTTTTTCGAGCGCTTCAACCTCTTGTCTGAGTGCGTATGCCAATTGATAGGCTATCGTTTCCCGTTCAATATCATCCCGTACAAAGGACCAGTTCATGATCGTGATCGGGCCTGTCAACATACCTTTAACAGGGCGGTCTGTTTTCGACTGTGCGTACTTTGTTTCCTCAACCGTCATTTCACCTACAAATTCAACATCTCCGAAAATAACAGGTGGTTTCACGCAGCGTGATCCGTAGGACTGTACCCAGCCATATTGCGTAAAGGCAAATCCAGCTAGCTTCTCACCGAAAAATTCAACCATGTCCGTGCGTTCAAACTCACCATGAACGAGTACATCAATGCCGATCTCTTCTTGAATGTTAATCCAGCTGTCAATCTGATCGCGGATAAAGGAAGAGTATTGTTCGTTGCTTAGTTCGTTTTTACGCCATTGTTGTCGAGCTTTTCTAACCTCCGTGGATTGCGGGAAACTGCCAATCGTTGTTGTGGGGAACAACGGCAATTGCCATTTCTGTTGCTGGGCAACATGACGTTCTGCAAATGCACGTGAGCGGTTGGGCTCTTGTACACGGATGGAAGCTATGGCTTCCTGCACGGCTTTGCGGTTACGATCCCCGGAGCTTTGTAATGCCTGTAGTTTCTGCTCGGCGTCTTTAATTTTAGCAGTGATGTCCGCATCGGTGCTGCGGATTGCTTTGGTCAAAATAACGATCTCATCCAGTTTTTCATCCGCAAATGCAAGTGCATCTTTGAGTTCAGCAGCAAGTTTTGCTTCACGTGCTGTTGTCACAGGCACATGCAGCAAGCTGCAGGAGGATTGCACAACTAACCTTTCAGTTGTTACGAGAGAAGTAAGGGTGCCCAGCAATGTCAGCTTGTCCTGAAGGGATGCTTTCCAGATGCCGCGTCCATCAATGATACCTGCACCCAGCACTTTGTCTGCCGGAAAACCGCTCGTTTGAATGGATTGCAAGTTACCTTCAAGTCCATGCACGAAGTCAAGACCGATGCCTTGAACGGGCAAGCTGATGATTTCGTTGTAGTTTTCAACGGATTCAAAGTACGTTTGCAGCAAGATGTTTAAACCCGGAACAGCGGATGCAAAAGCAGTATAGATTTTGTTCAAGCGCTGCAGATCCGCGTCATTCAATTTGGTTACGAGAACCGGCTCATCAATCTGTACCCACTGCACGCCAGCATCCGCAAGTTCTTGCAGCACCTGAGTGTAGAGAGGAAGTAGCTGATCGATCCATGCATCCGTTTCGGATGCATCATAGCCTTTGGAGAGCTTCAGGAAGGTCAGCGGTCCAACGATAACCGGTTTGCCTTCAATGCCCAGTTTCTCTTTGGCTTCCAGGTATGCGATTAGTGGTTTGTTCTCGGTCAATTCCGGCGAAGCATCGTTCAGTTCAGGTACAATATAGTGATAGTTCGTATTGAACCATTTGGTCATTTCACTGGCTGCGGCATCTTTCGTTCCTCGGGCGATGCCGTAATAGACGGAGAGAGGCACAGCGCCTCCGGTATAAGCGAAGCGTTTTGGCACAATACCAAACATTACGGCTGTATCCAGAATATGATCATAATAGCTGAAGTCGTTCACTGGAATCAGATCAATGCCTTTCGCTTGTTGCTTGCGCAAATGATCTAAACGAATCTCTTGTAATCTCGCGTGAAGTTCGTTTTCTTCTAATTTTCCTGACCAGAAGGCCTCAAGTGCTTTTTTCCATTCCCGATCGGCTCCGATTCGTGGATACCCCAATACGCTGCTTTTTGTCATTTGCCATAACCCCTCTGCAATGTGTTAACAAAAATTTATCACAAATACACGGCTATAACGTAATTCCCTTATATTATATCTAGTTATAGCCTTAGGATATAACAAAAAAAGGTTGGTATGAGTTTAAGAATGTGTAAGTTTGAAAGAGACACCGCTGATGTTACAATGACTAATTATGTTCATATGAATGAGTGAAAGGAAGGAACACCAATGAATCTGTATTACATTCAAACTATATTGCAAGGCTTCAACAGGACAACATCATTTCTGGAAGATAACTTCATTGGCATCCCTTGGTCTGGTCTAGGGAACCTTGAGCTTACACCACCGGAGCAATGGAAAGAACAACTGGCTAAGCGGTATAGCCTGGGGGAGACGGAATTAACTCATACACTTGCAACACTACATATGTTTGCTAACCTAATGCAGGATGGGGACTACGTCTTAATAAGGGATGAGGAATGGACCTATGTAGGGGATATCGGAGATTATTATTACGACGACTCCTTAGGTGCTGAGGATGAATTGATCTGTCACCGTCGGGGAATCACTTGGTTAGGACGTATTCCATACGCAGAATTGAACGATAAAGTCCAAGCTTTGTGGAACACACCATCCATCCTCGTGAAATTTGAGCATCCTGTATCAGAAGCTCAGCTGGATCGCGCGCTTGCAGTCAGCGCAGCAGCCGAAACAAGCAACACTCTCACAGCAAATGTGGATGAAGCTTTGATTCAAGCGGCACTTCAAGTGCTGAAAGAAGCCTTGGAAAGCGAAGAAGAAGTGCTGCGAGTGCGAGCGGCGACAGCCATTTTACAGTATGCCAAACCTTAATATATGAAAATAGAAACTGGAATCTGCATTTTTAATTCTAAATCAGCCGTGAGATCTGTTCCTTTATATGCATATCACTGAGACCACCGTGATAACAAATTACGGATGAAATGTCTAGTGCCAGATACTTTTTCAAGGAGAAGCGCGCTGCCTCTATATCCAGTGTAGTCGGAACGTGAATACCTCCAAGCTGGCCGTTAACACTGTACATGGAATCTCCGGCGATCAGCGTTTTGCTACGCATTAAATAAAGGCTGATATGACCAGGAGTATGCCCAGGCGTGTGAATAACGCGAATTCCGCCGCAAAACGGCAATTCCTGACCATCCGTTACAGTTTCATCAATCTTGCCTTTTGGAGGATGTTCCAGGTGGTCGTCTTTGAGAAGTGGGAGATGTCCCTCAATATACGGCTTATCCAGTTCGTGTGCATATATCCTGACCCCCGTACCACACTCCTGCAAAATCTTGGGAAGACAGCCTATATGGTCCACATCCTGATGCGTCAAAATCACTGCTTTTAGTTGGCTGATCGGCACGCCTATCTTCTCTAATGCAAGACATAAATCGTCATATTGTCCCGGAAAACCGGAATCAATTAACACGGCTGTTTTTTCATCCCATATCAGAACAGGATGAATCATAACCCCTTCGAAATCGAGTTCAAGCATCTGGATTCCTTTCGAAATTAACATCAACATCAAACCTCCTAATAACAAGTTTCAATAGATCTTTACATTTCTTAAGTAAACGAATAGGGACTGCCAAAAGATACGGTTGTCATGAATCCTAATAAAAGAGGGACAACCGCGATAGTTGTCCCTTTGCTGTGTATAGAGAATCTCTTTTATAAAAAGATAAGTAACAATGTTCCTGCCGCAAAACAGTAATATGAAAAATACTTCAGATTGCCTCGGGCCATAATGCCCATAAACCATCTCATCGAGAAATAGGTAACGACCAGCGTCGTAATAAACGCGATCAGGTAAGGAATAGCGAGCTGAGAACGGTTAGGATCATGCGCTATATCTGAAGCGCCCATGATCAAACCGCCGATACTGATCGGGATGTAGAGCATAAAGGAGAACTTTAACGCCGTTTCCTGCTTCATGCCGACTGCAATGGACGAAATAACGGTAGCACCCGAACGGCTGATGCCCGGAATAAGAGCAACGGCTTGAGCAAGTCCAACCAGCACAGCATCCTTTGTTTTTAAATCACCGTCCTGTTTGCGGCCGCGCAGATTACGAATAAGCCAGAGCGCTACACCCGTAATTAGCAGGGCCACTGCGACCGTATAAACAGATGAGAAGATGCTCTCAATCTGATCTTTGAACAGCACAGCAGCAACGGCAGCAGGAATCGTACCGATAACGATATATAAGCAAAACATAAAGTCTGCCCGATATTCCGGTTTACGAGTTGTTAAGTAACCCCATCCACCGGTAATCAGCTTCATGATGTCTTCCCGAAAAATAAAAACAATGGCAATTAATGAGGCGGTGTTCGTCAAAATTTCAAAAGAAAGGCCGTTTTGCTTCAGTCCCATTAGGCGCTGGGCAATAATTAAATGACCGCTGGAGGAGACTGGAATCGGCTCCGTTGCACCTTGAACAATGCCCAAAAAAAAGTACTTTAACCACAGTATAATCTGATCCATCTTGTCCTCCTTGAAACATTTCTCTACAATCTCTAAAACCATGTTCTAAAACCATACTCTAAAATCATTCTCTTTGTTAAATCTCTCTATCCACTCTCATGATGATAGCCTTTTAACTTACTAGATGGCAAGTTTGGAATGAAATTTCCAGTAGAAATGTAAGGGAGAGGCTGTTTTGCAAGGAGTAGACGAAGTGAGAAATGAATATATTAAACTTGTATTGTCAAAATGCTAGAGTCATGATATCGTTGATAACGATTATCAATATCATTTAATTGATAGAATCCAATACACTAAAGGTGGGGTTATTTTGCGTAGTACGAAAAGAAGTTCAATATGGATGATGATGGCGCTGGTGTTCATACTCATCCTGAGCGCATGTGGTCAGTCTGCTACAAATCCAGCTAAAGATGGAGAAGAGAACACTGCTGCATCATCAGATGCCGTAGGCAAAACAAGTAGCAACTCAGATGGTTCGACCGACACAGGAGCAGGTGCAGAAGATGAGATGGTTTTATTCCAGTCTGATGCTGGTGAAGTGAAAGTGCCGAAAAATCCTAAACGGATTGTAGATCTGACGGCCTTCTCTACAGGATACTTTGTAGCACTGGATGCTCCTGTCGTTGGAGCAAATTCAGGCGCGATGAATAACAAATACATCAAAGAGCAACTTGCTGCTCAAGGAACAACAGATTTAGGTGAACAGGCGCCTACGCCAGAGCAGCTACTTGCTCTGAAACCTGATCTGATTTTTGTGTACACGGGTACAGAAGGCATCGACAAGCTGTCACAGATTGCACCTGTTGTGCAGATGGAATACGGTAAGCGCAATTACAAAGATTTGATGCTGGAGATGGGCAAACTCACGAACAGAGAAGATGCGGCCAAAGCGTGGGTTACCCAATGGAGTGCTCAGATTAACGAGCTGAAACCAAAAGTCTTAGCTGCTGTAGGCAATCGTACCGTATCCATTTTGAATCCATATGAAAAAGGGTTATTTGTGTTCGGTCATAACTATGGTCGCGGGGGAGAGATCATCTACGGCGAGTTTGGACTTAAAGCACCAACCAAGGCCCAAGCGGAAGCGATTGATAGCGGAACGGGCTGGGCTTCTATCTCGATGGAGGTGGTGCCGGAGTATGCAGGGGACATTATTTTCACCAGCCCGTGGTCTGGAGATCAAAGTGATGCCAAGAAGGTATATGAAAATACGTTATGGAAAAACCTCCCGGCTGTGAAAGCCAATCATGTATTTCAGCTAGATCCATCGTCTGACACCTATAATGATCCGGTATCGTTGGAAGGACAGCTTAAATTTATTACGGATAGCTTACTTTCGGCATCCAAGTAGTTTCAGCAGGCAGACTGTATTTAGAGCAAATTGAACCAAGGAAAAGAAGAGGCTCTCACCGTTTAGGTGGAAGCCTCTTTGCGTGGATCGAGATAATGTTAAGGGAAGATGTTAGTACATACTCCCTCTCAATCGTTTAATATCCTCCATTGGAGGACAACCAAACAAGCGGGAATACTCACGGCTGAATTGTGACGGACTCTCGTATCCAACCTGATAAGCAGCCTCTGATGCGTCCACAGCTTGAGACATTAACAGACGACGAGCTTCTTGTAAACGCAGTTGTTTGATGAACTGAAGCGGGCTCATCGCAGTAACTGCTTTGAAATGTCGATGGAAGGAAGCCTGGCTCATATTCGCCAGCTCCGCCAGTTCTTCAATCCGGACTGGCTGACTAATATGTGTCACCATGTGTTCGATCACGTTACGAATACGATACGTGTGTGATCCTTCTTGTGCCATCTGCTTCAGTGCACTGCCCTGAGGTCCTTTTAGTATTCTGTACAAAATCTCCTTTTTAAACAACGGGAAGAGCATGAAGATATCCTCCGCGTCCCCTTCAAGCAACTGAGCTAATCGGATCACGGCATTCAGCAGTTCTGGAGAGGTTTTGCTCACATACATGGCTCGTCTGGTAGCATCGTTCGACATAGGAGAGAGACGGGTATGCTGAACTATCTCCAGAATTTCACTGCATGTGAATTCAAGCTTTAATGCGAGATAAGGAGTGGCGGGCGAAGCCTCTATGACTTGGCCGCTTACAGGCAAATCCATCGTAGCTACAATATAGCTGCCAGATCCGTACTGGAAACGTTCTTGTCCGAGCAGCATTTCCTTTTGACCCTGAACGACGATACAAAAAGAAGCTTCGTTCAACCTGAAAATCGGCTCAGTGATGTCAGATTCACGAATCAGAGAAAGGGAGGGAAGCTCGGTTGAATTGACACCTTCATTGACCGTGTACGGATGAATAAGTCTGGCAAGTTCAACTAACTGCTGCTGATATGGCTTAGACATAGGATAAGATCCTTTCATTTACTCTAGGAGCTTGCTGCGTGCTCAGGGTTAGGAGCCAGTGCAGTTTTATGAATGTTCTCCGTTCCAGCTTCAATGGCCTGCTGATAATAACTGCGCTTATGCTCAATAACTTCCATTGTTCTCCGGAGTTCCTCCATCTGAGCCTCGACGCTGGCTTTGCGCTCGGTAAACATGTCATACCTCTGATGCAAGGTTGCATCACCTTCAGAGCACCAGGCTATGAATTCCCGGATATCCTTGATAGGCATTCCTGTAGCTTTCAAACATTGGATTATTTTCAGAAAATCAATATCGGACTCCTTGAATTGTCTCGTTCCGGTCGAATTGCGTTCGACGAAGGGCATGAGCCCCTCTTTGTCATAATAGCGTAATGTATACACAGTCAGATCCAATTTTTTAGCG
This sequence comes from Paenibacillus sp. 4624, assembly GCF_050435065.1. NCBI lineage: Bacteria > Bacillati > Bacillota > Bacilli > Caryophanales > Paenibacillaceae > Paenibacillus > Paenibacillus sp. 4624. The sequence continues at coordinate 127,525 of NZ_JBNDJR010000005.1, forward strand.
ACTTCACTAATGGAATATGTCATATAGGGTTGTTCCTTTCAGTTCTAGATCAGATCGAGATTAAAGCCGGTAGGCTGCATGGCTTTCGCTGATGCGAGTGAATTCTATCATGCGGTCAGGAGTGATGTCAAAACGAACACTTTTTTTAAAAAAGTAGAGCAAAACATTTGACCTAGAGTTAACTATAGGGCGTAAGATAAAGAAGATTCCAAAATCATGAGGAGGTTATCATATTGATTACAGCTAAAGCCAGAGCCGTGGATGGACCCGATCAAGCCTTCCGTTCCGCAGAAATTAACCGCCGTGATCTGGATACCACGGATGTATTAATTGAAATTAAGTTTGCTGGTATCTGCCACTCGGATATTCATACAGCCCATGGGGAGTGGGGACCCGTCAATTATCCACTCGTACCGGGTCACGAAATTGCCGGGATTGTGACCGAAGTAGGAAGTGGTGTAACAAAATATAAAGTAGGCGACCGAGTAGGCGTTGGATGTATGGTCGACTCTTGCGGCGAATGTGAGAATTGCCGTAAAGGAGAAGAGCAGTACTGCCTGAAAGGTAACATTCCAACATATGCAGGAGTAGACAAATACGGTGAGCCAACCCAAGGCGGTTATTCCACACATATCGTGGTAACCGAGGATTTTGTAGTGCGCATTCCTGACAATATTGAGCTGGATGCTGCTGCACCTCTGCTATGTGCCGGAATTACCACCTATTCTCCGTTGCATCACTGGGGCGCTGGTCCGGGTAAGAAGGTTGCAGTCGTAGGGATGGGTGGCCTCGGTCATATGGCGGTTAAAATCGCACATGCGATGGGAGCTGAGGTTACCGTTCTTTCTCAATCCCTGAGTAAAAAGCAAGACGGATTGCAGTTTGGGGCAGACCACTACTACGCAACGAGCGAACCGGAAACATTCGAAAAACTGGCAGGCTCATTAGACCTGATCATCAATACAGTAAGTGCCAGCATTGATATCAATGCTTATTTCTCGCTGCTCAAGTTGGACGGCACACTCGTTAATGTAGGGGCTCCGCCTGAGCCACTCGCCGTCAATGCATTCTCGCTGATCGGACATCGTCGTTCATTCGCCGGTTCGATGATTGGTGGCATACGTGAGACACAAGAAATGCTTGATTTCTGCGCCGAGCATGATATTGCACCTAGCATTGAGGTTATTTCGGCAGATCAGATTGACGAAGCATACAAGCGTGTACTCGCTTCAGATGTTAAATATCGCTTTGTAATTGATACAAGCACCATTTAAAAGAGCAGATGGGAAGAGAGTTTAGTTAACGCCTTCGCCTTTGAATAAATAAAACTGAGCATCAGTAAATAGCCCCTATTTCCGCATAAGGAAAGGAGGGGCTATTTGTTTTTACGATAACATTTTGAAGACCCTAACACCTTACGGTCATATCGTTGACGGATCATAAGTATGTTTTATGATGCTCCATCTATAATGTTTATTGTGCGCCCACGACAGGATGTGGTATATAAGGCTCTTCTAGAAAAGCGACATCCTCTGAATTCAGCTTTACGGACAATGCAGCAATCGCAACATCGAGATGTGAATGTTTCGTTGCGCCGATAATCGGAGCAGTCACAGTCTCTTTCTGTAACAGCCATGCCAGAGCAATGTGTGTACGAGGCACATCATACTTCTCGGCAATAGCCGCCACCCGTTCGACAACAATGCGATCCGCGTCACTTGTGGCATTGTACTTTGTTTTCTGTATCACATCCGTCTCTGAACGATGTGTGGTCACAGACCAATCTCTTGTCAATCTGCCGGATGCGAGTGGGCTGTATGGCGTAACGCCGATTTTTTCCTCTTTGCACAGCGGAAGCATCTCCCGTTCCTCTTCACGGTAAATCAGGTTCAAATGGTTTTGCATCGAAACAAATTTGGTCCAGCCATTTTTCTCCGCTGTATATAATGCTTTCTGGAACTGCCACGCAAACATAGCCGAAGCACCGATATATCTGGCTTTACCGGACTTCACCACATCATGGAGTGCTTCCATCGTTTCTTCGATAGGCGTGTTGTAGTCCCATCGATGAATGATATACAAATCTACATAATCGGTTTCGAGTCGTTTCAGACTTTTGTCAATTTCACTCAAAATGGCTTTCCTGGACAACCCGGAGCCGTTTGGGCCTTCATGCATTCGCCCATGAACCTTGGTCGCAATCACAACTTCATCCCGGCTCGCATAGTCCTTTAAAGCTCGTCCTAAATATTCTTCACTTGTGCCGAGTGAGTAGATATTGGCCGTATCAAAAAAATTAATACCTAGATCCAGCGCCTTGCGAATCACGGATCGGGAGTCTTCTTCGTTCAGCACCCACTCGTGAACCCATTTACTGGCATCACCAAAGCCCATACATCCGAGACAAAAGCGAGAGACATCGAGTCCTGTATTACCAAGCTTAACGTATTCCATCGTGATCACATTTCCTTTCAAAGCAAAGTTGCCACGTATCTCACATATCTAATAGGATGGCTGTTTTCTGTTCTATTATGTCATGGTTCTCTAATGAAACTGTAGTATATTTCAATCAAAGGTTTGCCTGATCCGATCAAAATGGGAAGTAGGAGTCCTTTACGTATGGAAACGTAGCGCATCAAATGAAATAAAGCCCCTTGGAATAGACCAAAAGGCTTTAATGAGAGTGGAATTATAATTTAAAATGTTGGGCCTTTGAAAGGAAAAGGTCTCATGAGCGTAATAAAAAAAGATTGAATGCAAAAATACGCTGTGATATAATCATGAGCGCAGTTGAAATTCGTGGAATATGTAATTGGTATATCATTATTTCTCCTAAAATAATCATACATCGAATTCTTCGATTTGTCAACGCGCTTTTTTTCTCCACAAAAATGGGTTGAGGAGTGTGGTTAACGGATATGGCAGAAACGAACGAGTGGCAATTGGAAAAAGAAAGATTGGCTTACGTGCGAAATGAACTGAAGGCGAGACTTGATGAACTTGAACCCCAAGTTGAAGGTCTTGCAGATCAGGCTACGGAAATTCGCAAACGTTTCTGGGAAGAAGTCACGATCAATACGAGTTCATACACGGATTTTGAAGAAGCCTTTTATACAATTAATCAGCAAGCGAGAGTACTTGCTGAGCGTGAACGTGGACATAAGTTGTTAGTGCAGCAGTGGAAAAATGTAAACCGTTTGTTGCCTTTACCTTACTTCGGACGTATAGATTTTAAGGAAAAGGGTCTTGGTTTTACGGAGCAAATTTACATTGGTGTGTCTTCTTTTACGGACAAAGAAGGCTTGGATTTTCTAATCTATGATTGGCGTACGCCGATAGCAAGTCTTTATTATGACTATGGCTCCGGTTCGGCAGATTATGAGACACCTATGGGAAAAATCGAGGGGACGGTTGAACTGAAACGTCAGTTTCAAATCCAGGATGGTCAGTTGCTGGGTATGTTTGATGCGAGTGAAACAATTGGAGATGCCATGCTCCAGGAAGTGCTCTCCAAAGGTGCGAATGCTCAGATGAAAAGCATCGTGGCCACGATTCAAAAGGAACAAAACGCGATTATCCGTAATGATCACAGCCGAATGCTGATTGTGCAAGGAGCAGCAGGCAGTGGGAAGACATCCGCCGCGCTTCAGCGAGTGGCCTATCTATTATATAAGCATCGCCAGACGATCAAGGCGGATCAGATGGTTCTTTTTTCGCCAAATCCGATGTTTGCCAGTTACATCTCGAGTGTATTGCCTGAGCTAGGTGAAGAGAACATTCAACAGACGACGTTTCAGGAGTATTTGAATTATTGGCTGGGATCTAGTTTGAGACCGGAAGATCCGCTTGACCAAATGGAGTATGTGCTTACTGCTGGTGGGGAACCAAGTTACGCTGCTCGTATGGAAGGCATTCGCTATAAAGCATCCGCGGAATTTATGAAAGCTTTGAAGAACTATGGGGAATGGCTTGGACGGGAAGGGTTAAACTTTATCGGCATTCGGTTCCGTGAACGGGAGTTTATTACTTCAGCTCAAATGAAGGCACAATTCTCTACGTATGATATCCACCTTTCGTTACCAAGCCGTATATTGTTATTACAGGAATGGCTACTGAAACAGCTGACTGTTCTAGAGCAACAGGAACGACAAGCGGACTGGGTGGAGGAAGAGTTAAATTACCTCGACACGGACGACTATGCGGATGCATACGGTAAGCTGCACAAGGAAAAGGCTGTGTTCGAAGTGGCGGAGCAGTATGCAGCACGGGAGAATGCTGGCAAACACCCTGATCTGGATGAAGGCTCATTTGATTTTCTGGAACGAGAAGAAGAATTGCTACGGCGAAAAATAGTGAAACAGACGTTCAAGCCGTTGAGGCAGCGTGTACGAAAGTTCAAGTTCGTCAATGTTCAGTCAGCTTATGAACAACTATTTGTAGATGCCGTAGCTTATCAAGAACGTACGAATGGAGCGGCAGTTCCACCTCACTGGGATGAAATCTGCAAACAAACCAAAGACATGTTGCGTCAGAACATGCTGTTTCATGAAGATGCTACCCCGTATTTATATGTAAAAGAAATGATCGAAGGCGTGCGAATCAACACGGATATCCGTCATGTGTTCGTCGACGAGGGTCAGGATTATTCGGCGTTCCAATATGAATATCTCAAAAAGCTGTTTCCTCGTGCCCGCATGACGGTACTAGGTGATTTTGGGCAAGCGATCTATATGCAGGCTACAGAACTTGCTGCTACCGATTCTCCTTTAATCCGTCTATATGGAGACAAAGAAACGACGCTTATCCGGCTGGTACAGAGCTATCGCTCGACTCGCGAAATTGTCGAGTTTACCCGAGCAATGCTGCTAGGCGGCGATGAAATTGTGGCTTTTGACAGAAGGGATCAAAAACCGGCTTTAATCCGGGCAAAGGCAGGAGAGAATCAGCGTGATGAGTTCATCCAATCTGACGTTGAGGCGCTTCAGACAGAGGGTTTTCGTTCGATTGCCATCATAACCAAAACGGCAGCCGAGAGTTACCTTGCATATGAACGTTTACGAGAGATCGGCGTAGAGGGACTAAAGCTGATTACGAAAGGCACGGAGCAGTTTGAAAAAGGCGTGATGGTCATTCCCGTGTACCTTGCCAAAGGTGTGGAATTCGATGCAGTACTTGTATATGATGCCTCCGCAGCTCGATTTGGGGAAGAATATGACCGTAAACTGCTCTACACGGCTTGTACTCGCGCTATGCATCGGTTGCATCTCTATACTTTGAAAAGCTGGTCACCTTTTGTGCAGGCATTACCTGAAGATTTGTATGATGTAAAAAATGTCTAAGTTCACCTTTTCCATAGTATAAATCTCTGCCTCAACTGCGAATTTATTTAAATCGGCTGACATGCGGCTGTCCAGATGCAACAGTTGATTCAACGAGTTTCGCTTTTAATAACGTCATAAGAAAGTCGCTGCGATAGCGGCTTTTTTGGCGTTATTCTCTAATTTTCCTAATGCTAACAACGGATGTAACGGGTAGGGGAATGCAAGATTTTGTGCATTTTGTTCAACCGGAAGTCTGATAAAATAAAGCAAACATATGAATATAAATCTAAAGCAACATACATGACATAAACAACCAATGAAGCGTTGAATCCAATATAAATCAGGAGGTAGCTTGAGATGAACAAACCGATGATTGGGGTACTGCCTTTGTATGACACGGACAAAAAAAGTTACTGGATGCTTCCTGATTATATGAAGGCCATAGAAGATTCAGGGGGCATACCGATAATGCTGCCATTAACGACAGACGAGGACATGATCACAACGCTGGCGAACGCCTTTGACGGATTCCTGTTTACCGGCGGACATGATGTTCATCCGGAACTCTACAATGAAAGGTTGCAGAGCGTCTGTGGCGAGCTGTGCATAGAGCGGGACCGGATGGAGGTTGTTCTTTTTCAAAAAGTGATAGCGCTCGGTAAACCAGCCTTCGGCATATGCCGTGGATTACAGCTATTTAACGCAATCTTAGGGGGAACGTTATACCAGGACATCCCCACAGAATTTAATGCAGATCGGAAGATTATTCATCAGCAAAAACCTCCGTATACCAATCTCGTGCATTCCGTACATATTGAAAAAGATAATCTGTTTCATGATATCTTGCAGACGGATCAGATTCAGGTTAACAGCTATCACCATCAGGGCATCAAAACGCTGTCCGATCAATTAGTGGCTGTAGCGATTGCAGAGGATGGATTGGTTGAATCTGTCGTCATGCCGGGCTATTCGTTCGTACTCGCGGTTCAGTGGCATCCGGAGTATAGTTATGCCGTGGACGAGTACAGTCAGAAGCTATTTGCTGCTTTTGTCAGTGCCTGCAGTTCAGCAAGATTTAACAGTTCTGTGCAGGACATTACGGCTTGATTCTTGTTCGATGGATAGGGAGGTAGAACATAAAAATCACTTTCAAGTATATGTTATAGCATGCATTTGAAAGTGATTTGGCTTTTTTTATACAGATAGTGTATGAATGATTATATTTCTTAAAAGTTACACTTTAGAGTTGACATTAGATTAAATTTAAAACAAAATATATGCTATAGCATATAGATGAATGAGATTGAGGGGTGTTGTTAAACGTGAGAGATGCTAGTGAGCTGAAGAAGGATATTTCATATGCAGATCCACAAACCCAATACATGTTATAGCATGTATCCAATCTATATGTATAACTCAATTGAAAGAAGGTTTGTTATGTTCATTTTTATTACGGTTTTACAGGTTGTGTTAGGCCTCTTTTTCCTGGTTACAGGAAGCAAAATTCTTTCGGGTAAGATGGCCGATGAATTCAAACGTTTTGGATTGCCCTCATTTTTTAATGTTTTGACCGGATCGTTCGAGATTGTTGGGGCGATCGGTATGCTTGCTGGCATATGGATACCTGGTGTTGCATTTTGGGCCGGTTTGCTATTGGGAGGTACAATGCTTGCTGGAGCCTTTACTTTGATTGTTCTAGCTAAAGATCCAATTCAAAAGGCCATTCCTGCAATTGTTCTGTTTGTTCTTAGCTTGATTGTATCACAGTATTATTTTTTCTAAAGACAACCCTTATCCTTATTTTAACTGCAAAAGATAGTGAAAAGGATGTTATTCAAGGTTTTGAGTCAGGCGCGGATGATTATGTCACCAAACCGTTTAGTCCTCGTGAAGTCGTTCATCGTATTAAAAGTGTGGTTCGGAGAAAGCAAGTGGTGAATCACGAGAACATTACTTCTCATCGAAGATTGAAATTGCGTGATTTTATTGTGGAAGAGGATCACAAATTGTCTTCCAAAGGGAAAGAGATTCATTTAACTCCTAAAGAATACGAATTGTTATTTTATTTAGCCACATCACCAGATAAGCTATTTTCGAGAGAGAATATTCTTCAAAATGTATGGAATTACGATTATAGTGTGGATTATCGTACCGTAGATACCCACATCAAACGAATTCGGGAAAAGCTGGATGACATTTCGGCGGGTTCATCCTCAATGATCAAAACGATATGGGGCTTAGGATATAAATCTGAAATCGATTAGGGTGTGTCTGAAAACGCTGAAGAAAGCAAATTTTGCCGAATTTTCGTTCCAAGCAAGGAAGTTTCCCGCAGGCGTGCCGGGGCACGTCAAGGGGAAGTGACGAAGCAGGGGGCGAAAAGGGGGTAAAAGATGCGCTTCAGTAGGTTTCAAGACACGCCCTAGCTAGGCATATGCATAACAATCATTAAAGCCGCCCATTCCTTGATGAGTGTCGTTTGTAACATTCGTTCAGATCGCCTATAATTGGTGTAAGAAAATGATGAATGAGGGTACGACAATGGACTTATACAATGTGACTGGTTTTTTAATTCACCGGACGGATCTCAAGCTTACGAATTATTTTATCAAACAATTGAAACCTTACGAGGTCACGCCTGAACAATGGAGTATTATTTCTTATATGGATATCGATAAAGCTACGACTCAAAAAGAGCTGGCTGAGGCTATCGATCGGGATCAAACGACTGTCGTCCGAATGATTCATTCATTAGAACGAAAAGGAATGGTTCGACGAATCGTTAATGATCAAGATAAACGTTCACACCATTTGTATTTGTCTCCAAAAGGGGAAGAAGTGAAACAAAATTTGTTGTTAACAGTCAAAGACGCTCATAACTATGTTACACGAGGGATAGAACCCGAGGAACTCGAACAGCTCAAAGCCATATTAGAAAAATTGTATATGAATGTGCGAGAGGATTAGGTGAATTTAAGATAGGAATTTAAAGTGCCTCAATACATGCTATAGCATGTATTGAGGGGTGTGAGTTGTTTGTGTTAGAAAATAGGGTTAATGTAAAGACCTCCTCATGAACTGTGAACTGAGGAGGTCTTTTGTTGAATATATATTATTGAAAATCCGTTATGATTCGGAACCTGACTTCGACTTAACTTCGTTTTGGGTATTAAGGCTAGCAATTAGTTTTTCGCCTTCCACATCCAGATTAGGCAAGATACGATCCAGCCATTTCGGAAGAGTCCAAGCTTTATCGCCAAACATCGCCATAATGGCAGGCACCAGAGCCATGCGAATGATAAAAGCATCAACCAAAATGCCCACCGCGAGTGTGAATCCAATCTGTTTAATCATGACATCATCAGTAAAGATAAAACCAGCGAATACGGAAACCATGATAACCGCTGCGGCAACAACGACACGACTAACCTGATTATAACCATGTACGACGGATTCAGTTCCGCGGTGACCATGGACATAGGATTCGCGCATCGAGCTAACCAAGAATACCTGATAATCCATGGCAAGACCATAGAGAATACCTGTTACGATAATTGGCATGAAGCTAAGTAGCGGACCGCCTGTATCGAAACCAAAGAGGGAGTACAACCAGCCCCATTGGAACACAGCGGTTGTCATACCAAACGTAGCTAGAATGCTAAGCAGGAAACCAATCGTTGCTTTGATCGGAACGATGATCGAACGGAACACAAGCAACAAGATAATCAATGAAAGTAAAATGATGATTCCTACATAGATCGGGAAAACCTGAGCCAGCTTGGCAGACATATCAATATTTACAGCGGTAAGTCCGGTCACGCCAAGTTTGACGTCATACGTTTTAGCCATGCCAGAGTCTGCCGACCGCAGGTCGTTGACTAGCGTTTTCGTTGCATTATCATTAGGACCTGTCTTGGGAATCAGACTGAAAATAGCCAGATCCTCCGTCATCCCTAAAGGTGAGACTTGAGCTACGTTATTCTGACCCTGCAGCTCCATGGCGAGTCCGCCCAGAAGCTCTGGTGTCATTTTGGCAGACGCATTACGTGGTTCAGCCACCAGGATCAGCGGTCCGTTAAACCCTTCACCGAAACCTTTCGAGATGGCATCATAGCTCTGTCTTGCATCCGTATCCAGGTTTGCTGACGAAGCACCTGGAATTCCCATTTCCATTTTTGTAATCGGAGTAGCAGCAAAACCAAGAACAAGAATAATCGCAATAACGGTCGCCCAGCGATTTTTAATGACGAATTTGACCCATCTGTTGGCCACGCCATGACTTGAGGCATCTGATAAGTTGGTAGCTTTCGCACGAGCTTTCTTCGAGCAGATTCGTTCACCAACAAGGCCGAGCAAGGCTGGTAGCAAGGTTAATGCAACGAATACGTTGATCAGTACCGTGGCCGCTGCGACGAGTGCCATCGTGGACAAGAAAGTGAGTCCGATGACGAGCATACCGCAGAGGGCAATAATGACGGTTAAGCCAGCAAAAAATACGGCACTGCCTGATGTGCCAATTGCCCGTGCGGTAGCTTCCTGTGCGCTTAGGCGTTGGTCAATAATCATCCGGCGCTGACGGTTGACGATGAAAAGTGCATAGTCGATGCCAACAGCCAAACCTACCATCAGAGCTAGAACGGATGTCACACTCGGCATATCAACAAATTTGGAGATCGAGAATGCTCCCCCAACCCCAATAGCGACACCAAGAAGGGCTGTGATCAGTGGCAGACCCGCTGCAACAACGGAACCAAGAGTAATGAGCAGTACGATTACGGCGATAACCAGCCCCACAATTTCAGCGGAACCAACCCCGATGGACACCGATTTAAGCGTTTCACCAGGCAATACCTTAATCTGTGTACCTTCTTCAACTTTCATGACCGATTGAATGACAGAATCAAACACATCTTGTGTAATAGCGGACTGTTCAATCGTGAATTGGAACTGAAACAACGCTGTGCTGCCATCCGATGAGATCAACACACCTGGCACGGGAACATTGTTCACCATGAAGGGCCCGTATGGAGGCGGAGAGGCCGTTGCCGACTGAGCCATATTCATCGCTTGAGCTGCGTCCGCAGATGCCCCTGAGTTATTCGCTTGGGCAGCGGCGTAGTCGGCTGGATTAATCACTTTCTCCAGTCCATATACTTCGCTGACACCTTTCATAATGGCAGCTGCACGTTCAGGTGTATCCAGCCGCTCGTTGACCGGCGCTTTGAACACAACGCTTCCTTGACCGCCGGAGGCGGCAGGCAGTTCTTTTGCAAGCTGATCCAAAACTTTCTGTGATTCTGTTCCTTCAATTTTCATTTCCGAGCTGATGTGCACGCCATTGATGCTGATCATGGAGATGACGATCCCCAGAAGAATTACCCAGCCAATGATAAAATATCCGGGTTTGCGAAAAGCGGTTTTTCCTATTTTATATAATAAGGTAGACATTGCTCTTTTTTGCACTCCTTCTATTATAAGTATGTTGATTACGATGGTGGATTATTATTAAAAAACGATAAAAGAAGGGGGTTAAAACCCTTTTCGCAAATGATCAAACACCGTTTCCATAAACTGTTCAAACGGGACTGCATCTGAACTTGAGTCGGCAGGGATTTGCTTTCCAGGCAACAACACATTTAGTCTTCCTTCGATTAAGGGCAACACGGTGCCATAAATGGCGCTAATCAGCAAGTACGTATAGATCTCGTCGTTTTGGCCGTTCGACAGGTCTAGCAGGGTTTCCTGAGCCTGAGTTTGCAGCCTGTGCATCGCAGCCAAATAGTGAGGTTCAAGTACGGGATAGGTGCGGGACAAGATGACAAGTTGATGCAGTCTGCCAATCAATTCGGACGTGAGTTGCATTTTAACCAGTTCATACATAATTTCCAGCAGTGAGGCATGGTCCGGAATCTCTGTGATCAGATGTTCAAGCTCAGCCGTATTTGGCACTGATAGGGCTCCAAGCGCAACAGCTTCTTCCTTGCATGTAAAGTAGTTGGCAAATGTTCTACGCGAGCATCCAACCTGTTGCACGATATCTTCTACCGTGAATCCGTCAAGTCCATGCTCCAGCGTCAGATTAAATGCAACTCCGGCAAGTGCTTTCTCCGTGGCTTCTTTTTTTAAGTGTCGCAACGTTCGTTTCATAATGTTATACCGCCTATGCGTTCGCCTCCTTAAGATGAGTTAAAGGAAATAACCAAGTATCTCATTTGTGAAAATAATCATAGCAACATTTTGCCCATTGTGCAAATTTACTCATTGTGCAAGTTTTTGACATGAATGAATATCCAATATGAGTTTATTAATATACATCTTATTTCATTTTTAAAATTTGAGCTTTATGGATACAGTGCAGGCTCAGCTACTCTATGGATTACTTCCCAGCAAATTGTTGAAATTATTCGTAAATGACCGTCAGAGAACTATAAAGACAAATGGATAAACCACTTTTTCGAAAAAGTATGGCTACAACGGAAAGATGTATCGATTAATTCAATACAGTGGGATAGAGGTTGAAGTTAAAAATCAGCAGTCATTACTTTAAATTTAATTACGTGAGAAGTGGACTTGAATAAATGAGGGGGCATATTTATGCAGAAACGTTGATCTCAAATGAAGAACGCTGAAGATGATTTTAGAGGTTATGACGAGCAGTTCATACTTGATTAATTAAAACTAAAAAATAAATTTTGAAATATCGCTTGATTTTTCGGGAAACGTCTGATAGTGTAATACCTGTGATTTTGGAAAGTTGATTTATCAATATGAATTAGAGCTTTCCAGCAGATAATTTTTGACCACTTCTACCAAGGAGTTAAGGCCATACGGACAGCCGGGTCAAATGCCGATTGGCAACTTATGTTGCCTTATTGATTGAGTTCAAAGCTCAAATTTTATAAGTTGGTTACTTTACAACCAGTGCATCTGCACATCAACTTGTGAAACGGTCAATAAGAGTGGTAAAGGCGAATTATTTGCTATATAGACTCTGATCCAATATTGATATACATGAAGAAGCTTTCCGCTGAAGGGGTTCTTATGGACTTTTTTGGTCAAGGAGTCTTCACGTCTTTTTTATGATGTATATCGACAAGCAAGTGTGATGGTGTGCGCAAAAGTGCGACATTTTTCACCTTGCTTTTTTTATTGTATCAGGAGCGGGTGGACGTTGCATAATGAAACAATACAACTGCGAACGTCTTGGAATTTTACGAAAAAAACAAAAACTAAAAATCCTAATTATGGGGATAGGAGAATGAGAAAATGGGAAAAGCACTAATCATCGGAGCCGGCGGCGTGGCTTCTGTAGCAGTACACAAATGCGTTCAAAACAGCGAGGTTTTTGAAGAAATCTGTATCGCAAGCCGTACGAAATCCAAATGTGATGATCTGAAAGCAAAATTGGATGGCGGCAAAACAAAAATTACAACAGCTCAAGTAGACGCGGACAATGTAGAAGAGCTGATTGCATTGATTAACGAGTTCCAACCGGATATCGTGATGAACTTGGCGTTGCCATACCAGGATCTGACGATCATGGATGCTTGCCTGGCAACGAAAACAAACTACATGGATACAGCAAACTATGAGCCGGAAGATACGGCAAAATTCGAATATAGCTGGCAATGGGATTACAAAGAGCGCTTCGAAAAAGCAGGCATCACTGCACTGCTGGGCAGCGGATTTGACCCTGGTGTAACTGGCGTATTCTCTGCATACGCATTGAAACATTATTTTGACGAAATCGAATATATCGATATTCTCGACTGCAATGGCGGCGACCATGGTTACCCATTTGCTACCAACTTCAACCCAGAGATCAACATCCGTGAAGTTTCTGCGAACGGCAGATACTGGGAGAATGGTGAATGGATCGAAACCAAACCGATGGAAATCAAACGTGTGTACGACTTCAAAGAAGTTGGCGAAAAAGATATGTACCTGTTGTACCATGAAGAGCTGGAGTCCCTGGCGAAAAACATCCCTGGCTTGAAACGTATCCGTTTCTTCATGACATTTGGTCAAAGCTATCTGACTCACCTGAAAGCTCTGGAAAACGTAGGCATGACTTCCATCGAGCCGATCGAGTTCGAAGGCAAACAAATCATTCCTTTGCAATTCCTGAAAGCTGTTCTGCCTGATCCGGCGTCCCTTGGACCTCGTACAGTAGGTAAAACGAACATCGGTTGTATCTTCAAAGGTAAAAAAGACGGTCAAGACAAAACATATTATGTATACAACATCTGTGACCACCAAGAGTGTTATAAAGAAGTAGGTTCCCAAGCGATCTCTTACACAACTGGTGTTCCAGCAATGATCGGTGCAGCTATGGTAATGACAGGCAAATGGAACAAACCAGGCGTATACAACGTGGAAGAGTTCAACCCGGATCCATTCATGGAAGAACTGAACAAATGGGGACTTCCTTGGGTAGAAGACTTCAATCCGGTTCTCGTGGATGAGCTGCCAGAAGAGTCCAAAGCTAAAGAATCGGAGCTTGTTCGCTAACATGCGGTTCGAGCAATTACCGACACCCTGTTTTGTTGTTGACGAAGGTCTGATTGAGAAAAACTTGAAAATCCTGAACGGTGTAATGCAGCGTACAGGAGCGAAGATTGTACTCGCGCAGAAGGCGTTCTCCATGACGGCGATGTATCCGCTTATTGGAGAATATCTGAGCGGTGCGACTGCGAGCGGTTTGTATGAAGCGCGTCTCGGTCACGAAGAGATGGGCAAAGAGAATCATGTCTTTGCTCCGGCTTTTCGTGAGGAAGAGATGGATGAGATTGTTTCGATCTGTGATCACATCATTTTCAATTCCTTTTCACAACTGGCGAAATTCAAGGATAAAGCACTGCAAGCAGGATGTAAGGTTGGTTTGCGTGTGAATCCGGAATGCTCCACTCAGGAAGGACACGAGATCTACGATCCGTGTTCTCCAGGTTCACGTTTCGGCGCGAAGCAGGAGGATTTCCGTGCAGAGTTGCTTGAAGGTGTATCTGGACTGCACTTCCACACGCTGTGCCAGCAAAACTCGGACGACTTGGAAACAACGCTGAATGCAGTTGTTGAGAAGTTCGGACAGTGGTTGCCGCAGATGGAATGGATTAACTTCGGTGGAGGACACCATATTACCCGTGAAGATTACGACATTCCAAGACTGGAAGCATGCATCAAACGGATGCAAAATGATTATGGTCTGGAAGTGTACCTGGAGCCGGGAGAAGCAGTTGCCCTCAATGCAGGTTATCTCGTGACTTCCGTTCTGGACTTCCACAAGAACGGCATGGATATTGCCATTTTGGACACTTCCGCAACTTGTCATATGCCCGATGTGCTGGAGATGCCTTATCGTCCGCCATTGATCGGATCAGGTGAAGTGGGCGAGAAAGCACATTTGTATCGCCTGGGTGGCCAAACATGTCTGTCTGGTGATGTGATTGGCGACTATTCATTTGATGAGCCTTTGAAGGAGGGCGACCGTCTTGTATTTGAAGACATGGCGATCTACTCCATGGTTAAAACAAATACGTTTAACGGCATGCCGCTACCTGCGATTGCGGTTAAACGCAAAGATGGCGATTGCGAAGTTGTGCGTGAATTCGGATATCAAGATTTCAAAATGCGCTTGGCATAATACTTTATTATATATCCGAGCAATATAGAGATAGTACAATAGCGATAATCATAGTGCAGTACAAGTAAAAAGGCTGTCCAAGGTCACAACTTCGTGTGACTAGAGGACAGCCTTTTTTTGCTACTTCTATTATTCGTTTGAATCAACAGGTTTGCTTGCAGCTCTCGCGGCATAGGGGAAGATTGGATCTTTTAGTTCGAATTCATATGTTAGTCCATTCACAATACCCACGACATGTTTGCTGTCATACAGATCGAGTAAAAATCCTGCCATTTGCTCGGCTGTATGGAACTTGGGCACACGGCCTTCATATTGGAACTGATCCAGATCAAAGGCACGTTCAGCAAACTCAGTTTCTGTGGCAGCAGGTGCCAGTACTTTGGATTGCATTGGAGCGCCTTTGCTCTGGAGTTCTTGTGCGAGCCCTTCGGTAAAGGCGCTGACATAAAACTTCGTGGCGCAATATGTCACCGCATCTGGAACGATGGTGTAGCCGCCTCCTGAAGAGATGTTGATAATCTGCGTGCCCGGAGTATTGGCATAATCCCGAACATAAAGAGTGGAGAGAATCGTCAGTGCTTCAATATTCAGATGAAGCATTTGTTCGATTTTGGGCAGATGCTGTTCACCGACCGAAGCAAAGTTGCCAAATCCTGCATTGTTGATCCATGTTTCAATGGAGTAACCGTTCAAGCTTTCATAGAAAGCATGTACATCTGCGGCAATGGACAGATCCACTGTACGAACAACAACATCCAGTTCCGGGTTCAATTCGGCAATTTTATTTTTCAACATATCCAAAGCTTCTGTTCTGCGGGCTGCTAAAATGAGATGTTTGCCTCTGGCTGCAAATGCCAAAGCGGCTTCATATCCAATACCTGAGCTGGCACCGGTAATAACGGTATATTTCATGTGAATTCCTCCTGGGATCAAGGGCGTGTCTTGAAACCTACTGAAGTGCATCTTTCACCCCCTTTTCGCCCCCTGCTACGTCACTTCCCCTTGACGTGCCCCTGCACGCCTGCGGGAAACTTCCTTGCTTGGAACGAAAATTCGGCAAAATCTGCTTTCTTCAGCGTTTTCAGACACGCCCTAATCAATCTATATTGTGGGATGACCACGGATTGATTATACTGATTAGAGTTTACTCTAAGTCAAGCACTCTGGAGAAGGAGGTGAAAATAACAGTGCATACGATCGGAGAAGTCGCCGAGAAGTTAGGCATTAGCGCACATACGCTGCGTTATTATGAGAAGGAACAGATCATCATCCCGCTGCGTGATGCCAGTGGAGACAGACGATACAACGAATCCCATCTGAAATGGCTGCAGTTTGTCATCAAATTAAAGGAAACACAGATGCCGATTGCTGTAATCAAGCAGTACGCTTCATTATTTCAGGAAGGTGAACATACCGCCCCTGAGCGGCTGAAGCTGCTGGAGGACCACAAGAAGTCAGTGGAGCAGCAAATGAATACACTCCATGCGGCAAATGAAATGCTGGAGCTTAAAATTACAGCATATCGATCCTTTATCGGGAAATAATGTAACGGAGATTGCATGCGATCGGCAGACTGAACTGCCTTTTGAAATGCCCTTCTATTGCCAAATGTGTGATTTTTGTTATAGACTATTTTTTATGTTTGTTAAAATTTATCATGTTTATCGTCTATCAAGGGGGAAATGGAATGCATCAACACAAAGCACACAAGTCTAACCAGCTCAAAATCCTTTCCAAAGTGCTACTCATCATTATCGGGGGATTCATTACGGCCTATGGTCTGGAGGCCATATTGATTCCAAACCAGGTATCCGATGGCGGGGTTACCGGTCTCAGTATCGTCGGCTCAAATTTGTTTGGATTGCCACTGGGACTATTGATCGGACTGTTAAACGTACCGTTTGTATGGCTTGGTTACAAGCAGATTGGTAAAAGTTTTGCGCTGTACTCCGTCATCGGAATTGCTTCACTGGCGATCAGTGCCAGTCTGATGCATCATGTGCCAACGATAATTAAAGGTGATACGTTGCTGGTTACGGTTGTGGGTGGTATCATCATCGGTTTTGGTATGGGTCTTGCACTGCGTAATGGCGGAGCGCTTGATGGGATTGATATGCTGGCCGTATTGTTATCACGTAAACTGCCGTTCGGAACAAGTGACCTGATTTTGTTCCTGAATATGTTTGTATTTATCGTTGTTTCGACTGTATTTGGTTTGCAAGGCGCTATTTTGTCAGGACTCGCTTATTTCATTGCCTCTAAAGTGATACATATTGTTGAAGAAGGTTTGAGCGGTTCGAAAACATTCAAAATTATTACGACACAACCGGAAGTCATGGTGGAAACTATTCGTGATCGATTGGGACGCGGAGCAACGTACACCGATGCGTACGGTGGATACTCCAACGAGCAGTTCAAGGAAATCACTTGTGTCATCAACCGGATGGAAGAGAGTAAAATCAAAGAAATTATTAACGAGATTGACCCTACAGCCTTTGTTGTTGTCTACGATGTAGCCGAAGTGAAGGGCGGCAATTTCAAGAAGAAAGACATTCACTAAGAACAAGCGTTGATAAGAGCATTCCTCTTGTCAGCGCTTTTTCTTACTCCAGCGTTAATCTTCCGTAAAAACAGTAGCAAAGCTGCTGTCGACACCTTCGATGTACAGAGGGATCGCGTAAACCCTAGAGATGTGGGAAAGTTCCTGATTCAGATTCAGATCTTCAATGACGAGAATGTACTTGCCATCGACCCGACCTTTGCCTAGTATAATCTGGTGAAAAGCAACGGCTTCCTCGGGATGATTCGCTGCACCAGCGGATATCATATCGATACCAATAGCACGCAAGGAATCAAAAATCATCAAGTACTGTGCTGCCGAGCCGGATAAACCCGGGTTATGATTGGCGTACCGCTCGGGATCAGATGATCGGATTTTGCCAAATCCCGTGCGAATCAGCAGCAGGTCGGCTCCAGCGATCTGATGCTCATAAGGCTCCAGATCAGCTTTGGTAATCAACTCATCATCACTTTTGGGAATATCAATTACCACGGGATGTGTAAAAATGAAATCATCTATCCGAATTTCACTGATTTTCTTGCCTTGAGGATTAAAATGCCACGGGGCATCAATATGTGTTCCATTATGATTGAGGCTTGAGACAATAAACTGGTTGTATGCATCACCTTGAGCGATACTGGATTGTTGCTTTATTACAACGGGAGGATTGTCTTTGTATACCGGCGTGTTCACACCCAACGGATAAGACAAGAGAAGGCGCATCATATTTAGAGTGATCTCCTTTCCTTTGTACGGACTTAAGATTACTTGCATAAGTAGGGCCTCTGTATGGAAAGCTTTTGTATATAAGTTGAACTTGGTTGGTTTGCAAACCCTCTTGAGTTCGGTTTATATAGTGCGAAGACATACAAGACATTTCAATATGGAGGTTAGTGTGATGACCAAGCAGGACCCGCAGGAACTTTTGAAGCAAAAGCATGAACAGGACGAACACAAAAGACAATTCACCAATTTCTCCCGCAACGTATCCGGTCATGGTGAGATGGAAGCAGGGCAGGAATTTAGTCAGGATCACGTAACGGATGACCAGAACCGCATGAAATCGGTTGAGAATAGACGAGCTTATCCAAATTAGTCTGCAAATATGATGGTAAGGTTATAAGCTGGTCCAGTTATGGATCAGCTTTTTGCCATTTGAATTGCAATACTTCACCTAACGAAATTAACATTTCATCAAACTAGTCAACAGGTTCAAAAGGTCGTATAGTAGTATATGTGAAAAGGAAGAGAAGTATATTTCACGAAGTACTCTTCGTGGCACGAACAAAACAATTTTACATATAAGGATGGGGAAAAATGGACTTTAAACCGGTTGCTTCATTAATTGATCGCTTAACCTCATGGAGAGTTCCATGGGCAGAAGTGCTTATTATGCATCAAAACGAAACCGTTTTCCAGTATCGCAATGGATTCGAAAATTTGGAGGAGAAGACCCCAATTCGCGACAACGCAATCTTTAATCTCTACTCCATGACCAAAATTATGACTTGTGTGGCTGCTTTGCAGTTGGTCGAGAAAGGAGATCTCCTTTTACTTGACCCACTTTCTCAGTATTTACCTGAATTTGCAGAAATGCAGGTGAAAAAGGCACTTCCGAATGGCGAGGTGTATTACGAGAAAGCGACAAGACCCATTACGGTTCGTGATCTATTTACGATGACTGCTGGTTTTTCATATGATATCCACGCACCAAGTATCAAGGAAGCGGTAGAGCGCACGAATGGAACGCTGCCAACGCGAGAGTTTGCGAGAGCTTTGGCGAAAGAACCGCTGATGTTTGAGCCGGGCACACACTGGAATTACAGCATGTGTCATGATGTGCTTGGTGCACTGGTAGAAGTCGTAAGTGGCAAACGATTCGGCACGTATTTGCAAGATGAGATTATTAAGCCGCTTGGCATGAATGATACCACCTTTGATCTGAGCGAAGATCAACAGTCTCGCTTGATTCCGCAATATCTTTTTGATGAGGAGCAAGATAAGGCGGTACGAATGGACGGCAACGGTTTCCGTGTAGGTACAGAACTGGATAGTGGCGGTGCCGGATTGTTATCCACCGTGAACGATTACGCCAAGTTTTTGAATGCACTGACCGGATTCGGTACAAGTCCTGAAGGCGTGCGAATTTTATCCCGGGCTTCCGTGGAGCTCATGAGAGCCGATCATCTGAATGACATGACACGACCAGACTTTTCATGGGATCATATGTATGGTTACGGCTATGGTCTCGGCGTTCGTACACATATCTCCACAGCAGGTAGTGGGTCACTGAGTCCAGTTGGTGAATTTGGATGGGCTGGCGCGGCTGGCTGTATGGCCATTATAGACCCGGATTCGGGGCTAACGGTGATGTATGCGCAGCATCTGTTGAACAGTCAGGAGCATTATGTGCATCGTCGTTTACGCAATACCGTATATTCCTGCCTATAAAACAGCTCTTTACATGTAAGTTAGTGTAAATATTATTAACTCATTTTGAACCCTGCTGAGGAGAACAGCAGGGTTTTTGTTTGTTTCCTAATTTGAGCTGACGTGGTCATGTTGTCATAGTATAAACAAAAGCCGCTAATTAGCGGCTTTTTGTCATTCGAAGTGAGCTTACACGGTTGACCAGATAAATGCCAACAGATACCAATATTAACGCAATAAGATTCTTAAGTTCCCAGATTGTTTCTCCAAGAAAAAGTGCAGATAACAAGGCACCAAAGATGGGGATCAGGAAGTTGTAAACCGATACTTTACCCACCTTGTTGTACTTCAGAAGCAGATTCCACAGGCAAAAGGCCACGGATGACAGCAAAGCCAGATACACCAGATTCAGGGAAGATTCCCATGTAAAATGAGTAACTTGACCTCCGAGTGACACGCCGAGTAAAGTCAGCACTAATCCGCCAACCAGCAGACTGACGCCTGTGATCATCATAACATCAATAGCCGCAGTTAGACGCTTTGCATAAATGGCTGTAATGGAGAATACAAGGGCAGCCATAATGATAAACCCTTCTCCTGTGAAAGAGAATGAAAAGGTAAGTAAATCTGCATGAAAGTTGACGATAATGACACCAATGAACCCGAGCACACAGCCCATGATTTTGTTGCGGCTCAGCTTATCATTTTTATAGATAAAATGCGCCAATACAACACTGAAAAACGTCGTTGTTGCATTCATGATGGAGCCTTTTACACCGGTGGTGTTGGCTACGCCCACATAAAAAAACATATATTGCAGTCCTGTCTGCAATACGCCGAGTATACTCAAACTTGCCCACTCACGTCCGCTCAGCTTCAGCTTGCGTCTAAAACCAACGCGATATAGAAGTAGCAGCAATATACCTGCCAAACTGAAACGATACCCGGCAAAAACGTATTTTGATGCGATATCTTCGGGCAAAATATGAAAAGCAACATATCCGAGTTTGATGGAAGGATAGGCACTCCCCCATAACAAACAGCATAGACCTGCAACGAGCATGACAATGAAGGGATCGCTGAATTTGGTCCGATGTTCCTGTGCGTCTTGATTTTTGTTTCCTTGTGCTGTAGTTTCATTTAGCTTATGTTCTTTTGTTAACTTTGGGCTAATGAGTGTTGAATCTCTTTCGATCACGCTTAATCTTCTCCTCGCTTGATGTGCACATCTGTATGTATGAATAAACAATCATGCCTTATAGACCATATCATAAAAACCGGGTTTTGTGTTGGAAGAAAAAAGGGTTATTCGGGCATCCTTGATATGTTGTGAATGAGAAAAATAACAGAGAAGAACGTTAGAAAAGAGGATGTGGATGTTATTCCCAGTAAGATAGCGCTTGCCAAATGAAAAATAATGTGATAATTTATGTCTGTAACCGGTTACACATAAGGAGAACATTCCATGACAACAATTAAAGACGTAGCAAATCTGGCTGGTGTATCGGTAGCCACGGTATCCAGAGTGATTAATGACAGGGGCTATGTGCACGCAGATACTCGCAAGAAAGTTGAAGATGCTGTCAAAGCACTTCACTTTTCACCGAATGAAGTGGCACGCTCACTATACACACGCAAGTCAAAACTGATTGGTCTACTGCTCCCAGACATTGCGAATCCTTATTTCCCTCAGCTTGCGCGGGGTGTGGAGGATCGGATGCAAGAGCAGGATTACCGCTTAATATTTGGAAATAGTGATGAGGATGAACGGAAGGAGCAGGATTACATCCAGACGTTTATCCAGAATAACGTAGTGGGTGTGATCTCATCCACCAATTACCCTCACTCTTCGATATATGAAAAGCTGAAGATTCCCGTCGTCTTCCTGGACAGAACTTCGCTGGATCGACCTTCGGTCTATGCCGATGGCAGAGAAGGCGGAAGGCTTGCTGCCAAGGAGATCATTAAACGGGGCAGCAAACGAATTACCGTTATGCAAGGACCATCCCACATTCGGCCGGCTCAAGATCGGTTTGAAGGAGCGATTGAATTCATCCGGGAAGCGGGAATGGATCATGAGGTCATTCAAACCACCTCGTTTTCATTTAATGAAGCAGGTGTATGGGCTGAGGAACTGTTTAAAAAATATCCGGATACGGATGGTGTTATTGCCAGTAATGACATCGCTGCAATGGCTGTATTACATGAAGCCTATCGCATCGGGAAGAATGTTCCGCAGGATGTACAAGTCATTGGGTTTGATGATATTCCGATGAGCGGATTGTTGTCACCGGCATTATCTACGATTCGTCAGCCGGCATATGAAATGGGCAGAGAAGCAGCAGGATTACTTATTCAGTTAGTAGAGCAAAATAAGATGGATAATAAAAACATACAGTTGCCCGTGTCCTTCATTGAACGGGGAACAACGAGAAAGGTGAGAAACGATGGCTAACATTTGTGTGATTGGAAGCAGTTCAATGGACTTGGTTGTGACATCGTCCAGAAGACCGGGCGCGGGAGAAACCGTGCTTGGTGAAAGCTTTAAGACAGTACCCGGCGGGAAAGGGGCCAATCAAGCTGTTGCGGCAGCACGATTGGGAGCTGAAGTGGTCATGATCGGCCGTGTTGGAGATGATACATTCGGTACAGACATTTTAGAAAACTTTAAAGCGAATCGTGTAAATACAAGCAATGTGAAACCGGTTACACATTCCGAGAGCGGTACAGCTCATATCATCTTGGCAGAGGGAGATAATAGCATTGTAGTGGTCGAAGCGGCCAATCGCGAAGTGACTCCTGCTTATGTGGATGAAGCTGCTGAAGCGATTCGTAACGCGGATATCGTTCTGATTCAGCAGGAAATTCCAGAAGAGACGGTGATTCATGTCAGCCAATTATGTGCCGAATATAAAACACCTTTACTGCTCAATCCGGCTCCTGCCCGTGCGGTTCCACAAGAGGTAATTGACAATGCATCGTATATTACACCGAATGAGCATGAGGCCGAAATTTTGTTCAAAGGCATGAAGCCTGCGGAAGCTCTACGTCAACATCCGAACAAATTATTCATTACGGAAGGCAGCAAGGGTGTTCGATATTTTGACGGTAATGAAGAGGTCCTTGTGCCAACCTATAAAGTTGAAGCTGTAGATACAACCGGAGCTGGCGATACGTTTAATGCAGCTTTTGCAGTCGCTCTGGCTGAGGGTAAATCGATTCAGGACAGTGTGCGTTTTGCCAATCGGGCGGCATCGTTATCCGTAACCAAGTTTGGTGCACAGGGAGGCATGCCAACTAGGGACCAAGTAGAGGAAAGTCTATAAAAAGAAGCTGAGCAAAGACTTCTATATAAGTTCAACTTATATAGTGAAATAGATGAGCATCCGCAAATGAAATAAAGGGGAACTTTATATGAAAAGAAACGGCATCTTGAACAGTCACATCTCTAAAATTTTGTCTGATCTGGGTCACACCGATCAGATTGCCATTGCGGATGCGGGCTTGCCCGTTCCGGATGGTGTGCTCAAGATTGATCTGGCACTCAAACTCGGTACACCAAGCTTTCGTGAAGTACTGGACGTCATTGCGGAAGACATGGTCATTGAAAAGGTGATCGTAGCTCGTGAAATCCAGGAAGGAAATCCGCAGACACTTGCCTACTTGAATGAAAAATTTGATTCGCAGGTCATTGATGATAGCCAGAACCATGAACGGTTTAAAGCGTTAACCCGGCAAGTGAAGGCCGTTATTCGTACAGGCGAGGCTACACCGTATGCCAATTGTATTTTACAATCGGGAGTTCATTTCGGTTAAAAGGAGGCAGCACTATGCACATTCAGATGCATAATATCCATAAAGCGTTTGGCACGAATCAAGTGTTAAGCGGTGTGGATTTTGAATTAAAAGAAGGCGAGGTTCATGCCCTGATGGGTGAGAATGGCGCCGGGAAATCAACGCTCATGAATATTTTGATCGGTCTGCACCAACGGGATCAGGGAACGATTGAGATTGATGGCAAAGAGACGTACTTCGGTAGTCCGAAAGAAGCTGAGCAGCTTGGGCTTACGTTTATTCACCAAGAATTAAATGTCTGGCCAGAGATGACAGTGCTGGATAACCTGTTTATCGGTAAAGAGATATCGTCCTCCATGGGGTTGCTTAACACAAAACAAATGAAAGCGCTTGCTAATGAACAATTTGCCAAACTATCGGTGGATATCCCGCTTGAGCGTCCTGCAGGAGAGTGCTCTGTCGGACAGCAGCAGATGATTGAGATCGCCAAAGCGCTGATGACCGAGGCCAAAGTCATTATTATGGACGAGCCTACAGCGGCCTTGACCGAACGTGAGATCCAGAAGTTGTTTGAGGTCATTCGTTCTGTGCAAAAAAATGGTGTATCCGTTGTTTACATCTCTCACCGAATGGAGGAAATTTTTACGATCTGTGATCGCATTACGATTATGCGTGATGGGCGAACTGTGGATACCAAAGCAATTCCTGAGACAAATTTTGATGAGGTTGTGCGCAAAATGGTCGGACGCGAACTCACCGAGCGTTACCCGTCTCGAAATCCGAAGTATGGCGAAATCGTACTTGAGGTGAAAGAAGCTAACCGAAAAGGATTATTCGAAAATGTTAGTTTTGATGTGAAAGCTGGCGAAATACTTGGTTTCTCTGGACTGATGGGATCGGGGCGTACGGAGATCATGAGAGCCATCTTCGGTCTGGATCGGCTGGATAGCGGTGAGATCAAGATCCGCGGAAAAAAAGTAAACATTCGCAAACCGGCGGATGCGGTGAAGCACGGCATCGGTTTTATTACAGAAGACCGGAAGGATGAAGGGCTAGTACTCGACTTTTCGATCCGTGAAAATATGGCACTGACGAACCTGTTCAGTTTTTCCAGCAGAGGTTTCATCTCGAATGTGAAAGAACAGGAGTTTGTGGACACCCTGATCAAACGGTTGCAGATCAAAACCCAATCTTCGGAAACCGCGGCCCGGAATTTATCCGGTGGGAACCAGCAGAAAGTGGTTATCGCCAAATGGGTGGGCATTGGCCCAAGCGTGCTCATTCTTGACGAGCCTACACGTGGGGTAGACGTTGGAGCGAAGCGTGAGATCTATCAGCTCATGAACGAACTAACGGATCGCGGAGTAGCGATCATCATGGTTTCGTCCGAACTACCCGAAGTGCTCGGAATGAGTGACCGTATTGCCGTTGTGCATGAAGGTCACATCACCGACGTGCTGCTGAAGGAACAAGCGACACAGGAACACATTATGACACTAGCTACAGGGGGACAGTAACATGACAACAATGCAGGACACTAAAACAGCCAAAAGCGGGTTCCGCTTGTCTAGCGTAACACAAAAACTCGGTCCATTACTCGGATTAATCATCCTGATTGTTATCGTTTCCGTGCTCAATCCAAGCTTCTTGGAACCGCTTAATATTCTGAACTTGCTTCGCCAGGTTTCCATTAATGCCTTGATTGCGTTTGGGATGACGTTTGTTATTCTCACAGGCGGGATTGACCTGTCGGTTGGTTCTATACTTGCCTTATCCAGTGCGTTCGTAGCCAACATGATGTTATCCGGTCTTGATCCGATTCTGTCGATCATTATCGGGGTTGCGCTTGGCGGCGTCATGGGTATGGTCAATGGACTGATGATTACCAAGGGTAACATGGCTCCATTTATCGCAACCCTTGCAACGATGACTATTTTCAGAGGTTTGACGCTGGTATATACCAACGGTAATCCAATCACAGGCCTGGGCGACAGTCTGCTGTTCCAGTTGTTTGGACGGGGATACCTGCTCGGTATTCCGGTACCGGCGATTACAATGCTGATTACGTTTGTGATTCTGTGGACGATTTTGCATAAAACGGCCTTCGGCCGCAAAACGTACGCCATCGGCGGTAATGAAAAAGCTTCGATTATCTCAGGTATCAAGGTATCCCGTGTCAAAATTATGATCTACTCCCTTGCAGGTATGCTTGCTGCGCTGGCTGGTGCAATTCTGACATCACGTCTGAACTCCGCTCAACCTACAGCAGGTACATCCTATGAGCTGGATGCCATCGCTGCAGTTGTGCTGGGCGGTACAAGTCTTTCTGGCGGTCGTGGACGCATTGTAGGTACATTGATTGGTGTGCTGATTATCGGTGTATTGAATAACGGTCTGAACCTGCTCGGTGTGAACTCTTTCTACCAGATGGTCGTGAAGGGTGTCGTTATTGCTATCGCAGTCCTGCTGGACCGCAAGAAAACCGCTTAAGGGAGAGAAAACAACATGAAAAAATGGACACTAACGCTTGTTAGCATGATACTGATCGTTGTTCTAGCCGGATGTTCGCTGGAGCCGCCAGGCTGGGCGAAACCAAAGTCAGCCGGAGGTAAGGAACAGAAAAAAATCGGCTTGTCGATCTCGACACTGAACAACCCGTTCTTCGTTTCGCTGAAAGACGGTGTCGTAGCAGAAGCACAGAAACAGGGTATTCAAGTTGTTGTAGTTGATGCACAGAACGATTCTGCGAAGCAAACGAACGATGTGGACGATCTCATTCAGCAGGGCGTAGATGCCTTGCTCATTAACCCGGCAGATTCCGCTGCAATCTCTACAGCGGTTCAATCCGCTAATAGTGTCGGCATTCCAGTAATTACGCTGGATCGTTCTGCGGATAAAGGTGAAGTTGCAGCACTTGTTGCTTCCGATAATGCGAAGGGTGGGCGCATGGCTGCCGAATACATCGTTAAGCAATTAGGTGAAGGAGCCAAAGTGATCGAGCTTGAAGGTGTCCCAGGTGCATCCGCTACAAGGGAGCGCGGCAAAGGTTTCCATGAGATCGCAGATCAGAAGCTGGATGTGGTTGCCAAACAATCTGCTGACTTTGACCGATCCAAAGGTCTGAATGTCATGGAGAACTTGTTGCAAGGTAATCCGGGAGTGCAAGCCGTATTTGCTCACAATGACGAGATGGCTCTGGGTGCCATTGAAGCGATTCAAAGCTCGGGTAAAGATATCCCGGTGATCGGTTTTGACGGCAACGATGATGCCATTAAATCGATTCAGGATGGTAAACTGACTGCAACCGTAGCTCAGCAGCCCGAGTTGATTGGACAGCTTGCACTGCAAGCCGCACTCGATGTGCTGAGCGGCAAGCAGGTGGAGAAATCCATTCCGGCTGAGTTAAAGCTGGTTACCAAGGAAAACGTAAATCAATAATCAATATTTAAAAGGTAATACACGAATCCCGCTCTGGCTGAAAAAGCCGGAACGGGATTTTTTATCGTGGAAATTATAGATGGTTAAAAACTCAAATCAGGCTCATACCTGACTTCAATTGCAAATTATAACCTTTTGGATTGCTCGAAAATAATAACTTTGGATATACATATTCAGTCCATAGATTGTTATACTGTCATTCAAAAGGTGAGTAGAAAGGGGCATCCAGCTTGGATCATCCTGTTGAAGAAAATTTAAAAATGGTTAGAAAACAAATGGCACTGGCTTGCAAGGCTTCTGGACGAAATATTACCGATGTAAAGTTGCTTTTAGCCACGAAAACGGTACCGCTTGAGAAGTTACAGGTCGCTGTGCAGGCAGGTGAAAAGCTGTTTGGAGAAAACAAAGTGCAGGAACTGCGAGATAAATATCCTCTTATGGAGCAGTCCAAAGCGGTGGAATGGCATTTTATCGGACATCTGCAGACGAATAAAGTAAAGGAGGTTGTTAAGTATGTGACAATGATCCATTCGGTGGATCGTCTGAAGCTCGGGCAGGTCTTACATGACCAGCTTGTCAAAGAACAGCGGACAATGGACATTCTTGTACAAATTAATACGTCCTATGAAGAAAGTAAATTCGGAGCTTCTCCAGAGGATGCAGTGGAACTCGTTGAACAGTTATCTCGATTTGATACGCTGCATGTAAAAGGATTAATGACGATTGGGAAACTGCATGCATCAACGGATGAGACCCGTCAATGTTTTCGGTTGTTGAAACAGCTCAGTATACAGATCAGAGAGAGAAACATCCCACGCGTCGACATGGAAATGTTATCCATGGGCATGTCCGGTGATTTCAGTATGGCGATTGAAGAGGGGGCCACCATCGTTCGTGTGGGAACGAATGTGTTTGGCCCACGTTATGTACCCGATGAATACTACTGGAACGAACATACAAAGATAGAAGATTAGTTGAGGGGCAGGGGTTTACATTGAAAACAGCATCTAATAAGATTCGCGGACGCGATTTGATATCGCCAGTGACCGCTGCTTTAATTTCTGTAATTGTCAATTATGGAGGGACCTTCATTCTTGTGTTTCAAGCGGCCAAAGCAGCAGGGCTAAGTCCGGAAATGACCGCTTCCTGGATATGGTCCATTTCGATTGGCGTAGGGATCACGGGGATATGGCTTAGTTACCGCTACAAAGAACCTATCATTACTGCGTGGTCTACTCCAGCTGCAGCCTTCCTTGTCTCCATGCTGGCTGTAACTCCTTATTCAGAAGCCGTAGGTGCTTATATGATTTCAGCCGTTGGTTTTGTCATTTTGGGCATGTCTGGCTTGTTTGAACGGTTCGTCCGATTAATCCCGCCAGGGATCGCTTCTGGTTTACTTGCAGGAATTTTACTCCAGTTCGGTATCTCCGCGTTTGAAGGGGCCAAGGTCGAACCTGTACTGGTTATTCTGCTGTTTACCGCCTATATCGTGTTAAAACGGTTTACATCTCGTTATGCAATCGTTGGTATATTGATTCTCGGCCTGATTTATCTGGTAATTATGGGGAAAACCGATTTCAGCTCCATTCAGCTGGCTGTCGCTTTACCTGTTTTCACAGCTCCCGAATTCTCAATTCAGGCACTGCTAGGTGTGGCCCTGCCGTTATTTATTATTACGCTTACAGGGCAGTACATGCCAGGTATGCTGGTTCTCCGCAATGATGGTTTTCGAACGAGTGCTAACCCTATATTAACGGTCACCGGCTTGGGTTCACTTATCGCCGCACCATTCGGCTCACATGCATTTAACGTGGCAGCCATTACCGCAGCTATATGCACAGGGAAAGATGCGCATGAAGATGCGTCCAAGCGTTATATTGCGGGCATTGCCTGCGGAGTCTTCTACATAACTGTCGGAATTTTTGGCGTGACCTTAGCCGCATTATTTTTAATTCTTCCAGCGGCATTTATCGCCACATTAGCAGGGCTCGCTTTACTTGGAACGATCGGCGGCAGCCTGGCTAACGCTCTGGCGGACCCGAACGGACGGGAAACGGCATTAATTACATTTTTAGCAACAGCGGCTAATGTAACTTTGTTTGGCATCGGCGGTGCATTCTGGGGACTTGTGGCTGGAGTCATGGCACATCTTCTAATTCATCATAAATTTGCCAAAAAACAACTTGGGACAAATGCTTAAGAAACCAGAAAGGGATGATGATCAGGATGTTAAAACATATAGAGAGCCAAGATAAAACTGTGGCAACAGCAGCCCGTCACGAGCTTGCAAGACAGCGGGATACGATAGAACTGATTGCTTCAGAGAATTTTGTGAGCCAAGCCGTAATGGAGGCCACGGCCAGCGTATTAACCAATAAATATGCAGAGGGTTATTCGGGCAGAAGATATTATGGTGGATGCGAGCATGTTGATACGGTAGAGGATATTGCTAATGATCGCCTGAAACAACTATTTGGTGCTGAACATGCGAATGTGCAGCCTCATTCCGGTTCACAGGCGAATATGGCTGTATATCTTGCCTCAGTTGAGATAGGTGATACGATTCTTGGAATGAATCTTGCTCATGGGGGTCATCTGACGCATGGAAGTCTTGTTAATTTTTCAGGAAGATTTTATCATTTTGTTTCCTATGGTGTCGATCCGGAAACGGGTCTTATTGACTTTGACGAAGTGCGAAAACTGGCTCACAAACATCGTCCGCGAATGATCGTTGCAGGCGGAAGTGCATACCCGAGGCGTATTGATTTTGAACTTTTTGCTCAAATTGCTTCCGAAGTGGGAGCTTTACTGTTTGTAGATATGGCACACATCGCGGGCATTGTTGCAGCAGGATTACACCCTAACCCCATACCGCATGCACATATTGTTTCAACCACGACACATAAGACGCTGCGAGGTCCGCGTGGAGGTGCTATTTTGTGTAAAGAATCCTGGGCACGGGCCATCGATAAAGCTGTTTTTCCAGGAACGCAGGGCGGGCCATTTATGCATATTATTGCGGGAAAAGCAGTCGCTTTTGGGGAAGCAATGCAATCTGATTTCACTGTTTATATGAGAAACGTTCTGAATAATGCCAAAGTAATGGCGGAAACGCTAAGAAATGAAGGACTTTCTCTTGTTTCTGGAGGTACCGATAATCATCTTATTCTCGTTGATCTGCGCAGCGTTGGCCTTACGGGTAAAGACGCTCAAATGATGCTGGATGAAGCAGGCATCACGGCAAACAAAAATTCGATTCCTCACGATACAGCAAGTCCGTTAGTTACAAGCGGTATTCGGTTTGGAACTCCTGCCATGACAACCAGAGGGCTTGGTGCCGGGGAGATGAAAGAAATCGCCGAGCTTATCGCACTTGCTTTTAAAAATCCAGCGAATACTAAAGTAAAAGAGCACATATCAGGTTGTGTGCGCGAGATCACATCACGATTTCCTCTGTACGAAGCAGGAGCATCGTTCACCTCATAAATAGATACAGCCCGTCTGCAATCTTCTTATCGATTTTGGATTGCTGGCGGGCTCTATTCCATTGTTATAAAACGGTGCGGGCAAATCGGGAGATGCCTTCTTCGATACGTTCCTCATCTACTTTTGCAAAACCTAATACCCACCCCTTACGGTCACTTTCCAGGCAGTATCTGCTTAGCGGATAAACACAGACACCCTGCCTGCGGGCGGCAGAGGTTATTGTTGCTTCATCACATGACGCTTCTGCTTCAAGAAGTATATGTAATCCCGTTTCTACTCCACTTAACCTAAAACGCGAACTAAGGCCGGAAGAATGGATCGCTTTGGTCATGACCTCGTGTCTGCGGCGATAAATGTTACGAACTCTTCTCATGTGGCGCATAAATTGCCCCCGCTCAATAAAATGATTCAGCGTTAGCTGCTCCATTATGGGGAGATGGCGATAAGTCAGTTCATGAATCTGGGTAAGCCGCTCAACCGCTGCTTGAGGTCCTATAATTGCGGATAAACGTATACCGGGCGCAATCATTTTGGAGAAACTCATCATATAAAGCGTATTCTGAGGCAGTTGGCTGAACAGGGTGGGAATCGGGTCTCCACGATATCTGAATTCGCTATCGTAATCGTCCTCGATAATCCACATCCCACGTTTTCCGGCCAATTGCATGAATTGCTGTCTGCGCGGCTCTGACATTATGATTCCGGTGGCGCATTGGTGTGAAGGTGTGACAAATACGAGCCTCGATTCTGGGTGGATGCGATCTACACACAGTCCCTGCTCATCAACCGGTACGGCATCGATCTGCATACCGCGGTATTTCATGGTGGTCCAGGCAGCAGGAAAACCGGGGTCCTCCACGGACACTCTGTCTCCTTCAGTCAGAAGTGCCTGAGTAATCAAATCAATGCTGTGTTGTGCGCCTGAAGTTAACAAAATCTGATCAACTTCAATATGAATTCCTCGTTCTAGGGACAGGTAACGCTGGATCTGTTCTCGCAGCGGCAGGAAACCTCTGGCATCGCCATACGACCAGATATCAAGGTCGGGTTCAGCAGACACCTGCAAAAATGATTTTCTCCAGGATTGGGTGAACGTCTCATCGATATAAGGCTCGTGCGGGTTGAAATCAATGTCCACCTGCGGTGCATCTTGATCTCCAAACCAGCTCTGCAGTTTGGCAATGGATTCGTGTACTAAAGGCAGTGCGGGAGGTACAGGCCCGGACGGTGGCTCCTCTTCTGAAGAACGGAGCACCTGGATCGAATGGCTGACTCTTGTTCCACCGCGACGTGAGGTTACGGTATAACCCCGGCTGAATAATTCTTCGTAAACGATCTGAATTGTAGACCGTGAAACACCGATCCGCGCGGCTAACTCACGTGACGGAAGCAGCAGCTCACCTGGAGGCCAGTTCCCGGTTGTAATGTTGTGAATAGCCTGGTCAAGCAGTTGCTGCCAGATCGGGCGGTCATCATTTCGGTTCACTTTTAACATCATAACAACTCCGTTGTTGTTGAATTTATGGATTGTATATTACTTGAACATAATGAAAATTCGGACGTTCCATTGTATGGAATATTATCATGACAACGGTTCAAGCTGCAATGATGAATCAAGATTATAATAATGATTTGACTGTTCATCTCCAGTTCATATTCAAGACGTTGGCAGTTCATTTTCTTCGTTTATACTGCGTTAGGAAACAGCACAACACGATGATCACAGAGCAGAATAGGAGAAGATGAAGATGAGAAGAAAAAGAACGTCTATAATCGCGATGACCGTGGTGCTGGCGATGTTAACTCCCACGGCTGTATATGCAACCGAGATTCCAAGTGAATCAAATTTTGAACTAACTCAAAAAGCCGTCACTGCAAAAACGAAAACACTGACCGAAAGTTACGGTGTTGCCAGTGTTCAATACGCACTTATCGATGCAGGACAGATTGTTCTTTACGGGCAGACAGGTATCAATGATCCTGCGGGGAATGTGCCCCTCACGTCAGACACAATGTATGGCATAGGCTCGACAAGTAAAATGTTTCTCACAACTGCTGTCATGAAGCTGGTGGATCAGGGGAAAGTTAAACTGGATGATCCGGTAGTTAAGTATATTTCTGACTTTAGAATGAAGGACGAGCGCTATACTCAAATTACAGTACGTATGTTGTTAAACCATTCATCAGGACTTCTTGGCACATCAAGTAATAGTGCAATCCTATTTGAAGATCCGGATACACATGCACATGATACGTTACTGCATCAGTTGGCGTCACAGCATCTGAAGGCTGATCCTGGTGCCTATTCGGTTTATAGTAATGACGGGTTTTCATTAGCCGAGATTCTGGTGGAGCGAGTCAGCGGTTTGAGTTTTACGGAATTCATGCACCGTCATATCACAACACCTCTTGGCATGAATCATACCAAGACGCCACAAGATCCGCTCGATTTGAAACAAATGGCAACGACGTACTCCGCCAAGAAGGAAAGGCAGCCTTTGGAGACAACCAATATGATTGCTTCAGGCGGCATCTATTCCACAGCCGAAGATTTGGTGAAGCTGTCACAAGTGTTCACGAACGAGAAGAGAGGTGTTCTTTCCAAAGAATCGGCGAATGCAACGGGACAGGAAGAGTACAAAAGGGGACTGTGGCCAGAGGACGCCGATTCGTCTATTGCTTACGGGCTTGGATGGGACAGTGTGAACTTATTTCCTTTCAATCAATATGGGATCAAGGCATGGACTAAAGGTGGTAATACGATAGCCTATCACGCCTCTCTGATTGTACTTCCTGAGCATAACATGGCTGCAGCCGTTACATCTTCTGGAGGTTCAAGTTCAACGAATCAATTAATTGCAACGGAGTTGTTACTCAGTGCGCTGGAAGAAAAGCAACTAATTCCGGAGCGTAAAGCGGAGAAGTCACATGGGGTTCCTGTGAAGGCAGAGATGCCAAAAGAAGAGATGAAACATTCGGGAATCTATGGCGGCGGCGCCAACATGTTAATGAAACTGGAAGTGCAGGAGAGTGGCCAACTCACGATCTCGATGTTAACGGCTCCCAATAGTCCGAAGCAGAAGTACACATATATTGCTGAGGGCTCTTTTGTAAATGAAGCGGGTACGGAGAAAGTGAAGTTTGTTAAGGAAGATAACGGAAATACGTATCTGTGGACACGTTCGTACCAATCCGCACCTGGACTCGGGCAGCTTGCTTCCTCGGAGTACAAGGCACAGAAGCTTCAAGCGAACCCTTTGTCGGATGAGGCGAAAGCAACGTGGCAGTCACGTGCCGATAAAGCATATGTGCTCGTGAATGAGAAGCATACCTCGACATTATATAATACAGCAATGCCGCTTATCCCTATTCAGTTGTTGAGTGAACTGCCAGGCTATATTTACACCAACGCGATTACGGGTGCGGATCAAGCTATGAATCGATTACAAATTCCTGGTGTAGCCGGACGTGACACGATGGAATTTACATTTTTCAAACAGGACGGTATAGAGTTTGTTTCACAAGGAGGCAATATATATGCCAGCCAGGATATTGTGAAACCGATTTATGCAGGTCACCAATCGAAAACGACAATTCAGGCGAATGGTTATGCCAGATGGTTCTCTATCCCGACTTCGGCTGGAGGGAAAGAAATGAAAGTGAACGTCCCTTCAGATGGTTCTTTTGTTGTGTATGATGCGTCTGGAGTTAGCCTGAATCATAGCGTAGTTAGCGGTCAAACGACAATGATACTCCCGGAGAAAGGCAGCATTGTCTTTGCAGGTGAAGCGGGAGCTGTGTTTGAGATTACGTTGAAATAAAGGAGAACTCTGTTTATGGACGAGAGGGACATGTTTTCTTAATTACGATTGATTGATCTTGAGCATTAATGTTTTTTAAAGGAGAATTCATGCTTATCCATATGATCGCTAAAAAGTCGCGCTTTGCGGCTTTTTTTCATTTTAATGTTTCAAATTAATGTTTCAAATTTTAAATTCGGGTTTCGCTAACCTGACCTCCAGGGTAAGTATAAGAGGAGTTTTACAAGTGGAATGAAGAATTGCCATGGAAACAAAAGATGAAGGTGGGTAGAAAGAGCATTGATTGTTCAAGTGCTGAGAATAATAATGGAAGCAGGTTTGGAAACATAAGTATGGCATGACGTCAAGACGAGGAGGACATATGAAGAATAACAGGATTACAATACTTATACTTACCATGGTGCTGCTTCTGGTGTCCGGCTTCACAGGTTGGACGGGAAGTGTGCAGGCACAATCGCAATCGGTAAAAAGCTATGTGATCGGTACCGACATTACCTTTGCACCGTTTGAATTTGAGGATATAAACGGAGAGCTTGTCGGCATTGACATGGATATCCTTGCAGCGATTGCGAAGGACCAGAATTTCAAATATGAGATCAAAGCCTTAGGTTTTAACGCAGCCGTGCAGGCACTGGAATCCAATCAGGTAGATGGTGTCATTGCAGGTATGAGTATTACGGATGAACGTAAAACCCAATTTGATTTTTCTGATATGTATTTTGAATCAGGCGTTGTTATGGGCATTAAAGCGAGCAATGATACAATAAAAAGCTATGAAGATCTCCGCGGTAAAAAGGTAGCAGTAAAAACGGGGACGGAAGGGTATCGTTTTGCTGAAGCGAACGCATCGAAGTATGGGTTTACCATTGTACCTTTTGATGATTCGGCGCTAATGTATGAAGATGTGAAAACGGGAAATTCTGCAGCATGTTTTGATGATTACCCTGTATTGAAATATGGGGAGAATCAAAAAAACGGACTGAAAGTTGTTACAGAACCAGAAAAGGGTGCGCCTTACGGCTTTGCTGTAAGTAAAGGTAAAAACCAGGAGTTGCTGCAGAAGTTTAACGCAGGCCTTGCAAACATCAAGGAAAGCGGTGAATACAAGCGTATTGTAGATAAGTATATAGGTGACAATGCGGAGACTGTTGCAAGCCTGGGACGAATGGAGCTTGTGATCAAGTCTCTTCCAGCCCTGTTGAAAGGTTTGGGGAATACACTGTTATACACAATCATGTCTCTGTTCTTCGCGTTTATTATTGGTTTGATCTTCGCCTTTATGAAAGTAGGGCGTAACAGAGTTTTGCGCGGCATCGCCACCATTTTCGTTGATATTTTCCGTGGTATTCCGTTGCTTGTACTCGCGTTCTTCATTTACTTTGGTATTCCTCAGGCATTTGGCTTTACGATGCCGCTGTTCCTTGCAGCGATTCTGACGCTGAGCTTAAATGCCGGAGCGTACGTTACTGAGATTATCCGTGGGGGTATTCAATCGATTGATCGGGGGCAGATGGAGGCGGCTCGTTCACTCGGACTTCCGTATCGCAAAGCAATGATGAAAATTGTCATTCCTCAGGCGATCCGTGTGATGATTCCTTCATTTATCAACCAGATGGTTATTACGTTGAAGGATACGTCCATCTTGTCCGTTATCGGGCTGGTTGAGCTTACACAGTCGGGTAAAATCATTATTGCCAGATCCTTGGCCTCGTTTGACATTTGGTTAACGGTTGCGATAATGTACTTGATCGTTATTATTATACTGACTAAAATTGCCGATTATCTGGAGGTGAGAATCCGTCGTGGGTAAAATTAGAATAGAAGGTCTGAAGAAAAGTTTTGGTTCCAATCAGGTGTTGAAAGGAATAGACGTTACTGTGAACGAAGGAGAGGTTGTATGTGTGATCGGTCCCTCCGGTTCGGGGAAAAGTACATTTCTGCGTTGTATTAACTGTTTGGAGGATATCACCGCAGGCCGTGTTATTGTCGATGATCAGGACTTAAACAGCAAAGATATCGATATCAATAAAGCCCGTGAAAACATCGGTATGGTATTCCAGCATTTTAATCTGTTTCCACACTTCAGTGTGCTCAAAAATATAATGTTCGCGCCTATGGAACTTGGCAAATTAAATCAAGCACAGGCACGAGAAACGGCTCTTCGCTTGCTTGACCGTGTCGGTCTGTCAGATAAAGCAGGCAGTTTCCCAAGCCAGCTCTCCGGTGGTCAGAAGCAGCGTGTAGCCATTGCCCGTGCGTTAGCGATGAATCCTGACGTCATGTTATTCGATGAACCTACTTCGGCACTTGACCCGGAAATGGTTGGAGAGGTACTTGGTGTGATGAAGGACCTCGCGCGCGAAGGTATGACGATGATCATTGTTACGCATGAGATGGGCTTTGCCCGCGAAGTTGCGGATCGGGTTATTTTTATGGATGGTGGATATATTGTTGAGGAAGGTAATCCTGAACAGATCTTCGGTAAACCGCAGCACGAACGCACAATCAGCTTTTTGGAAAAGGTGCTCTAATCCCAGTTTTATCATGGTTCAATAAAAAAAGTCGCGATATGCGGCTTTTTTGCTTTGTACATTTATTTCATAAGGGATATAATGAGCTTCGTGAAATGCAGGGCATATTAGCTTTAATATCCATATAATTGCCTAAATAAAAATACTTATAAAGGAGTATTATCCTATGACCGAACCCGTAACGGAGTTGATACAACGACAATCGATTGAAGCCTTTCAGTCTGTGATTCGTAAATCGGAGAACGCTCTGAAGAACATGGCGGGGAAAGAAGCAAATACAACTGTTATAGAGAAACGACTTCGTGCGCTCATTGTCAGTTTATATATATTGGAACACACCTGGAATGGGAGAGATGACCAACATTATAGTAGCTTGGAAATATCCGAGGCACGTCATGTGATGAACAATCTCCTTCCTTCTCTTAAACAAATGATGGATAAGTCTACAGCTGGAACACCCCAATATACCTTACTGGAGAGAAGAATTCGAGCTTTTCAACTTGCTGTGCAGGCGATGGAACAGAAATGAGCCTGAAGTACTTGACAAAGAGTGATTCAAAAGGTAGTCTTCTTTTATGACAGTGGTCACTGACATTGGGGTAGAAGGAGAGCTTAATGTCCAATTCAAGTAAACGGAACACAAGAGAGAAGTTAATGTTAACGGCGATCGAGTTGATCTCGGTAAAGGGATATAAAAGCGTTACAACGCAGGAGATTGCTTTAACCGCGGGCGTAAGTGAGAAGACGTTATTTCGCCATTTTGGTACGAAACAAAATTTGCTTGAGAGCGCATTTGATGAATATCATTATGCCGCAGAAATGACACGACTTTTTGAGGAAAAACTGGTATGGAATCTGCATTCAGATTTATTGTTGGTGAGCAGAACCTATCACGAAATCATGCATAAGAACCGCAAATTGTTTATGATCAGTCTGAAGGAAATGAATCATTTGCCGGATTTAAGAACACAAACGATACGACCCCCCCAGCAGTTACTTGAACGGTTAACCCGTTATTTACAAACGATGTACGAACAAGGTAAGGTGATTCAGATCAATGCTGAATTACAGGCTTTTTCCTTCATGGCATTAAACTACGGCTTGTTTATTAATCATATGGAGGATCATGTACATTTTCCGTGGCTTTCATTAGAAGATGTGATTGCCGAAAGTGTATGGACGTTCACTAGGGCTCTTACGCCCTAGTTTTTTAGTCAGTTAAATGACAGTAAGTACTGACAGTCAATTGTTTGTATTTTAAGTAACGTATGGAAAAGAGGGAAACGATGAAGGACACAGAGAGTTTAGAAATCCAGGATACATCTTCAACCGGTAAAGAAACGGTACTACTTCGCGTGCTTGTCTTCACATTGATCATTTCTGTAATGAACGGAATGATGTTTAATGTTGTTTTACCCGTCATTGGGGATCAATTCGAACGGTCAGCTTCCGAAACAAGCTGGATCGTTACCGGATATTTAATTGTATATGCCGTCGGTACAGTCACCTACGGGAAGCTAACAGACCGATACAGCATTAAGCATTTAATCACTTTTGGGCTCTTATTATTGGCTGCTGGTTCTGCCATGGGGATTCTGTCTACTTCCTTCTTTATGATTATTTTGGCACGACTGATTCAGGCCGCAGGGGCTGCCGTCATTCCAGCTCTTGCCATGATTATACCGGTTCGATATTTTCCGCCGAACAAGCGTGGTCAGGCACTCGGTACCTCTGCGATCGGAATCGCCTTGGGATCTGCGTTAGGTCCTATTGTTGCCGGATTCGTATCCAGTGCACTGAACTGGAAGTTTCTATTTTCCATTCCGCTGCTTTCGCTGTTGACGCTCCCTTTCTATAGAAAATGTTTGAATGATGAGAAGAGAGTCTATGAAAAGATGGACTATCTCGGAGGGATACTGCTCGCAGTAAGTATTGGAGCCATTTTGCTCGCGCTGACTCAAATGAATTTGTGGTATTTGCTACTGGGGTTTGTAGTTTTAGCTTTGTTTATCCTTCGTATTCTTCACGCAGCATCACCGTTTGTGCAGCCAGCTGTTTTTTGCAACCGATCCTACACATGGGGAATGATTATTTCATTTGTGTTGGTCGCATGCGGATTTAGCATTCCATTTATTATTCCGCAACTGTTGACCCATGTGTATGATTCTTATCCGGCTCTGACAGGTCTAATTATGTTACCATCGGCTCTGATTGCAGCATTACTGGGAAGACGAGGAGGGAAGTTAGCTGATGAGAAAGGCAATGTCTATTTGATCTATACAGCCTCAACGATGCTCGCGATTGGCTTCATATGTCTATCGTTTGTTGCCGGTGTGTCATTGTTTTTCGTTTCATCTTGTCTAGTCTTGGCAGTCCTTGGTCAATCATATATGCAAATTGCGCTGTCTAATACGATTGCACAGACACTTTCCAAAGAACAGGTTGGCATTGGTATGGGATTACTGTCGATGTTTAATTTCATCGCAGCTTCTGTATCTACAACGGTTCTTGGCAAGGTCATCGACGGGGGAGCGCAGCAGATGCATTTCAACCCTTTTATCAGCCTATCGTCTGCATTTGTATATAGTAATCTATTTATTGTGCTTGCCTTGTTGGTTGTGGTAATGACTTTTGTGTATAGATGGCATTTTGATCGTAAGTCTCAAGGACAAATGAATGAATCATCTACATTGTTCTGATAAAAGCTGAACGTGTTTACTCAAGCCAAACGGTTACTATCCGTTGATTTTCAAAAAATTGAAAAGAAGAGGTCTGTCCTCAACGACAGGGCCTCTTCTTAGTGGAACGTTTCAGGAGAAATGGTTCACTTAAAATGGTACAGGCGCACACCGTGCGAAGGCACATTTGTTTGTAATATATCCCCGTTAACTTCTATCAAATCGCCACTCCATAATTCAATTCCTTGGCTTGCAACGGAAGGGGATAAACCAGCTGTTGTAAGATTAAGTTCCACCGGGAGCCCTTGTTGCTCACCAACATTAAACACAGCTACATAAGTGGAGCCATCCACATGAGCAGCCGTCCAAACGATCAGATCGCCTTGACGTAACACTTCTCTTGCACTATGGCTTTCACGATGCATACGCAGAACTTCACGGTTCGTCAGCAAGGACAGTGTCCAGTCATCGTTATCCCGTAACTCACCGCCAAAGATGAGAGGAGAACGGAAAATACTCCACAGAGACATCATGGTCAATTGCTCATCCTTAGTGAATCTCGTCCAGCGGTCAGCTCCGCCTCCATCGACAGAGCGAATACCGATATGCCCCAGAGGCAGCATATCACAATCCGGCCAGCACCCCTCCTTAGGAAGGGCCTGCCAAGTGCGGCAGCGGTCGAACATATCCAGCAGCAGCGGCCATTGATCCCAGAAATCATCGGTGACCCGCCACATGTTAGCCTGTTCCGCGAAAAAATCAGCATATTCCACGGGGGCAGGACCGGGAGAAAGACTTAATACCATGGGACGTCCGGCACGTTTGATCGCCTTCGAGATCATCTCAATCTCAGGCTGATGTGTGTCATATAATCTGGAGGCAGCGATATCATCCACTTTGACCAGATCAACACCCCATGAAGCATACAATTCAAACAGTGAATCATAATAGGCTTGCGCGCCTTCTTTGTTGTGATCTACGCCATACATATCCGTGTTCCACGGACAGATGGAGTTGGTGTGAGCGATCTCACGGGCGGTGGAGCTGGTCCCCAATAGAGCTGTATTCGCATGAACTGCTTGCCTTGGAATTCCGCGCATTATATGAATGCCGAATTTTAGTCCCAAACTGTGAACATAATCAGCAAGTGGTTTGAATCCCTGACCGTCCGCAGCAGAAGGGAAGCGATTTTCTGCAGGCATCAGACGAGAGTACTCATCCATAATCAGTGGAGCGAACGGGCGGTATTGTGAGGAGTTTGCCAGAGGCTCATACCATTGAATATCAACGGTAATGTAGCTCCAGCCATATGCTTTTAGATGTGTAGCCATGTACTCCGCATTGCCGCGAATTTCCTTTTCAGTGACAGCAGCTCCGTAGCAGTCCCAGCTGTTCCAGCCAAGAGGAGGTGTTGGTGCAACAAGAGTATGATCCATTGAAAGGCTCCTTTACATGATGAACTTGGTTTAAATTATTGCTCTAGTTACATTCATCATAATGAAGGTGGATTCAATAATCTACAGTAATGTTAAGTCTACAATAGCAATTTATTGCGGTTAGTCAAAAAACAATCTGCGATATACGAGGCTCTCGCCGCCGCTTCGGAACTCCCCTGGGGTAAGCCCGGTTAAACCTCGAAAAGCCTTGATAAAATAACTTCCGCTGGAGTATCCAACCTGCAATGCGATCTGTTCAATGCTTAGTGTCGTGCCGCGAAGGAATTCCATCGCTTTCTCGATTCGAACGCGGGTAAGATAGGCACCTGGAGTGAGGCCTGTGCTTGCCGAGAATCTGCGAATAAAGTGATATTTGGATAGAGTAACACGTTCTGCAAGCTGATCCACGCTGATCATACTGGCGTAATCGGTCTCGATATACTTCGTGGCCTGCTGAATATGTTCCGGCCAGTTCTCCCGATTATGACGTGCAGTCGTCTGTAAGCGAACAAGCTCTGTCATGAACTGATACACACTGGATGAGGCAATCAAAGGGTCCGTTATCCGTCCAGCCGCGGCATCCGTTACAATCATGCGCAGCAGACGGATCGGAGCCGAATCCATGGGGAGAGTAGCAACCTCGCCTGCTTCTCGCACAAACTTCTGCCAATGAGCTTGAATGAGATCAGGACGGAAGAGTAGGAAGATGAAATGCCATGGCTCAGCACACTCTGGATGATAATAATATCGATGAGCGCTCGGGATCTCTGCAAGAAAAGCCTGTCCGGAGGTCACACGGTATGTACGGTCTTTACTTTCATAAATACCTTCTCCTGCAAGGGTGTACTGAAATAATAGAAGAGGACCATCCGTTCGCTCCAGGCCATCCCAATAATACGACGGATCAGTAATGATATCGCTCCCCGTTGCATAAAGCTTGCATAGGTCAAGTTCACGATCTTCTGCAAATCGAAAACCATAGGTACCTTTTAAAATATCCATCGCTTTCCTCCAATCTAGGATACTCTGCTCAATCTACACTCATGTTCGCTATTTAACTATCATTTAAGTTCTGGATCTGAAGGGTTACGTGCAAACTTACCGGGCGATGTTCCGACCAGCTTGGTAAAGGTACGAATAAAATTGGCATAATCGCCGAATCCAGACTGATAACAAACCTCTGTAATACTCATGCCTTCAGTCAGGCAACTTTTGGCGAGCTCAATCCGGCGAGTAAGAATATAGTTTCGAATTGTAAGTCCGGTGTGCTTTTTGAATTGACGACTGATATAACTGCTGTTGGCGAATAGATTTTCTGATAAATCTTGCAGTGTGAGAGAATCTGTCAGATGTGTTTCAATATAGTCCATGGTGTTACGAACTAAATCAGGCATAATGTCTGTGGGCACAAAATCCGTATGTTTAAAAAGCAGATTGGTCATGAGAAGAATCTTGGTTACCAGCATATTTCTCATGATATCAGCACCATAGTCTGAGGAGACCAAGATTTGCTCTAACTGAGATGTAAGATGGAGAAACTGCGATAGCTCCTTTTCATTCAAATGCGCGATATTGCCGTTGTCTTTATGACGATAATGAAAACAGGTGGACAGGTTAGTAGATGATGTGGACAAACGATGAAGATATGATTTTTGAAGATTGATTGTGATTCGTTCATATTCATCTTGATCTAGTGCAAATGATCGATGCATTTCCTCTGGACTTAGTACAATAAGATCACCGCGTTGAAGATGGTAACACCGATTCTCAATATAGAAGTTCACATTGCCGCGAAGGAAAATAAACAGTTCATATCCATTATGTCGATGGTAGAATGTACCCATATTATAGGTTGTAACACGATGCAAATACAGCAGATCTGTCTGAATGGGATCATATTGATACTCCAGTGATTCATCCATATCAAGAGAACCTCCTTATCGTTCCACGCAATAAATATCACAATCTAAGCAATGAAATTGCAAACTTGAACCTATAAAATGTTATCATCCTAACATTTTGGTTTAATATTTGCAAGCGTTTTCGAAATGAATAAGGAAAACAGAATTGGAGGATTCTATGGAGCTGATTTTTACCGCACGCAGCAGTTGGCAGGAGGGAACAGTGTACACCGAATTGGATACGCACAGACTTCGGGCTGAGGTGAATGTGATTGCTGATAAAGACAAGTCCGAAGATCCGAGACAGGTGCAGGTTACAATTGAGAATGAGGGCAATCAGCGATGGAGCGGTGTGATTCATATCGAACTAGGTTTTGACAAACATCAACCCAGATTTTTCTTGCCTGCTTTTATGTATGGACATAATCGGGGAGAAGCGCCGCAAAATGTACCTAACGAATTTCCAAGAATTCGTACAGGACACCCTTCCCGGCCTTCATCCCCTTGGTGGATGGTCCGAAGTGATCGTTTATCCCATCCGGCTGCCCTAGTGTATGACACAGGCCGAATTGTCGGACTTAGCGCAAGCCCATATTGGCTTAATAACGAGCATACTGGACTGAAAAAACCATGGTATCCCGGTCAGAAAGGAAACTTTCTGCAGTATGCTGGCTTCACCTGTTCAATAGAAAAAGGTACTGTCGGTTACACTTTAGGGTATGAGAACGCTCCGCTGCTTTTTATCAAGTCAAGACTTGTGCATGAACGTGCACCTTTGGCAGAGAACGTCTTCGAGCTGGCAGCAGGAGAAGTGGTGGAGTTCATAATGGAATTATATGATTATGAATCATCTTCCCCGTTGGGCATTAATTCTGCAATAGAGTCAATCTATAAAAAATACCATGAGTATCCACGGAGAGGAAGCGATATCCGGAAAGCCGTATCCGACTTGTCCACAGCCATTCGTGACTATGCCTGGCTTCCAGAAGACCGTCACTATTCTACTTTTGTATATGAAGACGCTGAAAGCGGGAGCTACCGATATAACAAGATTATTTCCATCAGCTGGACGAACGGTATGACTATTGCAGCCCCCATGCTTATTGCAGCATTACGTCAGAACGATGAGCCTATGCGTCAGCAAGCGTTATCATGCATTACAAACATTATTGAAAATGCGATGAATCCCGAGTCAGGACTTCCTTATGATGCTTATCAGGATGGAATCTGGAGTATTAAAGGCTGGTGGTTCGACGGTATGCGTACACCGGGGCATTCATCCTATCTCGTTGCACAAGCCATGTTTTATATCCTCAAATGTTATGACTATGAGTACCGTATTCTACAGAACACCCATAATGAATGGTTGGATTATGTGAAGCAAGTATTAATTCGTTTGGAGCATAGTAAAAATGCGGATGGCGAGTATCCGACGATTTTGTCCGAGCACACAGGTGCGGGATTAGAATATGACGCTTTCAGCGGTGCCTGGTGCCTTGCAGCGAAAGCTTATTACAGCTGGTTGACCAATGATTCATCCGATTTGGAGGAAATGAGACGGAGTGAAAGACATTATTACAATGTCTATGTGAAACAGATGGAATGTTACGGTGCCCCACTTGATGCAGACAAAGCA
Organism: Paenibacillus sp. 4624; assembly: GCF_050435065.1. Taxonomy (NCBI): domain Bacteria; kingdom Bacillati; phylum Bacillota; class Bacilli; order Caryophanales; family Paenibacillaceae; genus Paenibacillus; species Paenibacillus sp. 4624. The sequence continues at coordinate 172,198 of NZ_JBNDJR010000005.1, forward strand.
GTGGATTCCGAAGGCATTCTAGCATATATCAAAGCTCTCCGTTTCCTGCATGCACTAACTGGGGAGGAGACGTTCCTTGATCATATGAAAGACGCCATCAAATACGAGTTCAGCTTCAAATTTTGTTATAACTCGCCTGTGCAGATCCCGCCGCTGAGTACATTGAAATGGTCGAGCTCAGGAGGAAGTGTCACTTCTGTAGCCAATCCGCACATTCATCCTATGTCCAGCAATTTGATCGATGAGCTTTTATATTATGTTAAGCAACGTAAGGATGACTACATCCATCAACGAATGAAGGATACGGTCGCTTGGGGCTGTCAAACCTATAATCGTATGGATAATGAATATGACTTTGGCAAAAAAGGATGGATGTCCGAGCGTTTTTGTCACTCGCAAGGGCTCGTCACAGAGACTTATGCCGATGGTTCGCCGGCAAGTACCTGGTTTTGTCTAATGCCGTGGGCCAGCGGGTCTATCATTGAAGGCCTTGTTGGTGACCTATGGGATGATGTCAATTCAACGAAATAAATAAAAATATTCCTTTACAATTCGGGTTAACATTGTGAAGCTTTAGGTTAGTTTTATTCATTTAGCTCGGCCGACTCACCGATTAAACTAAACATGTAACCTGTTATGGTAAGTCAAATTCGAATCAGCTCGATATATTGCGATTGTAGCATCGAACGCGATGCATTTCTTGTCGGAGGTGTAGGATGAATTCAAAACAACTATGGTTTGATCACGCTGCGGAGCGGTGGGAAGAAGCCTTGCCAATCGGAAACGGAACCCTCGGTGGTATGGTATTTGGAAGAACACATCTAGAGAGAGTGCAATTAAATGAAGATAGCCTTTGGTACGGCGGACCGATGGAACGGAGCAATCCGCAAGCACTTCAATCACTGGGTAACATAAGGGAACTTCTGTTTCGTGGACATATTCGGCAGGCAGAAGAACTTGCACTAACTTCATTAGTTGGAGTGCCGGATGGACAGCGGCATTACGAGCCGCTTGGTGATTTCTACGTGGCCATGCATCATGGAGACGAGGGAGCAACGGAGTACCAGAGATATCTTGATTTGGAACAAGGAATTGCTCGCGTTCAGTATACATCAGGCAAATCCAAATACAAGCGAGAATATTTTTCAAGTTATCCTGATCAGGTCATGGCAGTTCGTCTGTCTAGCAGCGTTTCAGGCGAGTTATCTTTCACAGCGTTGTTTGGCAGAGGTTCCGTGTTACAATGGTCGCCGTTATCGGGAGCGCTAAGACATCCGGTCGGATTCCAATCTTTGATTGATCGAATCGAACAACGCAGCAATGGTGATATGATCATCCGGGGAAGAAGCGGGGGAGAAGGGGGAATCCGTTTCTGCTGTGTGATTCGGGTCACGCATGAACAAGGAGAGATTCAGTATTCGGCTGGTCAGCTATCACTGTTAAATGCTGATTCAGCCACCGTGCTAATAGCAGCATGCACCGATTTTCGTTATGCCAAGGAAGAGTTAGAGGTGGAATGTTTACGAAGAATAGATGCGGCTTCTGCCAAGACATATGAACAGTTGCTTCAGGATCATATCACTGACTATCAGTCGCTCTTTAAACGAATGGACTTGCATCTGGAGGGTGAAATCACAGATACCAGTTATATGAATCTACCGATGAATCAACGACTCGCGCGGCTTAGAGCAGGTCAGGATGACCCTGAACTGGTCAGTCTGTATTTTCAGTTCGGGCGTTACTTGTTAATCTCCAGCAGCCGGCCCGGTTCGTTACCGGCCAATCTGCAGGGTATATGGAACAAAGATATGCTTCCGGTATGGGACAGTAAATACACCATTAATATCAATACAGAAATGAACTATTGGCCAGCGGAGAGCTGTAATCTGCCGGAGTGTCACATCCCGTTATTTGATTTTATCGAGCGATTACAGGTGCGTGGAAGGGAAACTGCAAGTAAGATGTATGGCTGCAGCGGATTTGTAGCACATCATAATTCTGACATATGGGCAGATCCTGCTCCCCAGGATGTATGTCTAACGTCGACCTTCTGGACGATGGGCGGCGCATGGTTGTCTCTTCACTTGTGGGATCATTATGAATACGGCAGAGACAAGAATTTTTTGAAAAAAGTGTACGAAACGATGAAAGAGGCGTCCTTGTTTATTCTGGATTTTCTTGTGCAAGACCCTGAGGGGAATCTCACGATTTGTCCTTCATCCTCACCGGAAAATATCTACATACTGGATAATGGTGAGTCGGGTGCAATTTGTTACGGGGCATCGATGGATAACCAGATTATTCGGGAGCTGTTCACTCGTTGTATCGAAAGTACATGCATTCTGCAACAGGATCAGGAATTTGCATCACAGTTGCAAGAAGCATTAACTCGCATTCCAGATATCGCTGTGGGAAAACACGGACAAATTCAAGAGTGGAGCAAGGATTATGATGAACTTGAACCAGGCCATAGACACATATCACACTTGTTTGCCCTCCATCCGGGATCACAGATAAACCCGAAAATGACTCCTGAATTAGCGAAGGCCGCCCGGATTACGCTGGATCGCAGACTGCAACATGGCGGGGGACACACGGGCTGGAGCCGGGCTTGGATTATGAACATGTGGGCTAGACTGGAGCAGGCTGAACATGCACATGATAACGTTATGGAGCTGCTTCGCTCCTCGACATTGCCCAATTTATTCTGCGATCACCCTCCGTTTCAGATTGATGGCAACTTTGGAGGTACGGCGGGCATAGCCGAAATGTTGCTCCAGAGTCACGGCGGCGAGATTCGTTTACTTCCTGCATTGCCAAAGGCATGGCCAAATGGTTCAGTTCGAGGGTTGAGAGCACGCGGCGGATTTGAAGTCGATATAGAATGGTCCGAAGGCAAGCTGCTTCATGCCAACATACGCGCATGCGAAGCAAGTAAAGTCCACGTTTCTTATCTGGATCAACATATGGAACTGGATTTCCAGAGTGCAAAAGATTCAATTATTTTACAAGGAAAAGAGTGGAAGGTAACCTCTTGATTAGGAGGAGGATATAATGTAAATTTCATCTCCATTTCTTAAGCGAAACGTCCGAGTTTAGACTCGACTCCGTTTCGCTTTTTTTATATTATGAAGCAGCTAACTGTACTTTCGCGCAATAAAATCAGCGATTCGTGCAATGAATTTGCAAACGGCAAACGATAGAATGGAAACCATCGTGTATAAATAACTGCAGAAATGTAAGCGGTTTCTAATTATAATTGGAATATACCGTTTTTTGTTGATTTTATTTAACGATTTCGCTTGAAGGGAAGGGGCAGATAATATGTTAAAAGTACTTCTGGTCGACGATGAGATGTATATCCGTAAAGGAATGCATGAACTGATTGATTGGCACAGTCTCGGCATGGAGATTGCGGGGGAAGCAGAGAATGGGCTGGAGGCGCTGAATAAGGCGGAATGTCTACATCCCGATGTCATTATTACCGATATCCGAATGCCTATTTTGGATGGACTCGAGTTAATTCGTGCTGTCGACAAGTCACCTACGCTAGAGCCTGTAATCATTATCATTAGTGGTTACCATGATTTCAAATATGCACAACAAGCGATAAGGTACGGTGTTCAGGATTACATCCTCAAGCCGATTGATGACGAAGAAATGACCGCAACGCTGCAAAAGGCGGCTAACCTGATCCAGAATAAGCGAAAACATGCATTTTTGGAGGAAGGACAGGCTAGTCGAATTATGTTAAAAGACATGATCAAGGGACAGATTCGAAAAGAAGATGAGATCCGATACGCAGAGATGTTAGGTATTGACCATCAGACGTCATTGATCATTGTGCTGTTTGAACTACAAACAGGTTCAGAGCATCGGAAAGTGACCCTTCACCAGGTTAATGACATCCTTCATCCGTTGGCAGATCATCGGTTCAACCTATACGTTATTGAGGAGCAGCTTGGTAGATTTGCCTTGATTGTTCTATTGAAGGAACCCTCTCCAAAACAACGTGTAGTTGAGAAAATTCAATGGATTCAAAACATGCTCAGCGACCATCTTGGCGCAGATGTAGGCTTGTATGCAGGTACATTGGTAGATGACATGACCGATGCACCTCGATCTTACGCGGAAGCAGAGGAAGCATCCAAGCATAAATTCGCAGAATCAGGAAGTGTTATCCATTATACAGAAGTGAAGGATAGAGCGTTATACGTATTTAACATAAATCAGGAAGAGGTTGATCCCCTGATCCTAAGTCTGGAAGAGCGAAATCGCGGGGCTTGTCATGAAATTGTGCAAGATATGTTCAACAAGTTTCACTCTCGCCGGTTTTCTACTCAGGCTGTTACAGGTTCCCTGCTTCGCTGTATTACGGGCATACTCGCGGTTGTGCATGAAATGGGAGGTACGGATGCAGGGTTGCAGAAACTCAAGTTATTAGCCGAACAAGGTCAGGATGGATGGAATTTGCGATTATTAAAAATTGCATTTTTGGATGCATTGGAGGAAGCGGAGGAGTATATTGCGCAGCTGCGGATGGAGCAGTCCAAAGGAGATATTAACAAGATCAAACGATATATCGATTCCCATTACATGGAGAATATCAGTCTCAAAAGCATAGCGGCCCAGTTCTATATGAATCCGGTCTATCTTGGTCGACTTTTCCGCAAAAGTTACAACCAGTATTTTAATGAGTACCTGCTGAATCTTCGGGTTCAAGAGGCACAGAAGTTGCTCCGCCAGACGGATCTGAGAATGTATGAGGTCGCAGCCCGGATCGGCTTTCAGAATGCGGACTATTTTGTGACGCAGTTTGAGAAAATCGTCAATATGACCCCAACAGCCTACCGTAATCTTCTGAAAGAGGATGGACAGCGGGGGGCCCAATGATTAGATGGAAATGGAATTACATGAAGCTTCGGGATAAATTGTTGCTGATGTACGTGTTATCCGTGTTCATCCCGATTGTTGTGACGAATGTCGTTTTCTATCAAGTAACCACAGCAAATATCCGTAGCCAGAAAACTCGTGATGCCGGAATGGCGTTAAACAACCTGAAGAACGAATTGCGTGTGACGATTGATCAAGGGGTAGGTCTGTCTTATTCGCTCTATGCTGATCCTGTATTTAATGACACGTTATCTCGTTCGTTCGAAAGTAACTCGGAGTATATTCGGGCATATAACTCCTATCTCAAAGGAGAGTTCTCCGGTCAACTGAGTCAAGGCATTCGCTGGTACCAAGTGTATACCGATAATCCAACGATTTTGTCCTCAGGCTACATTGAACACTTAAATGAAGCGGTTCGCAACAGTAGCTGGTACAAACAATTACAGGATAATGTTGTTCCTTATCCAACTTTGATTGCAACCGATCAGATGTTAAGTCTCGTGCAGCGGTTAAATAATCTGAACACGGGTGGTATCGAACAGCTACTCAAAATTGACTTTAATATGGATCTACTTCATGAGCAATTTCGTAACAGCGGCTTTGATGGCAAAGTGTATTTGGTTGATCCGGGGGGGCACATTCGCTTTTCGAATGATTCGAGAACAGAGAATGTTTCAGTTGGACAACTATACCGGGAGATGGAATTCCCTAATAAAACGATTCGATTTGATCGTGTTTATTCTGGCATTAACTATTTAGAAGGATGGTCCCTGCAAGGTGTGATGGACGAGGAAATTGTGTTACAGGAAGTTCGTAAATCACGATCCTTCGTCGTCTGGCTGGCCTGCATCAATTTTGTGCTGCCTTCTATTATCATTGCGGCGATGTCCCGATCCATTCACGTTAGACTGGTACGTATTCTCAAACATATGAAAAAAGTAAAAACGCAAAATTTTCAGACCATTCCTCCAGAAGATGCAAGGGACGAGATTGGTCAATTGACAACGGAATTCAACCGGATGACTGAGACGATTCGGAACCTGATTGATGAAGTATACCTTGCGGATATTCAAAAAAAAGATTTGGAGCTTAAACAGCAGCAGGCGCAGCTTCATGCATTGCATAGTCAGATTAATCCACATTTCCTGTTTAACACGCTTGAATCTGTGCGGATGCGCAGCCTGATCAAGGGCGAGAAAGAGACCGCTAAGATTGTGCATCATATGGCCAAAATGTTCCGTAAGTCCATTAGCTGGAATCAGCATGACGTGACTGTGAAGGAGGAATTGGAGCTAATCGACAGCTTTTTGCAAATCCAGAAATATCGCTTTGGAGAAAAACTTCAGTATTACATTGAGGCTGATCCTGCCGCATTAAAGTACCGAATTCCGAAAATGGTCATCCTGCCGTTTGTGGAAAATGCGAGCATACATGGTATTGAATCTACACCGGGTGAAGGAATTATTCGGCTATTTGTTCAATTGGAGGGTCAGAATCTTCATATCGGGCTGGAGGATAACGGTATTGGCATGTCCGAAGCCAGATTGAAAGAATTGGTAGGATATCTGGAACAGAATATGGATATAGGTGAGCATGTAGGAATGAAAAATGCCTATAGCCGGTTGAAACTTTGTTACAAAGATCGATTCTCTTTTTCTATACAATCAGAGGAAGACAAGGGGACATGTATTCAAATCTGGCTTCCACTGGATGGGGATGAGCCGGAAGGCGAATGATAGTTCGATATACTTTTTTAAGAACAATGTACAGTTTTGTAGGTAACTATGAAAGCGTTATCTTGATATATTGAAAATGCTTACATACATCGTTTAACTAAAAAGGGGGAACAAAACACATGTTAAAACCGCTTTTGAAAACGACAGGACTAGCCGTATTGCTGGCATCCCTGTTGGCTGGGTGCTCGTCTGGAAGCTCATCTCCAGGGGCCTCATCTACAGGAAAAGAAGATGATAACAGCCCTGTCACATTCTCGTATTATATGTTTTCTTCTGGCAAGAAAGACATTTTGGCAAGTGAAACGGCGATTGGTAAAGAGCTGCAGAAGCAGACGGGTGTGGACTTTAAAATGGAATATCTGGTTGGTGACAGTGCCACAAAGGCTGGGGTTATGATTGCGAGCGGTGACTATCCTGATGTTATCGCCTCCAGCGGAGAGATGTCCAAATTGCTGGATGCCGGAGCTTACATTCCGTTAGATGATCTGATCGAAAAATACGGTCCGAATATTAAGAAAGTGTATGGACCTTACTTCGACAAAATGAGAAACCCGGAAGACGGTAAAATTTATGCGCTGCCTTATACAGCCAACCAGGGCGAATATTCAGGCAGTCCTAACATTGGCGGAGGAGCTTTCTGGATTCAACGTTCTGTACTGAAGGAATTTAACTATCCTAAAATTACGACGCTTGATGAATATTTTGATCTGATCGAGGATTACAAAGAGAAGCATCCGAAGGTTGACGGAGCAGAAACCATCGGTTTTGTGTCGCTTGCTGGTGTAGCCAATAACTTCTTCACCCTGCAGAATCCGGCCATGCACCTTGCAGGATATCCAAACGACGGCGGCGTTATGGTAGATATGAAAACCCATGTCGCAAGAACGGTTTCGGGCACGGAAGAACAGAAACGCTGGATCAAAAAACTGAATGAAATTAACGCAAAAGGTTTACTTGATCCGGAATCATTCACGATGAATAAGGATCAGTATTTAGCGAAACTGACCTCGGGTCGGGTTCTCGGTTATTTTAACTACGCATGGCAGGTTGGAGATGCAACCAATAACTTGCTTGCGGCAGGCATTGACGAGAAGCGGTATGCACCTCTGCCAATCGTCTTTGACAAAAACATCAAAGACCAATACATTGATCCTCCTGGCTTTGTAAACAACTATGCAACCGGAATTAGCGTGAATGCGAAAGACCCTGAACGGATCATCAAGTATTTTGATAATTTGCTCAAAGAAGAGAATCAGATCCTCGTGCAGTGGGGTATCAAGGATCAAACATACAGCGTAGATGAAAAGGGCCGCTTCTATTACGCCAATGATGAGCAGCGGAAAATGCATGACGATGTAGAACTGAGCCGCAAATTCGGCTTTGCTTATTTCGCCAATGACTGGCCGCGTTATGGTACAGAATCCACGCTGTCTGATGGGAACGCATACAATCCAGGTAATCAGCCGGAAGTTGTCGCAGCAACATATACCGAAGGAGATAAAAAATTCCTTGATGCTTATGGCATCGAAACGTTCAGTGAACTGTTCAACAAGCCGGAAGAGCGTCCGTGGTTCCCTGCATGGTCCATTGCTCTTGAGCAGGGTTCACCTGAACAGGTGTTCACCACCAAATCAGATGATATACAGCGCAAATATTTGCCTGAGATGATTCTGAGCGCACCTTCAAACTTCGACAATATTTGGAATGCTTACATGGCCGAATTCAGCAAGCTGGATAAAGCAGGTTACGAGAAAAAAATGACTGAGGTCATTCAAAATCGCGTTGCTGGCAAGTGGTAATTCGATCCAACAAAAATAAAAAAATATAAAACAAACTGTTACGTGCGCTGGAGAAAAAGGGGCACAGCCCTCTATAACAACCTTTCTCCGCGCACGAATAACAGAAAAGGGAAAGGAGTATCTGCATCGTGGAGGAACCAAACGTACCCCTTCAATCGATTCCACGGGCTTCCCGTCCAAAGGGTGATCGAGGAAACAGCTTCTACAAACGACTGCTTCAGCAGCGTAGCTTGGCATTTATGTGTATTCCTTTTGTGATTTGGGCGTTTGTATTTAAATATTTGCCGTTATGGGGCTGGACGATGGCGTTCCAGAACTTCAAACCGGCAAGAGCTTTCGCAGATCAGCAGTGGGTAGGAATGAAGCATTTCCAGACCCTGTTTGAAGATAATACGTTCTATCGGGTGCTGCGAAATACGCTGGTGATGAGTTCCATCAAGCTGGTACTCGGATTTGTTACAGCGATTACGCTGGCACTTCTGTTAAACGAGCTGAAAAATATCGTTTTTAAACGTTTTGTACAAACGGTCAGTTACCTGCCTCACTTTATCTCCTGGGTTGTTGCTTCAAGTATTGTGCTTACTGTACTTTCACCTGATGGTATCATCAACCTCATTCTTATGAAACTGCACTTGATAGACAGTCCAGTGCTGTGGATGGGCAAAGGGGAGTATTTCTGGGGCATACTTGGGGCCACCGAAGTATGGAAAGACGTCGGCTGGAACACGATCATCTATCTGGCGGCCATTACAGCCATTGATCCTGCTCAGTATGAGGCAGCTGAGATTGACGGAGCCAGTCGTTTCAAACGTATGCTGTACATTACACTGCCTGGTTTGAAGCCGGTTATCGTGATTTTGCTGATTATGAATATGGGAAGCATCCTCGAATCTGGGTTCGAACCTCAATATTTGCTGGGCAACGGAATGAATATGGATTATTCAGAGAACCTGGATATCTTTGTTTTGAAGTATGGTTTGGGAATGGGGAACTTCTCTTTGGGTACAGCGGCAGGGATTTTCAAAACTGTGGTCAGCTTCATCTTCCTCTTTACCGCCAACTATATCGCCAAAAAAATGGGAGAAAGCAGACTATTCTAAGAGGAGGCCTAGGCCATGCCAAAAGCAAAATCATCCCGCTTGCGGAACAGCAGTGCCGGGGACCGGGCGTTTGATGCCATTAATATCACTTTCATGATCTGTTTGATGATTGTTACAATTTATCCGTTTATTAATATGATCGCTGTTTCGCTGAATAATGCAAATGATGCGATTCGCGGAGGTATTTATCTGTGGCCTCGGGAGTGGACACTGGATAACTACAAATATATTTTTGGAGAATCCGACATCTACCATGCCACGCTGATCTCGGCGCTTCGTACAATTATCGGAACGATCGTGTCTGTTTTCTGTACGGCGATGCTTGCTTATACACTCAGCAGGCAGGAATTTGTGCTTCGTAAGTTCGTGACGATGTTTTTTGTCTTCACAATGTACTTCAGCGGAGGACTGATTCCGGGTTATCTGTTGATCCGTGATCTCGGCCTGATTGGCTCTTTCTGGGTCTATATCATTCCGGGTATCATCGGTGTGTTCAATATGATTGTAATTCGTTCCTTTATTGAAGGTTTGCCTGAAGGCATTCTGGAGTCGGCCCGAATTGACGGAGCCGGGGAATTTACGACATTTATTCGAGTAGTGCTGCCGTTAACGATTCCGGCCATGGCTACCGTTTCCCTTTTCGTCGCAGTCGGTCAGTGGAACTCTTGGTTTGACGTCTTCCTGTACAACTCTTCCAATAAGGAACTCAGCACGCTGCAGTATGAATTGATGAAGATTCTGCAAACTTCTACGACAGCAGCAACTTCATCAGCAAGTGATGTGTATCAGGCTGCCGAGAACAGCGGCGTAGCCGTGACGCCGACTTCCATTCGAGCAACGATGACCATAATAGCAAGTGTGCCAATCCTGATGGTCTATCCGTTCCTTCAGAAATATTTCGTACAAGGTATGACTATTGGAGGCGTAAAGGGATAAAAGTTAAGGTTAAGGTTGATGTGTTCGAATTTTAATTGTCGGGAGATGAGACATCGTGAATGCTTTGATCAAAAAATCACTCTGTACGATGCTTGCAGCTATGACAGCACTGCCTCTGTTTTACGTACCCGTTTCTTCTAAAGTGTCTGCTGCAAACGATGCTGTAATTAATGTAACTGCACCTAAACAAGTGATTCGGGGTTTTGGAGGTATGACGCATTCCGGCTGGATTGGTGATCTCACTGCGTCTGAGCGGGAGACGGCCTTTGGCAATGGACCTAACCAGCTTGGATTTTCTGTACTACGAATTCCGATTGATGAGAACAGGAACAACTGGCTACGGGAAGTGGAGACTGCGAAAAAGGCGATTGAGCATGGTGCGATTGTATTTGCATCTCCTTGGAATCCACCAACAGATATGACGGAACTGGTCACCCTGGGCACTACTTCGGGCGGTGGTTCAACGTATGAAGCTGAATCTTTGACAACGTTGACTGGTGCAGTAGCGGGGAGTTCTTTTACAGGATATACAGGATCAGGTTATGTTTCTTTCCAAAACGCGAGTGGCTCGGCTGTTCAGTGGAATACGATTCTGATTGGCAGCACCGGCACCAAAAACATTAAAATTCGATATTCACTTCCATCAGGAACGAGCAACCTGGATGTCTACGTGAACGGCACATTAGCGCTTAGTAACATACCATTTGAAGCTACAGGCAGTGGAAACACATGGAAGGACAAATCGATTCAGGTACCGATGGTGAATGGCACAAGCACGTTGAAGCTGGTTACTACAGGAACGGGTGGACCAAACATCGATAACATCAACGTAACTGCATATACACAGATTACACAGGCCAAACGACTCAAGTACGACAAGTACGAGGCTTACGCTCAATATTTGAATGAATTTGATACATTTATGAAAAATAACGGCGTGAACTTGTACGCGATTTCCGTACAAAACGAGCCGGACTATGCACATGACTGGACATGGTGGTCTCCAGAGGAAATGCTTCGTTTCATGAAAGAAAACGCGGGTTCCATCAACAATCGGGTCATTGCCCCGGAATCCTTCTCTTATGTGAAAAACATGTCGGACCCTATTTTGAATGATCCGCAAGCCCTTGCGAATATGGATATTCTGGGGGCACATACGTATGGTACACAATACAGCGACTTTCCGTATCCGTTATTCGAACAAAAGGGAGCAGGAAAAGAGCTTTGGATGACGGAAGTTTACTATCCAAACAGTGAAACTAATTCAGCAGATCGCTGGCCTGAAGCGCTCGGGGTAGCGGAGCATATGTACAACGCGATGGTTGAAGGTAATTTTCAGACGTATGTATGGTGGTATATCCGTAGAAATTATGGGCCGATTAAAGAAGACGGAACGATAAGTAAACGTGGCTACAGTATGGCTCATTACTCCAAATTCGTACGTCCGGGTGATGTCAGAGTAGATGCAACCAAAAATCCGGCAAACGGCGTGTATGTATCTGCATACAAGGGAGCGAATAACAAGATCGTTATCGTGGCTATTAACAAAAACACTTCAAGCGTGAATCAGCGATTCACCGTGCAAAATGGAACAGCCTCTGCTGTATCCTCCTGGGTAACCGACAGCACACGAAATCTGGCAGCTGGCTCTGCCCTGCAGATGTCCGGAAACGGATTCTCAGCAGATCTGCCAGCCCAAAGTGTAACAACATTTGTTGTGCAGCCTTAAGGCAGATGTGAATAAAGAGAACAAGGCAAGAAGTTAAAGAGCAAGTATAGATATAAGGAAGAGAAGAACGAGGAAAAGAAGTGAATAGAAGTCAAAAGAAGTTAAAAAAAGATAGTAGAAGATAGTAGAACGGGCTGCCCTTAGGCAGCCTGTTCTATTATGACCATAACTCTAATGTGAATTCGTCAATCTCTTGCTCTGCTTCGCGCATTAAATCAACCACCTGATCTGCATAATCACCGAGCTTTTCTCTGCTTATATCAAAATGGCTCCAGCGGATCGTCAGCGGCATGTTGGCTTCACCTGTCAGGGCATCCCATAGTGCATCCAGATTGTGTCCGTAGTGCTCGTCCAATTGCAATTTATCCTGCAACCACTGATGGAGTGATTCCCGATTAAGAAGGTAACGACCGTCGATCTGAATGATATTCATGTGTTCCTCCGTTATTTGATCTGTTGAAAGGTCTTATAATGATCGGTGGTTTGATAGATTAAACCGTCACTTGAATATAGAATCCGGTCACTTCCACGTTTTCCACCAGTATAATGGATATCCGCTTCATACCAGATCCGACCTTTTTTATTGGGAAGCAACCCTTCGCGATTTCTGAATACGTCACCGCCAATGCTCTTTCCCGGAGCTACCTTATCCAGATTGCCTTCACTAGGCTCCCAGCCCAGCTTACGAGCCTCTTTTTTCGTAATGTAATTGGGCGGGAGTTCATGATGCTCTTTGATATAATCGGCGACCTCTTGAAATCCCATCTCTTTGGAGGGCTGACCAGCGTGAGAACCGGTATTGGTATTGGTAATGAACTGTGAGGTGCAACCTGCCACCAGCAATACGGAAAGCAAAATGAACAGTGGATACAACCATTTTCTTAAAAGCATGTTCTGATCTCCTTTTAATGATGACAATGCTTTTAATGGTAATCGGTTTCCGGCAACAAATCAATTCTAACCTCGGCTTGCCGATATCTCGTATATTTTCCTGGCGAGGTTCCAACGATTTTGGTAAAGCTGCGAATGAAGTTGGCATAGTCACTAAAACCTGACTGGAAGCAGACATCTGTGATACTCAGTCCATCTGACAGGAGTGTTTTGGCAAGTTCAATGCGTCTACCTAAAATGTAGGAGCGAAGCGTAAGTCCGGTATGCTTTTTAAATTGTCGGCTGATCGAGGTGCTATTCATATAAAATTGTTCGGCTAAGTCGCCAAGAGTTATATGTTGTGTGATGTGTTCTTCAATATATTCCATCGTTCTGCACACTAGTTCAGGCATGATATCTTGAGGTACAAAGGAATTATGCTGAAACCACTGGTTGATCAGAACAAGCAGTTGTGCCATGGCGGCATTGGTCTGCACATCTGAACCATATTTATTAGAATCGGCTGATTCTTCAATCTGACGGGTCCAATACAGAAGTTGGTTTAACTGATCCTCATGCAGATGAATGATGTTGCCACTTCCTTCAGGACGATGATCAAAACAAGATAATAAATTCGTTAAAACCGTGGAAAGCTGGCAGACATAAGTTTTCTTGAGGTTAATCGTGATTCGCTCATATTCAGCCTCGTCCACAATAAGTGTCCGATGCATCTCCTCAGGTGAAATGACAAGCAAGTCGCCGCGCTGCATGGGATAACAACGATGATCGACATAGAAGTGCACATTTCCTTTCAGGAATATGTAGATTTCATACGCATTGTGGCGGTGATAACGGGAATCGTATCTGTAAGTTGTTAGGGGGTGACGGTACAACAGCTCTGGCTGGATCGCATCATAAAAATAATCAGAAGACATATCGCAGAAGCACCTCCTGTCATTTGGCGCAATAAAACATGCAAACTACGCAATGAAATTGGACTTAGTTTCACTTAAAATGTAATCATCCTATCATGAAAACGTTTGATTTGCAAACGCTTTCTATTTGTTATGCCCTAATATTAGATATCAAAGTAGATTTGAAGATAATGGCAAGATCATTCTATTCACGGGAGGAAATGAAATGAATAAAGAAACGATGACACAAGCTGGCGAGCAGAAGTCTGAACCTGGCTTAACAACTGATTTGCAACATACAAAAAAGGAAATTGGGAAGCTTCGTCCCAACGCCAATCCTCTAATGGCACACAAATTTGGAGCCGATCCATATGCACTCGTGTTTAATAACCGGGTCTACCTCTATATGACCAGTGATAAACTGGAGTATGACGCGAATGAAATTCCTCAGAAAAACAGTTATCAGTCAATCAATAAAATTACAGTTATCTCATCGGATGATTTGATCAACTGGACAGATCATGGGGAGATCAAAGTAGCAGGTCCGGAAGGAGCAGCTACTTGGGCTTCCCAATCTTGGGCTCCAGCAGCGGCACATCGCAGTTTGAACGGCGAAGATCGTTTTTATTTGTATTTTGCCAATAATGCCAGCGGTATAGGTGTCCTGAGCGCACCAACACCTATAGGGCCTTGGACAGATCCAATCGGAAAGGCTTTGGTGACAAGAGAAACGCCGGGTGTTGAAGACGTAACCTGGTTATTTGATCCTGCTGTGCTTGTGGATGATGACCATCAAGCTTATCTTTATTTTGGTGGAGGCGTGCCCGAGGGGAAGCCAGAGCGTCCCGATACGGCGCGAGTGATGAGACTTGGAACGGATATGGTCAGTGTTGAGGGTAAAGCCAAGATCATTCCTGCTCCCTTTATGTTTGAAAATTCGGGGATACATAAATATGATAACATCTACTATTACACGTATTGCTCTAACTTTTTCCAAGTGGAACGTGACGAGGATAGCCCGTCGCCGGGAGAAATTGCATACATGACAAGTGCGCAGCCGATGGGTCCATGGACGTATCAGGGAACAATCCTTAAAAACCCGGGTCACTTCTTCGGAATTGGCGGTAACAATCATCATGCCATCTTCCCGCTGGGGAATCAGTGGTATATTGCTTATCATGCGCAGACTCTGTGCCAAGCGATGGATATTCCGGAAGGATATCGTTCCACACATCTGAACAAGGTGCAGTATGAAGATACAAGTGGAAGAATCAAAGCAATTCAAGCGGACTACAAAGGTGTAGAGCAACTGAAATCATTCAATCCATATCAAAAGGTCAGCGGGTCAACGATGGGCTGGAATGCGGGAGTAAACACGCGTCAATTAAGCGGCTCGGGTTCGGAGCAAGTAGAAAAAGGAGAGTCTGCGAGGCAAGATGAGGTTGTCAGTGTGTTGCATGGGGGAAGCTGGATCGCCATCTCGCGTGTAGATTTTGGTCAAAAAGGGGCGGCAAGTTTTACTATAACCGTATGCAGTCAAGGCGGGCCATGTACTCTTGAACTTCGACTAGGACGTGAAGACGGTGAGTTAATTGGGAAGGTACATGTTCCTGGATCAGCGGAAAGCCAAGAGTGGATCGAGACATTAACATCAGTAACTGGCGCTCAGCATGAACACGATCTCTATCTTGTACTGAAGCCATCAGAACAAAACCCGTGTATCCTTTTAAAGCACTGGATGTTTGAAGAAGCCTAGCATCATGAAGGGATTTATCCCATTGAATGGAGAGCTGGAGTCAGACAGAACAGATAGGATGCAGAACTCCAAAAAAAGAGGTGTTTTAAACGATGTATTCAAATCCGATTATATGGGCCGATTATCCGGATGTGGACGTCATTCGGGTTGAAGATACGTATTATATGGTAAGTACGACCATGCATATGATGCCTGGATGTGTTATCTTGCGCTCGTACGACCTGATCCAATGGGAAACAGCTGCGTATGTGTATGACAGACTGGATAACACACCAGCGCAGCGGTTGGAGAACGGGGAGCAGATCTATGGCAAAGGAATGTGGGCAGCTTCACTCCGTTATCATCAAGGCAAGTATTACGTCATCTTTGTAGCCAATGACACACGTAAGACATATCTGTATACTTCTGAAACGATAACAGGGCCTTGGACTAAACAGATTGTAGAAGGATTCTATCATGACTGCTCGTTATTTTTTGATGATGATGAACGGGTGTATCTGGTGCATGGTAATCGAGAGATTCACTTGACCGAATTAAAAACCGATCTGTCCGGTCCCAAGCCGGAGGGGAGGCATCGTATCATAGTGACAGACCATCAGCCACACTACTTGGGGTATGAAGGTGCACATTTTTACAAAATTGAAGGCATCTATTATGTCTTCCTGATCCATATGACGAAGGCAGCAGGGCGAAGAACGCAAGCTTGTTACAGGGCGGATACGCTGGATGGTACATTTGTTGGCGGAGAAGTGTTCGATGATGATATGGGATACTTTAATTCAGGGGTCGCTCAAGGCGGCATCGTGGATACACCGGATGGTGACTGGTACGCTGTGCTTTTTCAAGACCATGGGGCTGTAGGGAGAATTCCTGTTCTGGTACCGATGCGTTTCGAGGAGGGGGCACCCGTATTTTCAGAAGAGGCTCCGAAACAAATCGATCTGACCAGTACAAGGCCGGACTACCGTTACCAACCGCTGGTTGCAAGTGATCGTTTCGAATATACGTTGGATGATCAGGGCAAGGTGCGGCTTCGGGACGTTTGGCAATGGAATCATACGCCGCATGATGATTTATGGTCTGTTACGGAAGTACCGGGAGTGTATCGAATTCGGACGGGTCAACTTAGCCCTAACCTGACATTTGCAGTGAACACACTCACTCAGCGTGCCATGGGTCCGGCTTGTGCAGCGTCAGTAACATTGGATGGCAGTGGACTGAATGATGGTGATTATGCAGGTCTATGTTTTTTGATTGGCACCTATGGTTTGATCGCAATGACCAAGAATGCAGGTCAGTACTACCTCGTTATGCAGGCTAGAGTGAGTCAGGATACCAGCATATTTGGCAGTATGATTGACCAGGAGCCTGCCACAGAGTACGCCCGTATACCTGTATCAGGACCTCTAGTGAAACTGCAAGCCTCAGCCAATTTTGTAGATAATCAAGATGAATGTCGTTTTGCCTATCTCGATGGGCCAGAATGGAAGAACCTCGGGACTCCGCACAAAATGGTTTACAAGCTGGATCATTTTATGGGTTGCAGAATTGGATTGTTCCTGTTCTCTACACAAGAGATTGGAGGCATGGCCGACTTTTCGAATTTTGAATATCATATCGCTCCATAAATCCGTGCTCAGAGTTATAAATAAAAGTCGCCAAACGGCGGCTTTTTCGTACTCATGACAGGTCAAATGTTGTACAATGATAACAATTCTGGAAAAGAAAAAGATATGTTCATTTAATCAAAATGGGGGCATGTCACCATGCATAAGCGATGGATGTACAAAACAAGATGGACAATTATTATCTTTTTAACTGTATGCATACCCGCTGGACATACGCAGGGAGACTCCGGGCAAATTGACACCTTATCTAAAGATCAGCAGGCCTTATCTTCGTCGGCCTATTCCCCGCCCATTCAAGTATCTTTTGTCAGAGAAACGGGAGAGGATCTGCAACGTATGATTGAGCAACTACCCGGTGAGACACTGGTCGATAACCGCTGGACTCGTTTGTACGAACAGGAGCTTGGCATTCAGATTCGGTATGACTGGATTGCAACAGGAGATGTTTACAATCAAAAGTTAGGGGTTTCCCTTGCTGCCGGGCGTTTCCCGGATGTTGTTAGAGTTAACCCATATCAGCTAAGGCAACTTAGCAATGCCAATTTAATAGAAGATTTGACGGAAGTATACCGTGACTTCGCCACGCCACTTACCAAAAATATTTTGGAAGCCGAAGGGAAAGGCGCATTTGATGCAGCTACGATTAACGGTAAGCTTATGGCAATCCCCGAATCTTCTTCTTCCATTGAAACGGCACAGTACTTGTGGATCAGAACAGATTGGCTGGATAAATTGGGTCTGCCAGCACCTGAAACGCTGGAAGACGTGCTGAAAATATCGGAAGCGTTTACATTTCGTGATCCTGATGGCAATGGAGAACAAGATACCTATGGTCTTGCATTGACGAGTTATCTCTGGGACCCGGTTATGGGCGTTTCGGGATTTATGGCCGGTTACGGTGCTTTTCCGAACATTTGGATTAAAGATTCAGAGGGCGGTTTGGCCTATGGAGGCATACAGCCAGAAGTGCGTAAGGCGCTGAAAGTATTACAGACCATGTACCTTGAGGGTCAGCTGGATCCTGACTTTGCTTACAAAAATGGAAGCAAGGAATATCGTCTGATTCAACAGGGGAAAATTGGCATGCTATACGGTGAGCAGTGGACTCCGTTCGTTGTCCAGTCTACTCGTGAAGAAGATCCGGAAGCAGAATGGCAGGCATTTCCACTTGTGGCCGAGGCAGGTCGAAATAATATTGTGCCGCTTCGTTCCAATACAGGGAATTACTTTGCCGTGAGAAAAGGCTTTGCTCATCCTGAAGTTGTCGTTAAACTAATGAATTTGCATCTGGACAAAAACTGGGGACAGAATGCGGAATATGAAACGTACTATAATGACGACTCACGTGCTGTGTGGATGCTGTCTCCGGTAACTCCTTTTCCGGGAACTAAAAATTTAGATGCATATCGAGATATTCGGGATGCACGTAAGACAGGTGACTTCTCTGTACTGGAGAACGAAGCGCTTGCTATTCACAAACGAATTGCTGCGTATGAATCAGAAGGCTTGAAGAGCGGATGGGGATGGAAACAAACCTATGGGCCAAAAGGTGCGTTTAGCATCGCAGATGAATACGAGAGAAATGGACAGCTTCTTTATGATCAATTCACAGGTGGAATTACGGAAACGATGGTAGACCGGCAGATTATTCTTCGGGATCTGCAGCTCGAAGTATTTATGAATATTATTTATGGATCACCTATTGAAGAATTCGATCAATTTGTAGAAGATTGGCTGGAGCTGGGCGGAAAAGAGATTACATCGGAGGTGAACGCATGGTATAGAACTGATGCCGCCAGGGATCACCAGGCGTTCGCTTTATCTTATTAAGGCAGGTGTCTTTGATCTGAAATCAGGAGGGGAATTCGTTGTTCAAAATACCGGCACAGTCGTGGTTTAACAGTATATTTGCGCGGCTGATTATGACCTACCTGGTTTTTGTCATACCTTTGATTCTTCTGGGCGTGTATTTGTACCACTGGAGCTATGATACGGCAAGTCAGGAAATTTCTTTCTCGACAGAGAGGCGGTTAAGTCAATACGCAACCGAACTGAACCGGGAGATTGAGTGGATGGAGTTGCAGCAGTTTGACATTGCAGAGGACCGCAAGCTGAATCGGCTGGCGATCCTCTGGAACAATATGGACCAAATTGAAAAACGGGAAATACTAAATTATTTGTCCGAACGGCTAGCCTCTTTCAAAAACAGCAGTGTTTATATCAAGAACGTTTATGTACATATTCCTACAGTCCACAAGAGTATCTCTGCAGTGCAGGGCATTGATGAATTTAATAATACCTCATACGATTATTTCAGTTCATTCACGCACGAAGAAAGCATTCGATTCGCAGTCAAAGACGATACCCTGAATCTGAGTGCTGTCCGTTTAACAGGCAAAATGGGAGACTCGCCGCTGTTTGTTGTTCAGGTGGAACTGGATAATGTTGCGTTTCAGAATGAATTATCTCAACTTAATCTATACCCTGAAAGTGCTTCCCTTCTTATTGAAGACAAAACAGGTTTTGCTATTTTAGACCGGGAAGAGCGCGAGATCATTCTTGCCAATTACCGTGAATATAGTCAAAAGAACTCACTGGAGAGCTTTCGCGTAAATGTAGAGGATACAGCGTACCATGTGAACCAACATCATATGGAACCTCTTGGTTTATCCATTGCCACATATTTGCCTGAGAAAATGGTCACCAAACCCTTGAGCAAATTTTATAAATGGGCATGGATTTTTGCCATCACATCGTTTATTGCCATTTCAGCTTATCTCTACTCTACGTACAAACTGATTCACATTCCTTTATTATTGCTGGTCAAAAGATTTAAAAAGATGGAGGGCGGAGTACTGGATATCCCGATCGTACACCATCGCAAAGACGAGTTCGGATTCCTATATGGCCGCTTCAACCATATGATTGAGAATCTGCAGTTACTGATTGACCGCGATTTCAAAAAAACGATGATGATGCAGCGAGCTGAATTAAAGCAACTCCAGTCTCAGATTAATCCACACTTTTTGTACAACAGTTTCTTCATTCTGAACTCGCTTGCAAGAACAGGAGAAACGGATCGTATCGAACAATTTACGAATATGCTTGGAGAATATTTTCGTTTTATTACTCGTAATGGAACAGATCATGTGCCGCTGAAGGAAGAAGTACATCATTCCCGAATTTATACGGATATCCAGCAACTGCGATTCTCCAGACGAATCAAGGTTGAATTCGGGGAAGTTCCGCTGGAATTGCAACAGATTCAGGTTCCCAGACTCGTAATACAGCCGATTATTGAAAATGCCTATGAGCATAGCCTTGAAAAAAATACGACCGAAGGTCTTTTGCGTATCCAATTTCATATAGAGACATCCTGTGCGGAGATTACGGTGGAAGATAACGGGCATGATCTCCAGACAGAAGATATAGAGAAGCTGCAACATCTCCTGCATAGTGAGGCTATGACAGATGACATAACGGGATTAATGAATATCCACAGGCGATTGGTTCTGACATTTGGCGAAGGAAGCGGATTATTTCTGTCACGAAGTGAGCTGCAAGGTTTGAAAGTTGTTATCCGAATCCAGTGGAAAGAGGGGGACATGAATGTATCGACTTCTGATTGTAGATGACGAGGAAATCATTACGGATAGTTTGTATGAAACATTTGCGAGACACATGCCGGATCGGCTGGATGTATGCAAAGCATATTCTGCTACAGAAGCACTCTCTTGGATGCGGCGTTCCAGAATTGATATTGTGTTGACGGATATTCGTATGCCGGGCATGAGCGGGCTGGAGCTGACGGAAGAGATTCAAAGCCGCTGGCCGCAGTGCCGTATTATTTTCCTGACGGGACACAGTGATTTTGAATATGCCTACAAAGCCTTTCAGATGAACAACGTACGGTACCTGCTTAAGACAGAAGGGTACGACAAAGTGATGCATATGGTGGAGCAGGTTATGGAAGAGATCAGGGAAAGTTATGATATGCATAATCTTCTGAAACAACAAAGCGAGATTACATCCCGGCTAACCGCATTGAGGCAGGATGAATACATCCGAAAGCTTCTTCAGGAAGGTTCAACTGCTGCTTCTTCGGTTGAAATTCAGGCCGAACTACTGGAGAGGGAGATTCATTTAAAAGCTGATTCTCCCGTGTTTCTGGTACTTGCACGATTGAATAAGCAAAATGAACCAGCAGAAGTTGAACAAGGGTGTGCTCAATCTTCTATTCGGATTATTGGAACATCGTTGATGAGTGAGTATATGGAATGTGCCAGTGCTACGGATCATTATGGTGATACGGTATGGCTCCTTCAACCTAAAGATGGGCAACGAGATGCAGAACAGCATTTCGCCAGATACATGGAAGGAACGTTAGAGCTTGTACAGGAGTCGTGTCTAGCTTCACTTGGCGTGTCGATTGCATGTACACTTAGTGGGCGGGGGTGTGAATGGTTCCAAATTCCACAGCAATACGAGCGTCTACGCTTGTTACAGTGGATGAAAGTTGGGGATGGGATGTCGATGGTTCTGACAGACAATTACAAGGAGCCTCAAGCGGGTACTCCGAAGGAATCACTGAGGATCTCAAGCAGGGTAGAGGCAATGAATGGTTTTCTGGAGACAGGGCGTTTTCAATCCTTTTATGATATCTTCGAAGAACTTGTGGGAGAACTCCTTCAACAGGATATGACGATGGAGCGGGCGATGGAGACATATTATCATCTGGCATTGACCATTTACGCTGCATTTAATCGCTGGGGGCTCAAGCAGAAAACCTCGGATCAGCGAAGTTTTCTGCATTTGGATCATTTTTCAAGCATGAAAGATGCCGTTCAATATCTCTATCTAGCAGCCGATGAGCTGGTCAACTTCAAACGTTCAAACGAAGAGGAACGTGCGAATATGGTCGTACAGAGTTTGTGTAATTATATCAAGAGTAATCTGGAAAAAGATCTTACGTTAGTACGACTGGCAGAACTGCATCACTTTAATCCTTCGTATCTATCCAGATTTTTCAAACAGGAGATGGGCATTAATTTATCCGAATTTATTGATGATAGCCGAATTCGAAAGGCCAAGGAGCTGCTCATGAACCATGAGCTTATGGTGCGGGAAGTTGCACTTCAGGTCGGTTATGAATCTGCACATTCGTTTACTAGGCTGTTTAAAAAACAGACGGGCATGACACCTCAAGAGTATCGCGAAACTTTACTGACTCGTTCGGCTGATCGGTAAGTAATAAGAACGTAATAAAGCACGCAGGAGTAGCAACTCCTGCGTGCTTTTCATTAGATAGATTTTTCTATATATGCAGACACTGTCGGCAAAATTAAGATAATCCAGGATAAAATGGAGGATACGCTCCGTATCCACTCGGTTGCGTATATCAATCGTTGGATTAAGCCGTGTGAGCCTTTTGCCTGCGATAGGCATTAGGACTTGACCCGGCGTAAGCTTTAAATTTTTTATAAAACCAATCAATATCCCGATATCCAACCTCCAAAGCAATTTCGTAAATTCGCAGGTCAGTGGACAGGAGAAGCTGTTTGGCTTTTTTCATTCGTTCCTGTAGCATGTAGTCATTAAATGAAACATTTTCCTCCATTTTGAACTTTTGACCTAGATAGGCACAATTGAAATGCATCATATCCGCGATCTTTTTCAACGTGATCTCTTCTTTCAGATGATCTCTTACGTAAGCTTTCACGATCCGAATCACATGATTGGAATCCATCGCTTTGCCGTTAAGCTGAATGGTGGGCTTGAGGCCAGGTTTTTTTTTCATAGGAACAGGCCCAAGTTTGTTCAGAAGCCCGTATAAACTGTGTACAAGCGCGGAAGCACTAAAAGGTGAGGGTAAATAATCATTTACCTGATAAGTTAATGCTTTGCGAACCAGTCTGAATTGATCCCTTCCACCAAGCAGTAGGATAGGGATATCGTTTGTTTTTCGAATGTGGTGACACAACCATAATCCAGCCGTATCGAAATGCTCTGTATGCACAACGACAACACTGAAATCCCGGTCAGACAATGCGGCAAGAGCAGCGTTTGAAGAGGAAACTGAATCTGTAATTGTAAATGGGAGTTTGTTGTCTTTAAGAAGCAGTTCAAGCTCTCTACACAAGCGGCGGCTATAATCAACAAGTAAAACACTGTACATAAAGCATGACCTCACCTTCTCCTGATATTCCGATCGAATGTTTAACTGAAATAAGGCTTAATTTCATTATGGGAAGAAAAGAAAGCGCATACAATGTGCATTATTTTGCAGAGAGTGCATTTCTTTACCAATTGCAGGTGAAATACTCTAAATCACTCCTCAAATGAACCTGATCTATAATCTGACCGGGTAAACACCTGTATTTAAGCAGGTTGTTTGCGCTTACATTTGGACGATAAACTTTGGTAGCACACGACAATCAGGGGGGAAGACAATGAAGAAAAACAAGTTTATGCTACTGAGTCTATTGTTTGCGGTCATGTTGATGATCAACGCTTGTAGTTCTGCACCTTCTGCTGAGCCGGCACCTGAAAAACCGGCACCGCAGGAGGAGCAAGCACCAGCCGAAACAGAGCCGAAAAATGAAAATTCTACACCGGAGATGGATTTTGACATGGGTGGTAGAACGATCAAGGTTGTGGCATGGTGGGATATGCAAATTACAGATAACAATCCGGACAATATCAAACGACTCGAGAACCTCGAAGCTTTGAAGAAAAAACACAATTTTAATATCGAATACGTATCCATCGATTTTGGTGAATATCAGGAGAAAGTTGTAGCTTCCTTGATGGCAGGCGAGCCGCTTGGCGACTTTGTCAGACTCGGTAAAAACTACGCGATTCCGGCACTGACCAAACAAGATCTGTTGTGGCCGGTAGATGATTATATTAAGAACGACCAGGTATTCAATCAAAAAACAACCAAGGAATATATGCAATATGAAGGTAAAGGTTACGGATTTACGGAAGATAAGTCTTCGTTTATCAACGGTATTTTCTACAACCGTACTCTGATGCAAGAGCTTGGTATGAAGCCGCTGCAGGAATATGTTGATGCGGACGAATGGAATTGGGATAACTTCCTGGCTGTAGCCAAGCAAGCCAACAAAGACCGGAATAATGACGGCAAGCTGGATACGTGGGGCCTAGCTCAAACAGGGTTGCTTGAACCAATCCTGTATTCCAACGAAGCTTCACTGACGAAAGAGGATAAACAGAACCTCGAAGATCCAAAAACAAAAGAAGCGCTTGATTTCTTGAATAAATTAGCTACAGAGAAAGTGGGCAGACCAACAGAAGGCGGTGACTGGACTGAACCAGCTACCTTCTTCCGTCAAGGAAATACACTCATGTATTCTGGAGCAATGTACGAGATTGAAGGCATCAAAACAGATATGCCTGACTATGATATCGGCTTCCTGCCGTACCCGAAAGGACCTAGCGCTTCTGCATACCACTCCGGTGAATCTCGTTATCAAGCGATCACCATCCCTAAAGCGGTAGAAAATCCGGAGCAACTGATGTATATCTGGGAAAAAATCAATGAGATTGATTCCATCTATGATTATCCGGAACAATCCACGCTCGAAAGACATCTGACCGATGAAGCAGATATTAACAATGCCAGAGAAGTGGCAGCTGGCATGCTTGTTCTCGACCATAACACGTTTCCGTCCCTTCCATATTGGGATTTTGATGGAGAACTGAAAGAAGGCGTATCCGTATCTACGTTGATTCAGAAATACAAGGCTCCTTTCCAAGCCGCAATTGATGAGGTATACAAATAAGCACTGCTAAATACGGGCAGAACGCGCGAGTAAGAAGTGCGGTCTGTCCTAGTCAATCATTCTTTTGCTGATACGCTTACAGGAAAGGGGATACATGCAAACATGCGGTCACGTAAGAAAAAGGTACTGATTCTGGCACTTGTTCTGGCTTTGGTGTTCTCGATCATCGTGATCTATCCATCCAAGAATCAGAGCCCCGGGACAGTACATGCACTTGAGGATTTTGATGCTGTAGCGGGTACCAGGGATTCACGAAGTTATGAACATTATCAGGAAACGTATGCGAGCACTGCCAAACCCGATACTACCGTAAGAATTCAAGGTGAAGCTTATACGGAGGCGGATAACGGAGAGTTCAAGGTGGTGCAAGGATATGAAGGGCTGGATGGCAGTGCTGTCATTACACCCGAATCCGGAACCATTCGATGGGATGTTCCCGTTCAAGTGAGTGGTTTATATCAGGTTCGCATTCACTATTATCCTGTCGAAGGCAAAAGCTCCGGAATCGAGCGCAAGCTGGAGATAAACGGGGAAGTTCCCTTTCGGGAAGCAGATGTACTTCTGTTCGACAGGGTATGGGGCAATCGCGAAGATCACGTCCGTCAAGATGATCGGGGCAACGATCTCAGACCAAGACAGGTGGAGAAGCCGGAATGGCAGCTCGCTTCGTTTCGAGACAGTGCCGGATATTTTGAAGAACCGTTTCAGTTTTATTTTGAAAAAGGCAAACAGCAATTAGCTTTGACTTCTCTTAGAGAGAGTATGGCGATTGATTACATCGAACTGTATCAGGAAGAGGCCATTCCTACGTATGCCGAAATTCAGAAGACGTATGATTCGTTAGGTTTAAAGGCAGCCAGTCCCACCATGCTAAAAGTGCAAGGCGAAGAAGCGATCACCAAATCTTCACCTACACTTGCACCCATCTCGGATCGATCCAGTCCATCTCTTGAACCCTACGACGTATCCAAAATTCGGATCAATGCGATCGGAGGCGTGAACTGGAAACTTCCGGGGGAATGGGTCGAATGGGAGATAGATGTACCTGAGGATGGTTTGTACCAGATAGCGTTAAAAGTGAAGCAGGATCAGCTTCGGGGCATCTATGCCACGCGGAGTCTTACCATTAACGGCAAAGTTCCGTTTGAAGAGATGAAGCGAATTCGCTTCAACTACAGTCCGTCCTGGCAGACACAAGTGCTCGGAAATGGGGGAGAAGAACCCTATCAGTTTCATCTGGAGAAGGGAAAACACCGCTTACGGATGACTGTCACACTCGGCGATATAGCCCCGTTACTACGAACCGTGGAATCAAGCGTACTTGAGTTGAATGAGATGTACCGCAAAATTTTGATGATTACCTCCAACAAACCGGATCCACTACGGGATTATCAGCTGGAGAAACGCATTCCAGAGATGACAGAGGTTTTTGAAAAGCAAGCGGAGATCCTCACCTCTGTCGCTGCGTATCTCGAAAAGGCAACCGGGGAACAGAGTGATAAAGTAGCCATTCTGAATGCCATGGTAGTACAGCTCAAGGATATGGCGGCAAGACCAGAAACCGTTCCGAAACGGTTGGATACGTTCAAAATTAACGTCGGCGGTCTGGGCACGTGGATTCTGACCGTACGTGAGCAGCCGATTACAATGGATTATCTAGTTGTCGCTCCTCCAGGACAAGAAATGCCAAAGGCCGAAGCTTCTGCGTTCCAACAGGTGAAGCATGAACTTGGTGCTTATGTCGCTTCCTACACGGAAGACTATGACAGCATCGGTAACGTGGAGAAAAAGAAGGACTCGATCACCGTATGGATCACCACCGGACGGGATCAGGCTCAAGTTCTTAAGGGCATGATTGACGATACGTTTACACCGGATACCGATGTGTCTGTTCAACTACGGCTTGTGCCGCCGAATATTTTGTTGCCCGCAACGCTCTCCGGAGAAGGTCCTGATGTGGCGATGCAGATGGGTGAAGATATTCCTGTGAACTATGCGATGAGAAATGCGGCAGCGGATCTGAACAAGTTTCCGGATTTTAAAGAGGTGGCCAGCAGATTCCGGGCAAGCGGAATAACACCTTATGAGTATGACGGTGGAGTATATGCACTCCCGGAGCAACAGCATTTTCCAATGCTGTTTTACCGCAAGGATATTTTGAATGAATTAGGTTTGGAGCCACCAAAAACTTGGCAGGACGTGTATAATGCGATCGCTGTATTGCAGAAGCACAATATGGAGTTCTATCTGCCGATTGAAGATACGCTGAACAATGCCAACATGGTTCCTAACGCAACTTTTGCGATGCTGTTGTATCAAAATGACGGGAATTTCTACACTGAAGACGGGAAAAAGAGTGCACTCGATTCGGAAATTTCGATGGAAGCATTCAAACGCTGGACGCAATTTTATACGAATTACAAGTTCCCACTGAAAGCCGATTTCCCGAACCGTTTCCGTACAGGAGAAATGCCGATCGGTATTGCCGACTACACGACCTATAACATGCTGACGGTATTAGCACCGGAAATCCGTAACCTGTGGGACTTCACGATTGTGCCTGGCACGCAGCTTCCGGATGGTTCTATAAGGCATGAGGTAGCTAGCGCGAGCAGTGCGGTCATGATGCTCGAAAATGCCAGCAACAAAGAAGCGGCATGGAAATTCATGAAGTGGTGGACGGATGAGTCAACCCAGATTGAGTATGGACGAGAAATGGAAGGACTGATGGGAGCGGCTGCTCGTTATCCTACAGCGAACATTGAAGCATTAGAGCAATTACCTTGGCCGGTGAAAGATTACCAGAACCTGGAGAAGCAATGGGAGTGGGTGCAAGGAATCCCACAGATGCCAGGAGGTTATTTTACAGGCCGACATCTGGATAACGCCTTCCGCAAAGTGGTTAACGCGAATGAAAATCCACGTGAGGCTTTATCAGACTATGTACTTTATATTGACGATGAGATTGAACTGAAACGTAAGGAATTTAATCTGAAATAAAAGAAAGGGAGGGTAACGGTTGGAAGTAAAAACATCCAAGACAGCCGCCGCTCCTGTCATGCATACACGCCAGGTCGGCTGGTGGTCCTTATTGAAAAAGAATCTGTATCTCAGCAGGCATTATTACGTCTTAATGGCACCGTTTATGCTGATCTTTTTCATGTTTACGGTCATTCCGGTCGGCATATCGCTCGGTCTTAGCTTTTTCCACTTTAACATGCTGGAACTGCCTCGTTTTGTCGGGTGGCAGAACTATTCGCGGTTGTTCCTGAACGACGACGTATTCCTGATCGCACTTAAAAACACGTTACTGTTTGCTGTAATCACGGGCCCAGTCAGTTACATCGCCTGTTTTTTGTTTGCTTGGATCATCAATGAGCTGTCTCCTAAAGTCAGGGCGGTTATGACACTGGTTTTCTATGCACCATCGATCTCTGGTAATGTATTTTTCATCTGGCTGATCATCTTCTCTGGTGACAGCTACGGTTACATGAACGGTTTTCTTATGCGCCTTGGCGTGATTCTGGAGCCGATTCAGTGGCTTGCCAATGAGAAATATGTACTCGGCATCGTGATTCTGGTACAGCTCTGGCTTAGTCTCGGAACCAGCTTTCTGGCCTTTATAGCAGGTTTGCAGACGATTGATCGCTCACTGGTGGAAGCCGGAACAGTGGACGGCATCAAAAACCGCTGGCAGGAGCTCTGGTACATCACATTACCATCCATGAGACCTCAGTTGATGTTTGGGGCAGTCATGCAGATTACAGCTTCGTTCGCAGTAGCCGAAATCTCGATTGCACTGGCAGGTTTCCCAAGTGTTAACTATGCAGCCCATACCGTGGTCACCCATTTGATGGACTTTGGTACGATTCGCTTTGAGATGGGATACGCTTCAGCGATCGCAACCGTCCTGTTTGGACTGATGCTTGGAACGAACATTTTCACGCAAAAAATGCTGAGAAAGATAGGTGAATGACGATGACCAGCAAAGTACGTGCGATCTTCGGCATGCCGAAGAGACTTAACCGGTCATTTACCGTCAGTTTCATGTTGTTTGCGTTGCTGGCCGTGTTCGGATCATTCATGGTGCTTCCGCTGATTTATGCCGTCAACAATGCCTTTAAGCCGCTGGATGAACTTTTTATCTTCCCGCCGCGCTTCTGGGTGAACAATCCGACGACAGAAAATTTCGCAGATTTGATTAATCTGATGGGCAATTCATGGGTACCCTTATCTCGATATATTGCCAATACACTTCTTATTACATTAGTGGGCACGGCCGGGCACATCCTGCTTGCATCTGCAGCAGCGTACCCCTTGGCGAAATATCGTTTTCCGGGATCCAAAATATTGTTCACCATTGTCATTTTGTCATTGATGTTCTCGCCGCACGTTACCGCAATTCCGAACTACATGGTGATGTCCTGGCTTGGTTGGATCAACACACACGCTTCCATCATTGTGCCTTCTCTGGCGTTCTCACTCGGGCTGTTCCTGATGAAACAGTTCATGGAACAGATTCCTGATGCGTTGCTGGAAGCAGCGAAGATTGATGGTGCGAATGAATATCGGATTTTTTGGAGCATTGTAATGCCTAACGTGAAGCCTGCATGGCTTACACTTATGATTTTGCAGTTCCCTGCTCTGTGGGGAACAGACGGTGGAAGTTTTATCTACAGTGAAAATCTCAAAACGCTTCATTATGCACTCAGTCAGATCGTACAGGGCGGGATTGCAAGAGCGGGAGTAGGTGCAGCGGTAGCGTTGCTGCTCATGATTGTACCGATCACGCTGTTTGTTATCTCTCAGAGCAGTGTTATGCAGACGATGGCTACTTCGGGCATGAAAGAATAGAAAGGAGGCAGCAAAGTGCAACATAGCACGCGAAAAAGCACATGGAAACAACGCAAATGGGTCATCATGGGCATGGTCTGCCTCCTGCTGTTCAGTTCAGCAGCACTGCCTGTGAGCGCAGACGGTGAGCAAGATGCCTACCATTATTCCTATTACGGAGATACCGTTCCAGCTCCGGCTGCTTACGAAGCCACAACGATTATTACAGGCAAGAAACTGAATATAACACCTTTCAAGGAACCAAGTGATATGCATGTCACCACAGATGAGCATGTCTATGTGCTTGATTCGGGCAATGGAAGAATTGTAGAGATGGATCGCAACTTCAAGCTAGTACGGACGATCGAGTCGTTCAAAAACGATGGCAAAGAAGATCAATTTAAAAATCCGCAAGGATTGTTTGTAACGGAAAAAGGAGATTTATTGATAGCTGATTCGGATAATCAGCGGGTTGTGCATTTAAATAACAAGGGAGAGCTCGTGAAGATTGTATCTGAACCGAAGTCGGACTTGTTAAATGAGAACTTTCAATTTAAACCTATTCGGATTGTGATGGATCAAGGGGAGCGCATTTACGTGATGGCTGCAGGTGTATTTGACGGATTCATGGAATTCAGCGCCGATGGCGAGTTCTCCTCCTTTATTGGTGCGAATCGGGTTCAGGTTGATCCGGTCGAATATCTTTGGAAACGATTCGCAACTCGCGAGCAACGCAGTCAGATGGTCATGTTTACTCCAACCGAGTTCACCAATCTGGATATGGACAAAGAAGGATTCATCTACGCAACCAGCGGTGATCGTGGCAAAGATCCGATCAAGAAATTAAATGCTCAAGGAACAGACATTTTACGGAGAGAAGGATATTCAGCACCTCAAGGTGATCTAAGGTATACCACAGAAGCTGGACCATCCCGACTGATTGATGTCGATGTAGGTGACAGCGATATGTACTCTGTACTCGATTCAAACAGGGGCCGTATTTTCACCTACAATGGCGACGGTTATCTGCTCCATATTTTTGGTGGCATCGGGAACCGGTTGGGCATGTTTAATACGCCTGTTGCGCTGGAGCGAGCGGGAGACCGGATGCTTGTACTGGATAAAGCGCTTGGTGAAATTACAGTATTCCAAACCACAGAGTATGGACGCACACTGCATGATGCCGTGCGCAGTTATTACAACGGAGAAGAAGATCGGTCCTCGGAACTGTTTGCGAAGGCTGCCGAGATGAATGCCAATCTGGAATATGCCTATGCAGGTATTGGTAAAGCGCTGCTTCGCCAGAAAGAATATGCCGAGTCGGCACAATACTTCAAACAGAGCATGGAGCGTCAAGGGTATTCCAAAGCTTTTCTTCTCTATCGTAAAGAACTGATGCGTGAGCACTTTTCATGGGTGATGTCCGGTATATTCCTGGCTGTAGCTGCGTTCGTCACCGTCGCCATCGTTCGCAGACAGAAAAGGAGGACAACGAATGCAGGCATCAAGTAAACAATTGTACCAGTACCCGCTGCATCTCATTTTTCATCCCTTTGACGGGTATTGGGAATTGAAATATGAGCGGAATCAAAAAACGACACTGCTAATCTCTTTGATGATTATGGTGTTACTGGTATTTACCAAAATTTTGCAAGCCCAATACAGTGGCTTTCTGATTAATTTTAACAATCCCAAGTATCTGAACAGCCTGCTTGAGACGGTGTACGTTGTTATTCCCGTGTTGTTCTGGTGTGTAGCCAACTGGTCGCTAACTACATTGATGGACGGCGAGGGCAAGTTCTCTGAAATTTTCATGTCTACGTGTTTTGCCCTGGTTCCGATGTTTCTGGTGCATTTCCCGTGGATCTGGCTAAGTCTGGCTATTTCTGCACAGGAAACGGCATTTTATTACTTTTCTAACGCGATTGCGGTTTGCTGGACCGTGTACCTGCTGTTTGTAGGCAACATGACCGTGCATCAGTACACACCAGCCAAAACGATTCTAACGATGCTGCTCACGCTTGTAGCTATGGCATTTATGGCATTTCTATGCTTGTTGTTTTTTAGCCTTGTGCAGCAGATTGTCTCTTTTGTCTACACGATCTATCAGGAATTAGTGCTTCGGGGTTAGGAAGGAGGAAATCACAATGAAATATGCCGCAGCCAAAAAAATAACCGGAATGCTGCTAGTGAGCAGTTTACTTCTAAGCGGTTGTCAGTTCTCGCCCTCAACGGCGGCTCGCGAGACGGCAGCAGATGTTAGTCAAGTGGAGACTCCTTCCCTGCCTCCCGGAGAAAAACTGAAATCTGCTTTTAGTGATACACGCATTCCCGGCATGATCGGTGTCGCCCGAAACAATGCTTTGCAGCTGTTAATCAACGAGGAGACTGCCGAAATTGCTGTAATCCATAGCAAAAGCGGACAAATCTGGCGGAGCAATCCGGAAGAACGCGAGAAGGATGGCATTGCAGCCGGGATTAACAAGGACCTTCTGTCCTCTCAATCCAGACTCAGCTTTTTTAACAGCTCAGGCCAGAGCAGTATGGTGAATTCCTACACGGACAGTGTTAGGCATAAACAAGTGAGCTATGAAGCATTGCCAAATGGGGTGCGCGTGAACTATCAATTCGGCAACACGGAGCGATCCATTGAAGATCTTCCAGTGAAGATCAGCAAGGAACGTTTCGAACAATACGTGCTGGCGAAGCTGGATAAATCCGGTGAACGGGCTTTGAAAGTTGGATATGCGGAAGATAAAGATGAAGGTGTTTACAATCGGATTGACAAGGCTATGCAAGGTTTGCAACTGACCCGTGCACTGAAAGCTTTTGAAGACGCCGGATACACAGAAGAAGACCTTGCCAAAGATCATGCCGAGTATGGCATTGAGCAGGAACGAAGCGGTCCACGTCTTTTCATGCTCACGATGGAGTATGAACTGGACGGAGAGCAACTGAAAGTACGAGTGCCAGCTTCCGGTATTCATTTTCCAGAAGAGTATCCAATTAACACCCTGTCTGTGCTGGAGTATTTCGGAGCTGGTGGGTCCAAGGAGGATGGATCGATTCTCGTACCAGACGGTTCAGGAGCACTCATCTACTTTAACAATGGTAAATTGCAGTACCCATCCTACCAGCAGGATATTTACGGTCCGGATTTAACGATGAAGCTGCGAGAAGCCAGTTCCAATGAAAGTAAAGCGAGATTGCCTGTTTTTGGCGTGATTCGTCCCGAAGGCGCTTTCCTGGGCATCATCGAAGAAGGGGACGCGGTGGCGGTGGTGAATGCGGATATCAGTGGTAAGCTGAACAGCTACAATAACGTATATCCCAGCTTTTATGTCGTGAACAAAAGTGATATTACACTTCAGTCCAGCGACATGGTGCGCACATTGCCGAAGTTTCAGAATAAACCAACATCCTCTGACTTCGTGGTTCGGTACGCTTTTGTAGGTGCGGAGCAGGCTTCATATTCTGGTCTGGCCTCACTGTACCGGGAGTATCTGGTGCAAACTGGAGGACTTCCTGAAATAAAATCGTCTGAGGAGCAGTCTACGATCCCGTTTTATCTCAAGCTTTTTGGAGGAATGACAACGAGACAGCATATGCTCGGCATACCGTATAATTCCACGGAGGCTCTGACGACTTTCGATGAGGGAAAAGAGATTCTTTCGAAGCTGATGGAAAAAAACGTGTCGAACATTCAAGTACGTTATGCCGGATGGTTCAATGACGGATTGCACCACCGATTGCCGGATTCCATTAAGGTGGATGGAGTAATCGG
This sequence comes from Paenibacillus sp. 4624, assembly GCF_050435065.1. Lineage (NCBI taxonomy): Bacteria > Bacillati > Bacillota > Bacilli > Caryophanales > Paenibacillaceae > Paenibacillus > Paenibacillus sp. 4624. The sequence goes on from NZ_JBNDJR010000005.1 coordinate 205,981, forward strand.
GGGGAAAAAAGGAATGAAAGAGTTCGGTTCGTTTACAAGTGAAGCGGGAATCGGGTTTTATCCGGACGTAGCGATACTGAACGTACAATCGAAGAAAGGATTCAGTCCATCGAGTGAGGCTTCCCGGTCTTTAACACAGGAACCAGCAGTCCTCTATCCAATGGATCTCGCTTTGGAGCGACGAGCAAAAGATTTATCTGCTTCCTATGTCCTCTCACCGAATGGGATTGAAGATGTAACAACAGATATGCTCAAGGAGATAAAACCGCTTGAGGTAGAAGGCATTTCTCTGAAAGATATGGCTGAACAGTTGAACAGCGATATGAATCCGAAGAAATTGCTTGATCGTACGCAGGCACTGGATACGGTTCGAAAAGCTTTTGATCAGATTAAGCAACAAACAGGCTCCATCGTGGCTGAAGGCGGGAACGCATACGCACTGCCTTATGTTACAGGCCTTACAGATGCTCCAATGAACAGTAGTCGGTTCAAACTGGAGGACGAAGAAGTTCCATTCTTCCAGCTGGTCGTGCACGGCAGTATTCCTTATACCGGTTCTCCATACAATCTGTCCACGTATACCGATGCAAGACAGTATGTGCTGAAGCTGATTGAATATGGAGCTAGCCCTTATTTTGCCTGGTTTAATGCTCCGAACCATGTGGTGAAAGAAACGGATTACAACCACCTCTATGCTGCGAATTACGAACAGTGGATGGATCTGGCAGCGGAGATCTACACCGAAGTTAGCCAAGTGAATCAGTCGTTCACTGGACGTCCAATGATTGCTCATGAATCTCTGAGTGAAGGTGTATTCCGAACAACCTATGAAGGCGGAGGATATGTGATTGTCAATTACAATGAATCTCCTGTTGAAGTGGAGAATCATACCGTAGAAGCCCTAAGCTATGTGACTGGTGGTGAGCAGCTCTGAAGACACTCCTGAAATTCAAATGGGGAAGTCGTACGTATGCTCAACAAAAAGCGATGTGGGGTGTCATCTACGTACTTCCGTGGCTGATCGGATTTGTATTGTTTTTCTTCGTTCCGTTGCTGGCGTCTCTGCGATACAGCATGAGCACCATTCAAGCCAACGCAGAAGGAATTGCTATTCAATTTACGGGATTCGCCAATTATATTCAGGCACTTACGGTAAATACAAGCTTTAACCGGGCACTGATTGAGTCCATTACAGATGTACTTGTGAATGTACCGCTTATTGTCATTTTCAGTTTGTTCCTTGCAGTCATTCTGAATCAGAAATTCAGAGGCCGCGCTGTGGCCAGATCGATCTTTTTCTTGCCTGTTATTCTGGCATCCGGTGTCATAATGTCACTCGAAAGCACAAGTTTGATTGAAGCTGTGAACCAGAACAGCACCGGCGGAAGTTCTTTTGGCACATTGGAGCTGGAAGGTCTGATGCTCAATGCGGGCGTGAGTGAATGGATTGTTACGTATTTAAGCGGGGCTGTAGACCGAATCTACCAGATCGTCAGTCAATCTGGTGTACAGATTTTGATCTTCCTGGCCGGTATTCAGACCATCTCCCCGCAGCTCTATGAGGCGTCCAAGATGGAAGGGGCGACAGGATACGAGGCTTTCTGGAAAATCACGTTTCCAATGGTCAGTCCGCTTATTTTTGTTAACGCGATCTATACGATAATTGACTCCTTTGCGAATAATGCAATGACGAAACTGATCCGTGATACGGGATTTGTGAAATTTGATTTTGGTCTAAGCTCCGCGATGGCATGGGTGTATTTCGTAGCCATTGCCATTATTCTAGTGATCGTATCGATTATTTTCTCAAAACGAGTCTTCTATCAAGATTAGAAAGGAGGGCATTCCGCGTGACAACATCACGATTATTATCCCTTGAGCAATGGAAGAGCTGGCTGTGGTCTATCATCCGATTTGTTCTGATCACCGGACTTTCCTTTGTCATTTTATTTCCGATATTCCAAAAAATATCTACATCGATCAAGGCCAAGGGTGATCTCTATTCGGCAGTAGTTGTATGGATTCCTCAGAACTTCTCGATCGACAATTTTAAGCAGGCTATTCGTGTCATGGATTACTGGGCAACGCTGTTTAATACGTTTGCGTTGTCCGCCACAACAACACTGTTGACTACAGTCTCATGCGCGCTTGCAGGTTATGGATTCGCCAGACTGAAGTTCAAAGGAAGTAACTGGCTGTTTGCAGGGGTCATTCTGACGATTCTGGTGCCGCCAACAACCATTCTTATTCCGGTGTATCTGAACCTGAAAAGTTTTGATCTAATGGGGCTGATGACGCTGTTTTCCGGGAAACCGGTGAACCTGCTCAATACGTACTGGCCGTTTATTCTGACAGCGGTTACCGCAAATTCACTAAAGGCAGGCTTGTATATCTTTATATTCCGTCAATTCTTCAGAGGCATTCCGAAAGAAGTAGAGGAAGCGGCATACGTGGACGGAGCAGGGATCAGTCGCACATTCACTCGTATCATGCTGCCGAATGCCATTCCATCCATGGTCACCGTTATGCTGTTTTCCTTCGTATGGCAATGGAATGACAGCTTCTATACAACAACGTATCTGACTTCGAGCAAAGTCATGTCAACACAGCTATCGTCATTGCCGTACAATCTCGCTCAACAGGTTACAGACGGTGCAGCCTCTCAGGCCGATCCGTTCTATCTGAGCATGATTCAGGATACAGGTATTCTGCTTGCGATCCTCCCGTTAATTATCATTTATTTGTTTGTGCAACGTTATTTCGTGGAAAGTGTAGAGCGTACAGGTATCGTAGGATAGACGCTTAGAGCGAAGAGGTGGACAGCAATAAGATGTTTAAGCATTCCTGAACGAAAGGAGGCAGATCTCATGAGCGATTTTAAGAAGTATACCAAAGAAGCTTACATCGATGAGGTGAATTACAGAGTATGGCTTACAGCTGATTGTATGTGTTACAACCAGCGTAATCATTGGATATGGAATGGTTTAAGGGAGCGCGCGCCGACCGAGTCTGGATAAGGTTAAATCTTGATCTTGCTAAAAATCAGGTTTGACGGTAGCTTCCTATCGCAATAATGTAAGCCAATTTAATCAAACAGGAGGAATAGCAGTGAAAAAATTCATGATGTCTTGCAAGCTTTTACTCGTTCTGGCATTACTGATTACGATTGCTCCATGGGGCGGCAGCAAAGCGGATGCTTGGGTAGGTATGCCTATGGGGAAACTAAAAGTGAGTGGCAAAAACTTGGTCAACAGCAACAATCAACCTGTACTCCTTAATGGCTGGCATCAACCTTCCGGCGCATACTGGACGTATCAGGACAGTAATTATTACCTCAACCTTCATGGTAACAATCGTCATGCTGCAACATTGGCCTACCTGAAAGACATCACAGACACATTTGCGGATACCAGTCCGAAATATGGCAGCAATCATGGCTGGAAAATGAATCAGGTACGTCTGTTCATCGATCGTCAGGACATGGGAGATGTTGCGGCAGGTACATACAACTTTGCCGGTGTGCAAACTGTGACGCAGAACGTCATCATTCCTTATATCCAGTATGCAAAAACAAAAGGCGTATATGTCGTTCTGGGACTCGACTTCACCTTGAAGGATGATCAGGCTACGACAGCTGCCAACTTGCAAAAGTTCAATCAAATCTGGGGCTACCTTGCCTCCCGTCCAGAGATTAAAAGTGCAGACAACGTTCATTTCGAATTGATTAATGAGCCGGTGAAATCGTATGCCAACGGACACTGGGGTGGATACAACGGGGAAAATGATTTCGTGGATCATTGGAATGACCTGCGCAACTTCCAAAATTCCATGATCTCCACCATTCGTAATCAGGGCGCAGACAACGTCATCTGGGCTGCGGGTCTGGGTTACAATCAGTTCTACAGCCTGACAGCAAGTCATCCGCTGACTGACCCTCTGAACAACTACGGTTATGCGGTTCACTGGTATCCAGGTTACGGAGCGTATGACAACTTCAACATTTTGCAAGATCAATGGAACACCAATGTGAAGGCGGCCGCGGATAAATATCCAATTAACATCACAGAAGTGACATGGTTCAAAAACAAACCAGGTGATTCAGCTTATTGGAATCTGTTCAACGGTAGTAATGAAGGTTTCGGAACGAACACCAAAACCATTTTCAATGCCGCGGGCAATGTCAGCATCGCGGCTCATATGAATGGTTTTATCCTCGAACCGGGAGCACGCAGTTCATTCGCTGATCCAACCGCAGGACTGAAGTGGGATGGAGATGCGTCACGCAGTGCGATGGGACGATTCCTGTTCAACTGGTACAATGAACGCTCCCAGAATTACGGCAGCGGTAACCCGACCAATCCAACGAATCCGTCTACAGGTCTTGTCTCCGGTGCAACATACAAAATTGTAGCCCGTCATTCCAATAAAGTGATCGATGTTCCTGGTGGACAAAATCAGAACAACCTCCAATTACAACAATGGAGTGATCTCGGCGGTAATCCTCAGAAGTGGGTGCTGACTTCCATTGGTGGGGGCAACTACACGTTGACAAGTGTGAATTCACCTGACAAAGTGATCGACATTCGCAACGGTACACAGACCAATGGTGAAGCCGTTCAACTCATGGCTAATCTGAATACAACGGCACAGCATTTCAAAGTGAACGATCTGGGCAATGGCTACTACAGCATCATCAATGTAAACAGTAATAAAGCCATTGAAGTTGAGAACGCTTCCACATCCGATGGAGCCAAACTGCAACAGAACACCTACACGGGTGCAACGAACCAACAGTGGAAATTTGTAGCGGTTAGTAATTAGCTAACCTCAGCATTTCCATCACGAAATTAGTGGCAACAAATAACCTTTTCAGGTCATCTGATGACTTGAGAAGGTTATTTTTATTGTATTTAGGTATGGTTGCAACCAAATTGGATAAGCGAAAAGGTTGTTATTCATTGCCTTTGTCTCGTGAAGCGGCACATTACACTGTAGAAATCAAGTATTGTATAGCTGCAGGTGTAAATGTACCATAGGGAAGAAGTTGTACCTTCACTGTTCAGAAATGCCCGTTGTATCATGAAATGATGATTATAAACCGATAAATGTAAGCGCTTGATTAGAAAAAGGGGGGAGTACAATGAAACTCCTATGGTCCAAATTTTCACCGATGTTCCGCCGTTTTTTGATTTCGTATGTAATCATTCTAATGATTCCACAGATCGCCGGATACGCTTCCTACCGCGCATCCATTGAAGCGGCGAGGGCCAGCTCAATCGAAAATAGTCTGAAGTCTCTGAATTTGGGAAAAGAAATCATTGAACGAAATCTGCTACAGGTCGAAGCGTTTACGAGGCAACTAGCCATCAATCAGGATCTGTACCGTTTGATTGCCGATCCCAAACCACTGGATACCTACAATGTTTATGGCATAGGTAAAATGCAGCGAAGTTTATCGATGTACAGCAGTACAAACGAATACTTATCTCATTTTTTTATTTACATTCCAAACTATAACGTCATTATTACACCCAATACGGTCTATTACAGACCAGAACATTATTACGCAGCCAACGCGATGGAGGGTATGACCTTCGAACAGTGGAGCGAACATATTTTGAAAAAGCCACACTTTAATGAGATTATTCCACTTCAAAACTACAAACGTGAAATAAGCAGCAACTTGCGTACCACGGCACCGGCAATTACCTTTCTGCAATCCTTGCCACTGAATAGTTTCAATAAACCACAGGCTACCATTGGTGTATTAATTGATGAAGATGAGATGGCAAGCCTCACACAGCATATCGTTGATCAATATGGCGGGTGGACTTTGGTTAGTGATGCGAGCGGCGAAATTATTTTTTCTCGCGGCATTGATGAGAGAGAAGCCCAGCGCTTAGCTCAAAATGTCGGTGACGATTCGAATGAGGTACAACCAATTGAGGATGGGCGACTGCTCATATCCATTCATTCAGATCGAAACGGCTGGAGTTATATGGCAGGTATTCCCGAGAAAGCACTTATGACCAATGCGGATCAGATCAAAAAAGTGACATTGGTCTTCACGCTTGCAACATTGATGCTTGGCTTAGGTTTTGGACTGATCCTGGCCTATCGAAACAGTGCACCCATCTATAAACTGTTGTCTGCCTTCCGAGAACAAGTCAGTGAGCCTTCGGGTAAAAGGCGTAATGAGTATGATTTTCTGGCAAGCCATATTCATCATTTGATCGCCAATAATCAATCGCTCGAGAACGCGCTGAATGAACAAATTCCTCTCTTGCGAGACGGATTCATCAAACGTTTGCTTACAGGTGAGTTCTATACTACTCGTGAATTGGAAGCCATTTCTTCTCAGACACAACTCTCCATTGAGAACAGCCAGGGAATTACTGGTCTGCTCAAGGTGAACGGTTATGCGAGTCTGGATAGCGAAGAGACGATTCAGGAGCTTGGTGTGGCGAAATTGATTATCAGACAGACGATGACAGAATGGAACGCCGATGTGCTGATGACGGACTGGGGCACAGATCAGATTGCTTTTATATGTCCCGTAACCGACATGCCGCTAGATACAGCGATCCTTCATTGTGAGTCTGAACTCAGCAGATTAACCGAACTCATTTATACGGAATACCGGATATCAACAACAATCGGTACCGGAGCTGAGTACGAAGTTTGGAATGACGTAGGCCGTTCATTTGATGAAGCCAAACAGGCCATGGAATATGCGATTCATATGGGAGTGGATGAGCTCGTCCGATTCGAAGATACATTGAAGGAAAATGAAATGTACTATTATCCCATTGAGTCAGAACAGCGCTTGCTGAATACGATCAAGGCAGGAGAAATGGAAGAGGCTCTTCGTATTTTGGATCAGCTGTTTGTACGCAATTTCGAAGAGCGCGAACTTTCCTATGAGATGGCACAGCAATTTGTTATGGAGTTAAAGGGAACTTACCTCAAGCTGGATGAGCCTAAAATCAAACACGATGATTCCTTTGCAGAAGAATACAAAAACGGTGTCGCCAGTATTCAGATTACCGATTCCATTGCCGCATTACGGGGTAAATTCAAGCGCTTAACCGAAGACATCTGCAAAGAAGTGCTGCGAAAAAGATCATCCACACATGCGGATACCGTACAAGAAATTACGTGTTACATTGAAAATCATTATGGCGACGCAAATTTGACGATCTGCCGAATCTCCGAACATATGGGGAAATCCGAAAAATTCATCTCCCAACTATTTAAAGAGCATACCGGCGAGAATCTTTCCGATTATGTGGAGCGGGTGAGGATCAATGCAGCGTCTGGACTGCTTCGGGAAAGTGATCAAACCATCGATGAAATTGCACTTTCTACGGGATATAACAGTGCGCATTCTTTCCGCAGAGCATTCAAGCGTGTACGCGGCATTTCACCAAGTGTATTTCGGAAGATGGATAATTAGGGCGGTGAATGTACGCTGCCGATATAGTATTTATGCGTATAATGTACGCTGATTTCCGAGATGTACCTTTACGATTCCTTCAGGTCAAACTTATGATATGGGCACAAAGAAAGCGCTACCAATACAAGGTGACGCTCACTTCAACCATAGGATTTATTGACTGGGGGGATGATTCTGAGAACAACAATGACAAGTGAAAGCAAGTCAAGTGTGAAGGAGCGCAAGAGATCAACGTTACAGCATGCGCTAGCCAGAAGTTTCAGGAGGCATTGGCAGTTATATCTGCTTATTTTGCCTCCGGTGGTGTACTTTATCGTTTTCAAATATGTACCGATGGTGAATACGGTCCTCGCATTTAAGGATTATAACGTCATCAAAGGAATATGGGGGAGCCCGTGGGCTGGCACCAAGTATTTCGACCTGCTTTTCCAGAATCCCGCTTTTATGATGTTAATCAAAAATACGCTTCTCATCTCATTTTACAGTCTCATCGTCGGGTTTCCGATCCCGATCTTGCTGGCACTGGCTTTGAATGAAATCAAAAACATGAAGTTTAAGAAAACCGTGCAGATGGTAACCTACGCACCTTATTTCATATCGACGGTGGTTATGGTATCGATTATCATGTTATTCCTCTCACCGAGGCTTGGTATTGTCAATACCATAGCAGGCGCACTTGGCTTTGAATCGGTGAATTTCCTTGGCAATCCAGATATGTTCCGGTCGATCTACGTCTTTTCTGATGTATGGCAGAGTATGGGATATTCAGCAGTCATCTATTTGGCTGCGCTTGCCGGGATTGACCCTTCATTGTATGAGGCCGCCAAAGTGGATGGAGCCAATCGGCTGCAGAAGATCATTAACGTGGATTTGCCCGGCTTGTTGCCGGCAGCCGTCATTATTTTGATTCTAAGTGTCGGAAATATCATGGCGGTGGGATTTGAGAAAATATATCTGCTGCAAAATCCTCTAAACTTATCGGCTTCCGAGATTATCTCAACGTATGTGTACAAAATGGGACTACTCAATGCGAACTATAGCTTCGCTACAGCAGTTGGTTTGTTCAACTCTGTCATTAATCTCATCTTATTGTTAACTGTCAATGCAGCCGCAAAACGGCTGTCCAATACAAGCCTATGGTAACCACACGGAGGGGAGGAGACTTGAAGGATGTCTAATTTACAATCACAGGCAGGTCGTTCACGAGCGAACAAAAACCCTGTCATTAGAGAATCGCTTGGGGATCGTCTGTTTATTACGGCGATCTACATCATTCTGTCACTCGTGCTGGTTGCTGTGCTGTATCCATTGATCTACATCGTAAGTTCGTCACTCAGCAGTCCGTCAGCCGTTTCTTCAGGCAAGGTATGGCTCTGGCCGGTTGATCTGTCATTCGAAGGATACAAGGCCGTATTGCGAAATGAACAAGTGCTGATGGGATACGCAAACTCATTGTTTTATACAATTTGCGGTACGTTTATCAGCGTAGCGTTAACGATAATGATCGCCTACCCACTTTCCAAAAAGACTTTTGTCGGACGCAGCACGCTGATGATTTTCATTACGTTCACAATGCTCTTTGCTGGTGGTTTGATTCCAACGTATCTGGTTGTTAAATCCCTGGGACTCATTGATACACGCTGGGCACTTCTGATTCCAAACGCGATCTGGGTATGGCAGGTCATTATTGCACGTACTTTCTTTCAAAATTCCATTCCGGATGAACTTTCAGAGGCGGCTGATATTGATGGCTGCAGCGATATTCGGTTTATCTTCAGTGTAATTCTGCCGCTTGCCAAGCCAATTGTGGCTGTGCTGTCGTTGATGTACGCAGTTGGTCAATGGAATGCCTATTTCGACGCACTGATTTATTTGAAATCACAGTCGCTCTACCCGCTACAGCTGATCTTACGAAGTATTCTAATTCTCGGCAGCTCAGGAAATATGGACGCTTCTGAAATGATCAAACAGCAGCAAATGGCTGAACTGATGAAGTACTCCTTGATTGTCATGGCTAGCTTACCGGTTCTGATCATCTATCCATTTGTACAGCGTTATTTCGTGCAAGGCATGTTGATTGGTTCAGTTAAAGGATAAGTTCAATTACAACTTTCATGAGGGAGAGGATTTTATTGAGGAAAACAAGTGCATTGATACTCGCTTGTGTGTTGCTTCTTACGTTGGTACTTGCAGGTTGCTCGTCTTCGGAAAAAGGCAGTGGTGAAGTAGATGCGAATGGAAAAGTCCCGATGAATGTATTTGTGCACCAAGGATCGGATATGAACCTGGCTACGAATAAATTCACTAAGAAGATGGAGGAAAAGTTCAACATCAAGTTTAATTGGACGACAGTTCCTTTTGACGGAGCAGCTGAAAAAAGACAGATATCCCTTGCTTCCGGGGATTATCCAGATCTGTACCTGCTTATCCCTTGGGTCGATCGTTTCTCACAGACAGACTTGTTGAAGTTTGGGCAACAGGGCGTAATCCTGCCGCTGAACGACCTGATTGATCAGCATGCGCCTAACATCAAGAAGGTGCTGGATAGCAATGAGTATTACAAAGCAATGAATACCGCGCCTGACGGTAAAATCTATGGACTGACCGGGCTGAATGAATGTTTTCACTGTTCGTATCCAAACAAGATGTGGGTGAATACCAAATGGATGGAGCAGCTGAATATCAAAGAACCAACAACGACAGAAGAGTTCCGGGAGATGCTGAAAGCGTTTAAAACGAAAGACCCGAACGGAAACGGCAAGGCAGATGAAGTGCCGCTGAGTGGTTCAACGGAAAACTTTGGTGTACACATTATTCCATATCTGATGAATGGTTTCATCTATGACGATGACCGGAACTACCTCATCCTGAATCAGGGCAAAGTTGAAACGGTAGCGAATAAACCGGAGTGGAAAGAAGGTCTTACGTACATCAAATCCTTATACGATGAAGGGCTGATTGATCCGGGTGCTTTTACACAAAATGTCGGTGCCTTCAAGAAAATTGGAGACAACGCCGAAGCGCAGCTTCTGGGCGCAGGAGCGGCTATGCATCCATCCTTGTTCGTGACTACAGCTGAAGGGTCACCTTACGGCAATGATTATAATCCAATTCCGCCATTAAAAGGGCCGAATGCTGAATATGCATCGTACAACTATCCGGTTGATCCGGGAGCAACATTTGTATTGACCAACAAAGCCAGTGAGCAAACGCAGATCACAGCAATAAAAATGCTGGATTACTTCTACACCCAAGAAGGAGCTATGGCTTCCTATCTAGGAGAAGAGGGCACAAGCTGGCGTAAACCGGAGGAAGGTGAAGTAGCCCTGAACGATCAGGTGCAACCACTCTACAAAGCTATTCCGCTTCCATCCGGGGAAGAGCCTCGCAACGACAGCTGGTCTGCACTCAGCCAGTACAATCATCACCGGGCATATCGTGATGCAGAAGTACAGGGAACAGACATCTATGCGAACGACGGATATGAACGTCGCCTGTATGAAGCTACATTGTTGATGGAAGGCAAGGAACCTAAAGAGGTATTCCCGCATTGGGCATTGTGGGTTGATCCGTCCCTTGCGGATGAAACGAGCATGATGCAAACTAATATCAAGGATTATATCGACCAGAACGCACTACAATTCATCACAGGAGCAAAGAGTTTGGATAAAGACTGGGATGAATATGTAAAAGGACTGGAAGGTCTGAATATGAATCGTTATCTGGAAATTATGCAGTCCGCCTATGATGCTTCATCCGTATCATCCAAGTAAAAAAACAATGGTAAGACGGACCTTGCTCGCGGTATGCGACCGGGCCCGTCTTTTTTGTCGTCTTTGCGTCTATATCCTGATAGAACCAATGGCAGAGTCGGTGTAGCAAAATTAGAAAATATTATCTTAATACATCCTGTATCTCCCGCTTAAGGCAAGCATCGTGAAGAAATAAAGACAGTTATCATAATAACGACGTTTTCCCTGGCGGAGAGGTGTGTTCCAGAATAGCTTGACAAAAGCATCTGCATGAGGGCCATCTGCTGCCAGTGAAGCCATCGCATTGGTTGCCAGCAAACCTACAGGGTGCAGTGCAGGTTCGTCAAAAGGCTCACCTTCAATCGTGTAGCGGCGATAATCCGCTACGTCGATATTACTGAAAAAGGCCTGTATGCGGTTCGATTGTTCCACTTGCCACGTGTCTTTACCGAACCATGCCCAGTCTAATGCAACATTGGCTGCCACGCGGTAGGCATCGCTGTAGAAGTGCCTGAAATCCCCATGCGGCTGAATCGGAGCAGGGGTACCATCGTAATTGGCATATTCCGGAGAAAGTCCGGTTACCGGGTGACAGGCTGTATGCAGATAAGCGCGGCTTGCTTCGGCAGCTTCTTTCCAAAAAGTTTGATCTTCTTCGTTCGCATATGTAGCAAACAGCTCGTAAAAATGGGGCAGGTGATAGGAAGGATCACTAAAAGGAGTCTCGGGAATGAACTTGATCAACTTGTTGCTTGGCTCCCACATGGGATCACCTTTGCCTTCTTCGCCCTTATGCACACAGGCATGAAGGATCTTTCGGGCTTGAGATTTATAGTCATAAGGAGCGGGTCCATCTCCCCAGCGATTGGATGCAAAGAACAAAGCCATAGCAAAAAACTCTTCGCCATCAGGAGCAGGCCCTGGAGACAGACGAGTCCCATCAGGCTTGCAGTGCCACGCAAAATAATCCTTGTAACGTCCTTCTGTATGCTGCATATACGTGACTGCGTAATTCCACAGCCGGTCAAATTCCTCTTTCTTGTCCATCTGTACAGCCATCATCATGCCATAGGACATACCTTCGGAACGAATGTCGTCGTTGCCTGTGTCCAGCATGTAACCTTTGTCTTCGCCAACGGGATAGTAGATTCGTGTATATTCGTCTCCATAAAATAGATCATTCCAGGTCTGTTCCAGCCTTGCGTTGATTTCTTCTTTGCTATACCCCGATTGGTGAAAAAGATTGACATATGTACCTGTCCTATAAGCGCCTTTTCCTGTGATATTCATGAGATCCTCCTTCAAAAATGCTTATATATGCAAGTATATCATTCGTAATACTACTCAAATTAAAGCGTTTACATGGAAAATTATAGGTGTGTTATACCATCTATTTCCATTTAGTGATGCGGATGATATATTTAGTCAAGTCCTATAGTTTATCAGGTTGTTGTTAAATTATGTAAGCGCTACACTCGGAGAGAAGGAACCGCCTGATATCGACATCAATCAAGTCCAGGTTTCTTCACATGGCAATACTCAGAGTGTAAATTTTCGCTGGAAGGTTGGTGAGGATGTAACATGCTTGGCGATTCAGGAGATGTAGATGAGAATCAAGGAACCAATGCACCACGTGACCCCGTAGAAGTTACTGTTTCATCATTTGAGGCTGAATTTGATTATAACTCTCCGACTTATCTTGACATGATTGACAGATCACTCCTGAATTTAGGGAACAACGTCAGATTAAAGAGAGCTATCGAAAAAGCTAGACGTGGTGAACCTGTTGTCATTGCTTTTATTGGGGGATCGATTACTCATGGCGCTGGTGCAGCACCGATTCATCTCCAAAGTTATGCCTACCACTCCTATGAACACTTCAAAAAAATGTTCGCTCCTATGGACAGCGATGCAGTGCAGCTGATCAAGGCGGGTGTAGGCGGGACGCCTTCGCAACTTGGCGTCATTCGTTATGAGCGGGATGTGCTCCGAGATGGCAGCGTGCAACCGGACATTGTCATTATCGAGTTTGCGGTAAACGATGCTGACGATGAGACGCGTGGAAACTGTTACGAAAGCTTAGTGTTGAAAGCGCTTGCTTCAGGTAACGAACCAGCAGTCATCCTGCTTTTTAGTGTATTTAAAAATGATTGGAATCTTCAGGACCGTCTCGCTCCTGTGGGCTTTCATTATGATCTGCCTATGGTGAGCATGAAGGATGCTCTTGTAGAGCAATTTCAGAAGACGAAAGACGAAGGTGGCGTTATAACTAAAGAGCAGTACTTCCATGATATCTATCATCCCACTAATGTGGGACATCGAATCATGGCGGACGCACTGGGGAATTTGTTTCGTGTTACAGATCGTACAAATCTCGATCAGAAAGAAGATGAATTAACGGATTTACCGATTATTGGAAATGATTATGTGAATGTCAAACTGTTGGATCGGAAAAACGGGGAGCAGATTGCCCAGATTGAATCAGGGAGCTTCTGTCTCATCGACACAGAGCTACAGATGACTGAGATGGACGATCATGATTATGGTACACCGCTTTTCCCGAATAACTGGATGTACGTTCCTGGCGAAACAGCAGGCGACAAAGGTTTCGAGCTGCATTTGCGGTGCAGCCGGCTCATCCTGATCTTTAAAGACTCGGACAGTGATAAGTTCGGAACCGCCCACATAAAAGTGGATGGAGAACTTGTCAAAGAGGCGGACCCGCACCAAGTGAACTGGACTCATTGCCATGCCATGCTTCTATTTAGCAACAAGGAAGTGGGGAAACATGTTATCGAGATTGACATGGCACCTGGCCAGAAGGACAAGCAGTTCACGATTTTGGGTTTTGGTTACGTTGATTAGCGGGAATTTGATTTGAGGCTAGAGGATTATGCTAACCGTGAAGGGAGTAAGGTTAATGATAGCTTCAGCATCTGCTGGTTTTGACCAGTATCGTGGTAACATAACACGCGGCGTAGTTGAAACGATAGAGTATGATTCCAAGACGGTTGGCAACGTGCGTAAAGCGATGGTATATACGCCGCCGGGTTTTTCTTCGGAGCTTACCTATCCTGTACTCTATCTGCTGCACGGAATTGGAGGGGATGAGAAGGAGTGGCATACCTATGGCTCTCCGGCAATCATCCTGGACAACCTCTATGCCGATCATCTCATCCAACCAATGATTGTTGTTTGTCCTAATGGACGCGCAATGTCTAACGACGTTGCAGAAGGTGACCTCTTTGATCCTGAGAAAATTCGGGCATTTGAACAATTTGAATTCGATCTCATTCAGGATCTTATCCCGTATATGGAGTCCCGTTACCCGGTAGCTCAAACGAGGGACAAAAGAGCCATTGCCGGCTTGTCCATGGGTGGAGGACAGTCATTAAACATTGGACTGCGTAATCTGGAGCATTTTGCATGGGTCGGTGCTTTTTCAGCAGCGCCAAACACCAAAGAACCTGAGGTGCTTATCCCTGATCCGGCTCGGGCTTCATCACTTTTGTCATTGCTTTGGGTATCTTGTGGAGATCAGGATAACCTGATTCAGATTAGTGTTGATGTTCATGAACATTTGAAGCAGCAAGGCGTACCTCATATTTGGTATGAAGAGAGCGGCGGTCATGACTGGCCCGTGTGGAAGAATGATCTGTATCTTTTTTCACAACGTCTCTTCAAGTAAGTAAACAAAAAACTAAAATATCAGGAGGGTTTTCCTTATGTTCAAATTCGGTAAAAAATTGTTAACTGTTGTTCTTGCAGCTTCCATGAGTTTTGGTGTATTCGCCGCTACGACAGGTGCTACAGATTACTGGCAGAACTGGACAGATGGCGGGGGTTACGTTAATGCTGTGAACGGTTCTGGTGGGAATTACAGCGTAACTTGGCAAAACACAGGTAATTTTGTCGTTGGTAAAGGTTGGACTTACGGAACACCTAATCGTGTAGTTAACTACAACGCTGGCGTATTTTCACCTTCCGGCAATGGCTATCTGACGTTCTATGGCTGGACCCGTAATGCACTTATTGAGTACTATGTGGTAGATAACTGGGGCACATACCGTCCGACAGGAACTTACAAAGGTACGGTAAACAGTGATGGTGGTACGTATGACATCTATACAACGATGAGATACAATCAGCCATCCATTGATGGGTATTCAACATTCCCGCAATACTGGAGTGTTAGACAATCCAAACGTCCAATTGGTGTGAACTCACAGATTACATTCCAAAATCACGTAAATGCGTGGGCGAGCAAAGGAATGTATTTGGGCAATAGCTGGTCCTATCAAGTGATGGCCACTGAAGGATACCAAAGTAGCGGTAGCTCGAATGTGACTGTTTGGTAAGCGTCATTATCATTTATTTTCAAGCCTAGATTCGAGCAAGGCAGGTCTATGGATCTGTCTTGCTATCAATTCCCGTTTTAAAGGAGACTTCCAGATGAGAAAGTGGATGGTATTTCTGCTCATCGCAGCGGTTGTTGGATTAAGTGCTTGTTCGACAGGTGGCAGTACAACCGTGAGCGATGATCTTGTATTGGTAGAGGGTGGGGCATTCAAGAGCAGTAAAACCAGTTATAGCGGCAAAGACATCACAGTGTCTGACTTTTATATCGGCAAATATGAAGTAACCCAGAAACAATGGGCTGACGTTATGGGAGACAATCCCTCTGGTTTTAAAGGTGAAGACCGACCCGTTGAAAGAGTGAGCTGGTACGATGCAATCGAATACTGTAATGCACGTAGCATGAAGGAAAACCTCAAACCGTATTACACCATTGATAAAGAAACGATGGATACGAAAAATAAGAATGAAAACGATAACGTCAAATGGACTGTAACCATCAATGAAGATGCGAATGGATATCGTCTGCCAACGGCAGAAGAATGGGAATATGCCGCAAGTGGCGGACAAAAGAGTGAGAATTTTACTTATAGCGGAAGCAACAATCCAGACGAAGTGGCGTGGTACTGGATGAATGCCGGTGAAAAACCGTTAACAGGAGACTGGAACTGGCCTGCCATTGAAAACAATCGGAATCAAACGAAGCCAGTCGGTCAGCAGAAGCCCAATGAACTAGGCATTTATGATATGTCTGGTAATGTTAGAGAATGGTGCTGGGACTGGCACAGCCATCCGGAAACCCCGGACAACACTTGGAGAGTCAGCAAGGGAGGCGGCTGGGTTAGCAGTGTAAATACAGAAGAGATTTCATATCCAGGAAAATTCGATGCGAATGGCCTGGGTCCCGATCAGGGATTGCGAGTCGTACGTAGTAAATAAGGAGGCCCGTTCATTTAAAATGGGCCTTTGTGCATTTCTCCCGAAAAAGGGAGAGAAATCTTAAAAAATGAATATGTTTTCTTTAAACTTTGCTATAGTTCACCCTTTATGAAGGATATAAAATGGAAATACCAACCAATGTAAGCGCTTTTAAAAATGATTAAAACGATCAACTGACTGATAATCCAAGAGCGAAAGGGAGTTTTAAGACATTCGTTTACCCGGTTGGAATCAGAGATGGAGGTGTATTGATGAAGAGGAAGACGTGGTTCACATTAATCGTATCGGGAGTGGTTTCATTATTTATTTCGGTAAGCGCTTTCGCAGGGTGGGTGTTTTGGGAACCACTGACGTATCACAATGCAAGTACCTGGCAGAAGGCGGATGGGTATTCCAACGGTTCCATGTTCAATTGTACGTGGCGGGCAAATAATGCTAATTTTACGAATGATGGCAAGCTGCGGTTGAGTCTGACAAGTCCTTCAAACAACAAGTTTGATTGTGGAGAATATCGGTCAACGAATACTTACGGGTATGGTCTTTACGAAGTAAGCATGAAGCCTGCTAAGAATACAGGGATTGTATCCTCTTTCTTCACCTATACCGGTCCTGCTCATGGCACACAATGGGATGAGATTGATATCGAGTTCCTGGGCAAAGACACAACGAAAGTACAATTTAATTATTATACGAACGGCGTTGGCAATCATGAGAAAATCGTTAATCTGGGCTTCGATGCATCCCAGGGATTCCACACCTATGCATTTGATTGGCAGCCAGGTCATATCAAGTGGTACGTCGACGGTGTGCTGAAACATACAGCTACAACCAATATTCCGAAAACACCAGGTAAAATTATGATGAATATCTGGAATGGAACGGGTGTGGACGGGTGGCTCGGTTCCTATAATGGTGCTAATCCATTGCATGCCGAATATGATTGGGTGAAATATACGAGTAATTAACAGAAGCTCACGGGCACGTACGACTAGCGCAATAAACTGCATGAAACAGAGGAGCGGATTACTTCCGCATTCCTCTGTTTTTTTATGATTATTTTCAACCTTTACAGAACAAACGAAACGTAAGATGATGAAGGAAAAGGGTAAAAACGATTCCACTTGGAGAGGATGGAAAACCATGAGTATGAGTAACAACAACGATACCAATAACAACCAATCACCTGAGCAGTTTATCGAACTGTTAGGTCAACCATATGATGCCAAGCACGTACAAACCTTGCTGGAACCTTTCGGTGTGAAAAAAATAGGGAAGCCAGACGGTCCTTTTCAGGACGACATCATCTGGTCAGTTAAAGCTTCTGTGCGTATTGATGTGTATCGCTCCCCCAAAATCAATACGTTAACCGGACGTGATGATCTCCCTGCGGATGAGTGGATCATTGGAGCGTTTCATTTTCTTGCACCGGGTTCGGACGATCGAATTAAAAAACCGTTTGCCGGACAAATGCCCAAAGGTATAACGATGAATGCAACACCTGACGCATGGATTGAAGCATATGGTCAACCGGATATCTACGAGCAAGGTGACTGGCTTGGCGGCAGCGGTCCTTATCTGGCTTGGCGCAAATCTGACATCAATATTTCAGTCGAATATGAAACGGATGAGGACAGCAGTGTGATCACATGTGTTAAGTTTTGCTTAATTGGCTGCATGGGTGCCTGGAGAAGTGATTACCCGGAAGTGTTTGTCCCCTGATAAGTAAGAGAGACAAAAGTAAGACGTTGTAATAATGCAACATCGGTATTCACTTTTTAATATCCTAAATTAATACAATAAATGTTGCAATATTAGTATGGGCATCCATATGGTTCATTCATTATGATGGACTCTGTAGACAACATCACTACATACAGGGGGACACACAAGTTGAGAACAATCAAGAAAAGAAAGATTGGCGGTTTGGCTTTGGCAGGAATGTTGGCGCTTACAGCAGTTCTGAGCGGATGTAACAGTGGAGCAAGTAAAGAGGCTGCACCAAGCACACCGAGTGCTGCACTGGAATTGAAGGACGGGAAGTATGATCCACCCGTAAAACTAACTTATTTACGTCCTTGGGGACCCGAAATCAAATTCAAGTCTGGTGAAGATCAGGACAATAACGTGCACACGAAATGGGCAAAAGACAAGCTCGGTATTGAATTGAAAAATCAATGGGTGTCACCATCCACCAACAACGCGTTTGAAACGAAGCTTCGCCTGTCGCTGGCTTCCAATGCAGAAATGCCGGACATCATCTCATATCGCGGCGATTTCAATCTTGCACGTGAGTTGATTGAAACGGGCAAGTTCGTCGATGCTGGCGAATTGTTTGACAAATACGCAAGCGATACCTGGAAAGCTGCCGTGAATGAAGACCCTTCCGTATGGTATCCGTACATGCAGGATGGTAAACGGATTGGTATTCCGATTCTGGATTACTCCTACAATAGTGATCCGGTGATGTGGATTCGCGAGGATTGGATGAAGAAGTTTAATTTAAAAGCACCTGAAACGCTGGCTGATCTTGAAGTGATTATGGAAACGTTTACGAATAAAGACCCGGATGGCAATGGTAAAAAAGACACCTACGGTCTGACCATCGGATTCAAAAACTGGCTCAGCACATGGATGTCTGATGCTGGGTGGGTCTTCGGAGCCTACGGCACGATGCCAAATCAGTGGAATCTGAACGCAGAAGGCCAACTGGAGTACGGTTCTGTAAATCCAGGAGCAAAACAAGCTTTGGCAACACTGGCTGACTGGATGAAAAAAGGGTATATTCCAGAAGAAGCCGGGGTATATGATGAAACCAAAGCAGCAGAAGAATTTACAGCAGGTAAAGCAGGGATTGTCGTAGGGCCTCACTGGATGCCGTCATGGCCGCTCGAAGATGTGAAGAAAAACAATCCGGAAGCGGAGTACAAAGCTTACCCGATTCCATCTGGACCTGATGGCAAGGCAGGCAGACGCGGTACCGCGAACGACAACGGTGTAGTTCTGATTAACAAAGATATGAAAAACCCGGAAGTCTTTTTCACTTATCAAAACTATCTGTTTGATCACTATGCAAATCCAAAAGCAGGTGATGAATTCGAATACGGCTTCGCTGAAGGTTATGACTGGGCAATGAAAGACGGCAAACCAACAACGGATGCAGCTGTGACAGGCGGTTATGCTCCTGAGAAATACACATTAACGTTTGATGGTGCACGTATCCCGAGTCTGAACATGACTACGCTTGCGAAGTTTGCTAACGGTGAGGAAGCAACAACACCTTTCGAGAAAAAACTTAAGTCTGGCGTACCGGTACCAATGGTGGAAGCGGCCAAGATTGTTCAGGATCAAAAAGATATCGCTTTAAAACAGATGTTCACTGGTGCACCAACGATGTCAATGCAAATGAACAACGACATCTTAACCAAAATGGAGAAGGACCTGTTCTCGCAAATCATCTATGGTAAAGCTCCGATCGATGCTTTTGATACGTTTGTAGAGAAGTGGAAATCTTCCGGTGGAGATCAAAATACGAAGGAAGTTAATGAGTGGTACCAATCTGTAACTAGTGGAAAGTAAGTACGAGCTAAAGCAACTAAATCTTGTCCGTTATTTCATTCACACCAAGCTGCTCAAGCAGGTGAAAAAGTACAAAGAAAAGGCCTTGCCGGAAACCATTCCAGCGAGGCCTTTTTGCTTCACACCGGCAGATTCTCTCTATATTCCTGCGGTGTCAGATCGTAAAACTTCTTAAATACCCGAATAAAATACGCCGTGTTGTTGTAGCCGACAAGCTCCGCAATTTCGAATACCTTGGCGCTGGACGAACGCAAATAGTAAGCTGCTTTTTCCATCCGTAACCGATAGACATAGGCTGTCAGCGCTTCTCCAGTCTCTGCCTTATACACTTTGGATAGATACACCGGGTGCAGGTGGACATGCTCGGCAATAGCCGGTAAGGAGACATCGGAAGCCAGATGCAGATCCACAAAGCTTTTGACGCTGCGAACGATGGTACTGTGATTGTCCTTCAACTCCTGTTCTGCGTCTTCACTGATGGAATGAAGTGTACGGATCGACCAGTCTTTCAACTGCTGGGCGGTAGCATAGCTTGGAGCCTGGAAGTATTTATACGTTTCGGCAGGCAGGACAGAAGAGATCTGTTTTCCGTTCTTGTGGATGATATAAGCAAAAGCCCCAGCCAAAGCATGATAAACCTCAATCGTTGTTTCTGCGATATCATGATGCTGCGCCGATTCGAGCAATTCCTCGAAAATGACCTCAATCTTCTGTTCCACATCGTCAAAGCGACCGGCTTCCAGAAGACTGATTAGGGTTGGAGGCTTATACAGAGAGCGGATGGCAGGGAGGGGATGTACATCCTTATCATCTGAAGCCGTAATAAACAAACCTTGAGCATGTCCCATACGCTTCCGCATGGATCTGACAGCACTCTCATAAATCTCTCCAATCTCATTAGGAAACTTGCCCCAGTGAGACACAGCGATTGAAATAGCCCCTTTTAAATATAACTGTACGTTTGTCTGGATTTGGGCAGCGTAGTGTTCCAGTAGCGCTTGAGGTTTCTCCTCTTTGCTCACACTATGCATGCCGCCTTTTTTGACACTAACCAGCACAACCAGATAATCATGAACATCCCGCGTATGCCACATATGAAAATGGTGCTGCGTCACCTCGCTGATAATGTTGCTAATGGCATACTGCATCAGCGAAAGATCATGGTCAGCCATCTCGGATAGATGCTCTTCCATCCGAATGACCAGCATGCCCAGTTCCTCGCCAACCGAATAGGGCAGATCTAGTAATTCCAGCTTGTCTGCGAGTGCGGAGGGAGAATAGGTTTTTCCTGTCAGCAATTCATGAAGCATCGTAGATTGCAATAAAGGCAAGTTATCCTGGAATGCATGCAGGGCACGTTGATAGGAGGCCGCCGCTTCCCATTTTTGCTTGATTCGGTCAACAAGCCGCTGTACGGTTTCGATCAGGTCTTCATCACTTACAGGCTTCAGCAAATAATCAAAGCTTTCTTGAGCCATGGCTTGTTTGGCGTATTCGAAGTCAGCAAAGCCCGAGAGTAAAATCGTCTGCACATGCGACCATTTTTCGTGAATTGCCGTGATTAACTCAATACCGGACATCTCCGGCATGCGAATATCAGTGATTACGATATCAATATCATGATTCTCCATAATTTCCAGTGCTACGGCACCTGACAAGGCTTCGTGTACAGTGCCGATTCCGCAGCTTTCCCACGGAATGGTTTCCGCCAGCGTTTCTACAACCGAACGTTCATCATCAACTAACAAAATTTGTAACATTTACTTCACCTACTCATTGATATTGTTGTACCATGTAATGCTTACCTTAACGCCTCCGCCAGGCGTATGTTCATAGCTTAAACCCGCATCTTCACCATACAAAAAAGACAAACGCTGATGAACATTCCAAGTTCCGCATCCCATGTTGCCATCGAGCGGTTTGTTAAGATTATCGACCAACTCTTGCATCTGATTCTCAGTCATACCCAGCCCGCTGTCCTCGACGGTGATCGTACACATTTCATCCGTATGATGGCCTGTTATGTTGATATGACCGTCTTCGGTACGGGGTTCAATGCCATGAATGATAGCGTTCTCAACGATAGGTTGCAAGCTTAAACGGGGTAACGTTTTATGCAGCATATCGTCCGGTACATCGATGGTAAAATGCATGCGTTCCAGCCGGAGCGCCTGGATTTCCAAGTAATTTTTCACCATGGTCAGCTCTTCTTTAATGGTGGCCTGATCATTCTCGGATCTGGTGATGTATCGATAATACTCACCTAAATTCAGCGCCATTGCCACAACGGCTTTCTCATTTTTCATCCTTGCCATATTTTTGATGTAGAAGAGGCAATTGTATAGGAAATGCGGGTTAATCTGTGATTGCAACTGCTTCAATGTGGCTTCACGTCTTCGGAGTTGTTCTTCGTATACATTCTCAATCAACTCCTGAATTCGCTGCGCCATGATGTTAAATCGTGCAAACAATAAACTGAATTCATTACGTGACGAATGATGCAGACGAACGGAGAAATCTCCAGTCGACAAACGGTTCGTTCCCTTTACGAGCTGAAGCAATGGGAGCTGCACACTACGATACAGCACATACAAAACCACAACACTCATAGCAATCAAAACGGCTATGGAAGCGTAGAAGAGATTCCGACTATTTGTGATCGGGCCTAAAATTTGCTGCATAGGCACGTAGTCTACATAGTACCATCCCAGACTGTCTGAATGTATGTACGAGACATAGTATTCTGTACGGTCAAGCGTCGTGGTGAATCCGCCCTTTCCCTGCAAAGTCATCTCTTTCAGCTTGGACTGAATCGCAGTCAATGTGCCATTTCCACTCGTGTTGCTAATTAAGCCAAACTCGGGATGGAACATAAAAGGGTCACCTTTGTTATTCAATTTGTTCTGATCCAGCATGCTGGTCAGATGATACACGGGAAAGCTGATCTTGGTAATCAGTCTCGACTTCCCAGGAGTGTCGATCGCTGTCGTTGGATCGGTCGTGTACCACACAAATTGATTATGCTTATATGCCCATGATTTCGAAAGCGGCTTGGAAAATTCATCCTCTTCGTACGGGATATAAGCATAATAATCCGTGGAAATGACTTTTTGCAACCTTGGAAAATAAAGGGTGATAGTGGAATGCCATTTGCTGGCTGCATTATACAGATTCATTTTTTCAAGAATAGCACTTCCGACTTTGACACGTTCATAAGGCACATCTTTGTAATCCGGCCGCTGATATTCCTGTATGCTCGAATCTTGCCCAATGGACATCCCATAGAGGGATAGTTGGTAAATGTTGGATTCTACAGAGTCGGCAAAAGTGGACAAATGATTCATCGTATTGTTCTGAATTTCGTGTTCGATCACCCGTACACTTTCCCGGTTTGAATAGGTGTACAGAAACAAAACCAGGACAAGCAATGCTACAAACAACAGTGTAATTTTGGTAAAGACATTCAGACGAGCGAACAATGCGGGGCCTCCTCAACTCATTAAAATATTGTTATCGTTGTTGCAATATTAGGATATAGATTGCTAATAACCGTTGCTATAATTTTAATATACAAGTTCATATCCACTTGTAAAATACAAATTTTAGAACATGGGGGATGTAGGGGTGAAGGAACATACGTTAGAAACGCCTCGCAAAGGGCGTGCCATCAAGGCAAGACAGCGCTGGAACATGCAACGGAATTGGTCCTTGCATTTGATGCTCGTACCAGCGGTTTTGCTGGCAATTGTATTTCAGTACATACCAATGGGCGGGATTGTGATTGCTTTCCAGGATTTTAAACCATACCTCGGATTTACCGAATCCAAATGGGTAGGTTGGGATAATTTCAAGTATTTATTTTTATACCCGGACGTAGGCCAGGTCATCTGGAATACACTGGTCATTGCATTTTTCAAAATAATCGCAGGTTTAATTGCTCCATTCCTGTTCGCGATTTTGTTGAACGAAGTTCGTTTAAATGCCTTTAAAAGGGTCAGTCAAACACTGGTTTATCTTCCGCATTTTCTGTCATGGGTAATCCTGGGCGGAATATTGCTTGATATTCTATCGCCGCAGGGGGGCATGGTGAACAAACTGGTGGTTGCACTGGGCGGAGATCCGATCTTTTTCCTGGGGGATGGAACTTGGTTTCGGATAACACTGATTGTTAGTGATGTTTGGAAAGAATTTGGCTTTGGCACGATTGTATTTCTGGCTTCTCTGTCCGGTATTAACCCGGCACTGTACGAAGCTGCGGAAGTGGACGGTGCGAACCGGTTCAAACAAACACTGCACATTACAATTCCGGCCCTCATGCCGATTACAATCGTACTCATGACACTCTCCATCGGAAACATTTTGAATGCAGGGTTCGATCAGGTGTTCAACCTGTACAATCCGCTCGTTTATGACAAAGGTGATATCATCGATACCTTCGTATACCGTCTTGGTATCTTGAACGGAAAAATGAGCTTCGCAACGGCTGTAGGATTGTTCAAATCGGTCGTGGCAACCATTCTGATCGTTATCTCATATCGCATGGCTTACAAATTGGCGAATTACCGCGTGTTCTAGTAGAGAGGAGAAAAGGGCTTGTATTACAAAACAAAAGGCTATCGAATATTCAGCGTTGCGAACTATATTTTTCTGGGCGTATTATCACTGCTCTGCATTCTGCCTATCATTCATATTTTGGCCGTTTCGTTCAGCAGCATGGCACCGGCCTCAGCCAATCTTGTCGGTTTCTGGCCAATTGGCTTTACGACAGATGCATATGTCAAAACGTTCGGCAATTCAAATTTCATTAATTCCTTGCTGGTTTCGGTTAAACGAACAGTCATTGCTACCGTGATCGGAATGGTGATTATGTTACTTACCGCATTCCCGCTGTCGAAGGAAGATCTCAATTTCAAAGGCCGCTCGATCTACACCTGGTTCTTTGTATTTACGATTTTGTTCAGCGGAGGTTTGATCCCGAGTTATATTCTGATTCAAAAGCTGGGTCTGATGGATACGATCTGGGCGCTGGTATTGCCAGGTGCACTGTCCGTGTGGAATGTCATTCTGATGATGAACTTCTTCCGCGGTCTGCCTAAAGAGCTGGAGGAAGCGGCTTATCTGGATGGAGCAGGTCACATTAAAACGCTGGCGCTGGTATATATACCGCTGTCCATGCCAGCGATAGCAACCTTGTCCTTGTTTACCATGGTAGGTCAGTGGAACTCTTGGTTCGACGGCATGATCTATATGTCCGATGTCAAAAATTACCCACTGGCTTCCTTGCTACAAACCATTATCGTGCAGCAAGACCTCAGTAAAATCAACGTGGACCCATCCATGCTGGAGAATGTTTCCCAGCGTACGGTTCGCGCAGCACAGATTTTCATCGGGGCATTGCCGATTTTGGTCATATATCCATTCTTACAACGCTTTTTCGTTAAAGGTATCGTCATTGGGGCAGTAAAAGAGTAGTACTGCCCTGCAAGTGACCACACATTCTAGGGAGGAATATGAGTGAAAAAAGGGTTGGCTTGTCTCGTAGCAGGAAGCATGATCGTTTCACTGGCAGCTCCGGCTGTAGTCGGTGCAGAACAGATGAAGCAGCAAACGGTAACGGAGCAGGAGCAGGCGTCAAGCCTGCTTCGGGCGCCGTACAAAGATTTGCAAGGGCATTGGGCTGAAAAAGCAGTGATGCGTTTGCAGGATATGGCGCTGACTAAAGGTTATGCGGACGGCACATTCAGACCGAGTGAACGTATTAGCCGTGCCGAATTTGTTGTGATGCTCGACCGGGTGTTCGGATTCGCAGGAGGCCCCGGAGCGGCATCATACACAGATGTTAGTGAAAAAGACTGGTATTATGATGCAATCACACGAGCAAGTGGATCTGGCATTATTCAGGGTATCGATGCAACACATCTGTCTCCACAACTTCCGATTACCCGGCAGGATGCTGTCGTAATGGCAGATCGTGCGTTTCAATTATCGACAGGCAGCGAGAATCAACCGCTCGGTTCTGCATTTAAAGACGACAAAGATGTAGCTGACTATGCAAGAAATGCGATGAACTACTTCGTAAACAATAAATTTGTAAACGGATACAACGGAAATCTTGCACCTGAATCCAACATTACGAGAGCAGAAGCTGCTACCATCATGTCTACGTTGATAGCTGATATTAAAAGCAAACCAGGTACCTATGAATCCAAAGTAGAAGGTAATCTGATTATCCGCTCAACCGATGTGACACTGAAAAATACCACAGTTAATGGAAACTTGTTACTTACAGAAGCCATTGGAGAAGGTACAGTGAGGCTCGACGGAGTGACGGTCACTGGAAGTGTGATCGTGAAGGGCGGAGGAAACCACTCGATCGATATTCATAACTCTAAATTGAATCGAGTTGTGGTAGACAAAAACACAAGTCCGGTACATGTTGAGATCACAGGAGCAACACAGGTTGAAGAGCTATTTGTCGAAAACAAGGCTACAGTTGAGTTATCTGCCGAAGGTACGATTAATTCATTAAAAGTAAACCGTAAAGCCCGCAATACGGCTATTGATAGTAAAGGTCGTATCAAGCTTCTTGAAGTCGATGCCGCCAACGTATTGCTTAATGGGAAAGCGGTTGCACCAGGACAATACAAGGATAGCATTACGTCTGGGACAGGACAGTCGGAGCAACCAAACGCTGCTACACCAGGTACTTCTAACGGGGGTACTGGTTCTAGCTCAGGCGGGGGAGGCTCTTCCAATTCAGGCGGAACGACACCGTCCGTTCCGGGCATTCCTTCAGGTGAAAAACCGATTCCGGCAACGACGATTCCGGATGAGCATTGGGAAATGGTCTGGAATGATGAATTCAATGCGCCTTCCGTGGATGCATCCAAATGGACCGTTCAGGATACGGAGCTTGTGTACAACAATGAGTTGCAATATTACAGCCCGAATAACACACGTATTGTGAAGGATGGCAACCGCAATGTATTGCAGATTGAAGCAAAGCGGGAACAGAAGGGAAGCAAAAATTATACTTCCGGTAAACTGATTACGAAAGAGAAGGGCGATTGGACGTACGGAAAAGTGGTTGTGAGAGCCAAACTTCCCATCCAGCAGGGCATGTGGCCGGCAATCTGGATGATGCCTACGGATGAAGCGCATTATGGAGGATGGCCCGCTTCTGGTGAGATTGACATCATGGAGTTGATCGGCGGCAAAAACAAAGATCATGAAATCTACAGTACGATCCATTACGATTCCAAGAAAGCGGATGGCTCTCACGGACATGATCAGGGCAAATTTACATTGCCACAAGGTGAATCTTTTGCCGATGATTATCATGATTTCCAGGTAGAATGGTTGCCAGGCATGATTCGATTCTATGTAGATGGCAAGTTGCATCATCAGATTAACAACTGGCAGACAACGGCTGCGGGACAACCGGAAAGCTACACGTTCCCTGCACCGTTTGATCGCCCGTTCTATCTCATTCTCAATCTTGCAGTTGGCGGAGACTGGCCGGGATCACCGGAGAATGATTTTGTTTCCGAGAAGATGAATGTGGATTTTGTGCGAGTGTATTCGTATAAAAATATGGATCAATGGCCTGACGTGACTTCCAGTCCGATTGAGCCTGAGAAACAGCGCGCACCGCAAGCGGATGGTAACCAGATTTATAATGAGAAGTTTATCCAAGGTGTAGATACAACTGGTGTTCCTGCTGATTGGAATTTTATTACCAATGCAGGCGGAGAGGGCAAGGTTGAAGTCGTAGAGGATGAAGCGAAAGGCAAAGCAGCCAAAGTAACGATCTCCAAAGCAGGAACGGAAACCTATTCGGTTCAGCTCACCCAAATGCCGATGTATATCAAGAAAGACAAAAAATATAAAGTCGAGTTTGATGCAAAAGCTTCTGCAAACCGGGTTATCCGCTCCAAAGTAACTCAGTTTGAAAAAAGCTGGACGAATTACTCTGAAGAAAAAGCATTTTCAGTCACAACGGATTGGCAGCCTTATGAATACGAATTCAACATGCGTAATGGTTCCGACAACAATGCACGCTTCGAATTTAATCTGGGATTAAACGAAGGCGAAGTTTCGGTAACCAACGTGAGACTGACTGAGATTGGGGAGGCAGATCCACTCCCAGTGGAACGAAAAGCACTCCCGGATGGCAATTACGTATTCAATGGTACATTTGATCAAGGGAAACAACGGCTCGGCTTCTGGAACACTGAAATTCAGTCGGGTGCTGAAGCACAGGTATCCGTCAATAACTTCTTGAAATTCCCGATCATGGAGAGACAACTTGTTGTCGATGTGAAGAAAACAAATGGTCAGCCGGCACAGGTTGCTGTCACTCAGCCTGGTATGAAGCTGGAAGGTAACACGACCTACGGCTTCTCATTTGATGCCAAGGCAGATACGACAGGTGTTATGGATATCGGTTTATCTACCGAGGAAGGCCATAACGTACAAATGAATCAAGGGCAGCAGATTCAGATCGGGTCTGAGATGAAAACATACACTGGTGAAATTGTGATCGGAGAGGGTGCAGCTACAGCAACATCTGAATTAAAGCTTTTATTTGGCGGATCTACTGGCAAGCTTTATGTTGACAATGTGCGGTTGACGAAACGTGGAAAACCGGTAGCGATTCAGAATTATACTCATATTCCTGCCGCAGATGCTTACGTGATGCAGGGATTACAGCTTGAGAATTCCGATGAAGGCGGCGAGCATGTTAGCTATATGGATGAAGGAGATTTGCTTCAATTCAAAATAACAGCAGCGAACGACGGTGCATATGCCTTTTCAACACGAATGGCAAGTGCAAAAGACGATGCAAAGGTACGTTTTACAGTCAAAGATGAAGAAGGCCATACCGTTGCAAGTTCTAATCTGACGTTAGGCGATACGGGCGGCTGGCAAACGTACAAAACGGTGTATTTCCCGTCGGTATCTTTGAAAGCAGGGACAACGTATTACGTGAATTTTGAAGGAAACGAATATAACACACGCTGGCTGGACATTTCACGGAGCAAAGTAAAAAACGGTGAACTGAGCTCAGTAACATCGGATTGGATGGTGCCGGCTAGTGTCACTACGGTGACTTATAGCGATGACCAAGGGATTAGCTTGACTGTGCCTAGTACAACCCAGAATTGGTGGGACGCTATATTGCAGCAAGGACAGCTAACGCTTGAAGCAGGGAAAACGTATCGTCTAAGTTTTGATGCTTCGGCTTCAGTACCGAAACCGATGCAGGTGGTTGTATCGAAAACGGGCAGTGATGATGTGAAGTATTTGGAGCAGGCGGCTGAATTGACCACAACGAAACAGCCATATGCCTATACCTTTACTATGGGAGATACTGAGGATGAGGCAGGTTTGTTAAACTTCGGTTTGGGTCATTCACTGGAGCCAGCAGCCGAACATGTTGTATCCATTCAAAATGTAATGCTGTTTGAGGTCAATCCCGGCGCAGAAGAGGGTGGGCAACCTGTACATGTCAATCTGATCAAAAATGGTGACTTTACGCAAGGAACGAACGGCTGGTTCCCATATGCGGCCAGCAATAAACCGGAAGACTTGGTTCTCAGCGCGGAAAACCAGCAGTTACAGGCACGGATTGGTCAAGTCGGAGAGAATGCGTGGGACCGGCAATTGATCCAGGAAGGCTTTGCGATGCAGCAAGGTTATACTTATAAGTTGTCATTCAAAGCAAAAGCCGATAAAACACGCAAGCTGGGTGTAGGTATTGGCTGGGTGGATATCCCTGCGAACTACAAATGGACTGGATTCTATGGCAATCAAATGAATCTGACGACGGAAGAACAACAATTTACGTTTACGTTCCAAGCGAATGAAGCGAGTTATACGAACAGCCGAATTGTGTTTGACATGGGTAAGATTGATGGTACTGAGCAAGGCGATACCACGATTACACTGTCGGATGTGAATCTGGTTAATATGGGGAAAGCGCAATAAAACGTTATTATACGATGTAAAGGAACGATCATTAATGGAGTTGTTTCCAAATGTAAAACGATTATTCACAGATAGTCCAAGAAGAGACGAAGCAGAGATTCTCTGCTCGTCCTTTTTGCTTTGTAAATCGTTGGAATTTCCCTTCCATTGACAGATGAATACGTTATAACTTATTTTTAAATATTGTTGACAACCTATTTTTCTAGTAACTATAATTTATATTGTTTTGCCTATTTTATCTGTCAGTCACTTTTAAGGGGTTCCACCTGTGCGCGAAGCTCCTTCTCAAGAAACTGTCTACAGCGCCTGATCTTTTGCGCCCTTAAAACTTTATCAAGGAGACTGAGTAGAATCATGAAAGTATTAATTGTGGAAGATTCGATTTTTGTACAGAAAATGATGAGCAAGTTGATTAGCGATCATATTCCGGATTGCGAAATTCGAACGGCCACCAACGGAGAAGACGGTTTTCAACTTTATCAAGAGTACGAACCTGATTTGATAACGACAGATCTTTTGATGCCAGGACTGGGCGGTCAGGATATGCTTCGTTTGATTCGAGAGAAAGATCAGAACGTCAAAATTATAATTTTGTCTGCCGATATTCAGAAGGCTACCCGTGAGGAAGTGGAGGAGTTAGGAATCTCAGGATTTCTGAATAAACCGCTAACCGCAGAAAGAGCGAATACATTGCTACAAATGATTCAGGTGGCACGTTATGCTGAATGAGCTGCAGAAAGATCTGCTTACTGAACTTGTCAACGTTTACGTTGGACAGGCAGCTAACATGTTATCAGAAATTGTAGACAAGCATATTGTACTCAATATCCCCGAAGTTGAGCTGATTTCCATTACGGAAGTAGACCCAGAGGATCGAAGGTACAATATTTTATTTTCCGAAGGTCATCTCTTTCGGTCATCATTGCAGTTCGGGTATCAGTTTCAAGGCAAAGCTTTCCTGATGTTCCCTGCCGAGCAGGCAAAAGTGCTAGCTAACATGTGTCTCGGAGAATTGACAGAGAGCGTGGATAAGAGCGATTGTCGATTAATGGACACGGATCTCGATGTGTTGCAGGAAGTCAGCAATGTGTTGCTCAATGCGATTATTGGCGAATTCGGAAATTTCCTTGAAATAAAACTGGAGTACGTACTGCCTGATATCGAACTGATTCATGTTACGAAAACAGACCCGCAAATCCTGCTTCAGAATGAAGTGTATATATTAGTGCTACATACCTCCTTTTTGCTTGCAGATACAGATGTAAAAGGAATTATCGTTATTGCATTGAGCATGGACTCCATCTCCAGTCTGCTGGATAAGATAGATGCTCTGCTGGGAGGATAACCATGGATAATCTCATTGTACAAGCGCTCAACAAAACCAAGATGGGGATTATGATTGTCGACAGACAATTGAGAATTCTCGTGTGGAATGGCTGGTTGGAACGTTTAACAGGCATGTCCGCTGAAGACGTGCTCGGTAAAAATCTGCTTGAGATTTGCCCCAGATTCAAGGCTAATATGTATATGAATATTATACAAAACGCGCTCTATCACGGGCAGAGCAGGTTCTGCTCCAGCGCTCTACATAAATCTTTTATCCTTCCGAAGGATGGAGGAGATGAGAGTTTTTACAGACAAAATCTACATGTTGAACCGCTTTATGAAAATGACCACAGTTACGCACTACTGCAGATTAGCGATACAACCAATACAAGCACTCGCGTGTACAAACTTAAGAACCTGATTAAAGAGCTGGAGACCGAGTATACCAAGATCAAAGTTTCGGAGAAGATCAGTAAACATCTTTCCTTGCATGATTCCTTGACAGGTCTTCCTAATCGTTTAGCATTTAAGGATCGTCTTGCATGGGCTGTCAGCAACGCGGTAAGAAGTGAGTCACGGTTTGCGGTAATGTATATCGATACGGATGGATTCAAACAGATTAACGATACCTACGGTCATGAAATAGGTGATCAGGTCTTAATGGAAGTGGCTCATCGATTGAAGGGGAGTATTCGCAGTACGGACTGCGTAGCAAGACTCGGAGGTGACGAATTCAGCATTATCCTGAACCAGCTTAAGGATGACGATGATGCAAAGATCGTTGCCAAAAATCTGACGAATGCATTTGAAGCTCCGATTCATGTGAATGCCATTGAGATCCATCTATCCGCCAGTATTGGCATCAGTTTGTTTCCCAAGCATGGACAAGATCCGACTGAACTTCTAAAACTTGCGGATATGGCCATGTACAGAATTAAGAAAAATGGAAAGCGGGGCTACGCCTTCTTTCATCCCGAGCTGGATCATGTCTGGTAATACATTGTTCGTCTATAAGCGTCTACTTCCAATCCTTATAAAATATTTTCTCAACCTTTCAAAGTTGCTATTATGGCAACTTTTTTTGTTAGGCTTCTTAGGGAAGTCTTTCACTTGTCCGCTTGTTAGCAGGAGTCCTTATGTAACTGACGAAGTGAAGTAAGGATCAACAAATGAATAAAATCACGAAGTAACAGACAGAGAGGATGATCATGATTGATAGCGAAGCTAGAGATGGAAGAGTTGTTTACTGTACACGTTAAGATTGAAAATTCAATCGAGCTAAAAAACGCGGATGGCGACTCGGTAGTGATGATTATGTTTACAGGACATGTTACAGGAACCTGTTTCGAAGGCTTCGTTCGTGAGGGTGGCGTGGATACACAAATTATTGGAAAAGAGGGGGGACGTCACAGCCTGTCGGCCAGGTATATGTTACAGGGACAGGATTATACGGGGCAAGCTTGCGAGATGTACATCGAAAATAATGGGTATATTGGGGAAGTGAAGGGCGACATGCTGTTTCGCACCTCGCCTCGGATTATAACCAACAGTCAGGCTCTATCCGATCTGAACGTGGATGCGCTTATTGGTGAGGGTTATCCGTCGGAGGGCGGCGTAGACATCAAGATTTTCAAGGTGAAATCATAAGTTACTGAAGGGAATGAAGAGGTTTTAATACATCTTTCAAAATTTCATGAGACACTTTACATACTGAAAAGCGTTGTTATTACAAACAACGCTTTCTTTATTTAACCGCATTTACTCACTTAAGTAGCCCATTTAACAAGGGTTGTCTTTCTCATCGTTTCAATATTCTCCGAATCAGCATAATCACAAGAATCAGAAAGACTATGGCAAATAACATACCTGGAAATCCCACACTGCTCATCATTTTTAAAACCTCCTAAAATAAACCATTAATATCACATGTATAGTGTAGCATATTCATTTGAAAGAAACATACAATTTGAAATGTTAAAAAAAGTATTGACTGTTCAACCAAACAGTTCTAAAATAAGGATATAAATTGACTGTTCAACCAAACAGTATTGGAGTTGAATTCAAATGTCTAAGCAACAATCAGTAAACCAAGATGAGCGCAGAAACGCCATTTTACAAGCGGCCTTTACGTTGTTCGGTCAGGTAGGCTATACAAAAGCAACCATGAAAGAAATTGCAGCCAAAGCTGGCGTGGCACAAGGACTGATTGGCTACCATTTTACTACGAAAGAAACACTTCTGGTAGAGGTTGTGCGGGAATGGATGATTAACCGGGGGATGAAGGGAGCACTGCAACAATTGGATATGACAGCAGAACCCGCGGATTTGCTCCAGCAAGCGTTACAACACGTCGTTGAATTTCGTAAAACAAACCCGGAGTGGTTTACACTGTTAATCAGCCTTTGGACAGAGAGTGTGAGTAATGAAAAGCTGGCTAACGAGTTAGTGAAACTGTACCAGGAGATGAAATTGGGTATTCGATTAATCATCGATCGGTTGGATCTGCCGCTGGACGAAAACAAAAAAGAAACCTTTGCAGTCTTAATTCAAGCTGTGTTCGACGGATTAACGTTACAATCCCCTGTATTGCTATCAGCCCAGCCGCTCTCACACGAACAGGTATCTCAGGGCATCGGGTGGATGCTGAGCGGAATAAAATCTCCCAATGGAGAACATTAAAATCAAAATAAACTACATTTAAAGGAGCTAAACTAAAATGACTAGATTATGGATTCGATTAGAAGGCTTCCTGGTGCTTGCAGCTGCGACAACGATTTACTTTTACAATGATTACTCCTGGTGGCTCTTCCTGCTGTTGCTTCTCGTCCCGGATGTGTTCATGATTGGTTATGCTGCTAACAATAAGCTGGGCGCACTGATTTACAATGTGGGACATACGTACATTATTCCTATGGTATTTTTGGCAGCGGGTTACGTGTTGAAGATGGACGTTCTGATGTTGATCAGCTTCATCTGGATCGCTCATATTGGTATGGATCGTATGTTTGGCTTTGGTTTGAAATATGAAACGGAGTTTAAGGATACCCATCTCCAGCGTGTATAGTCTCATAAGGATAACTATGATAGCTTAGTTTTCTAACTTTTAAAATAGACACCAGAAAAAGGCTGTTCTCACATCATCAAGATGTTGGGTGCAGCCTTTTTGAATGGGACAACGAACAGTTTCGCCACATGTAGCACGCCTTACACTGAACGCTCCAAGAAAATCAAAGCCATAATATGGTCGCTCCAATCATCGGTGTCACGACCATACTTACTTTCAGCCAGAGCGCTGGTACACGTTTCGTAAATTTCGCTCCAACGTATGAGCCGGACATTGTACCGATTACAACCAGCAATAACAACTGCAAGTCCAGATAACCAATTCTCATATATCCGGCTCCACCAGCCAAGGCTATGGGAATGATGACCAACATCGTTGTTCCGGCAGCATATCTCATAGGCATATTTAACAACAGCATGAGCCCTAATTGGATAAAGGGTGTGGAGCCAATACCGAATAGTCCGGATAACATACCTGTAACTACCCCAATTAATAACGCATATACCCAGTAACGCAGACCTTCTCCAAGTATAACAGCCTGTATCTCAGAACCAGCAGGGCGTCGCGAAACAAGAATTAAGCGAAGCCACAGCGCGAGTCCTGATGCAAAAAGCATGAACGAAGTCAGCATGCCAAGCCGATCCTCTGGAATATAGGATGACCATCCTGAGCTGATCCAGGCACCTGCTGCCCCGGCCAGACCAACGATCACACCTGTTTTGAGCATTGCATTTCCCTCCCGGTAATGACTGATTGAACCCGAGAGCGAAGAGAAAAACATCGCTGCAAGCGCCGTTCCGAGGGCAACATGAATAGGGTATCCGAATGCAACCGTCAGGATCGAGATAATGAAACCGGAACCGCCTGCGCCCACGAACCCAAGAAGAAGACCTAGCAAAAACATAACAAGCACAATATTTATCATTAACATGAGACTACTCCAAACTCGTATTCCTACGAAAACCATATCAGACGTTTTCTTCACGAATAGTAATATGAATTCGATTATATCATGCATGATCATGTCTCTCTACTTGCGAGAAGTGCTTAAGAGCATAGGAGCAACAAAAGCGGATAATACGCGTCTAACCCTTCATGAACAAGCCAATCGAAGAGGGAGTGAAATGAAGTGCGTTTAACGCTTTTGTATGATGTTGTATACCGATACGAAATGGAAAATGAAGTTTTGCATCGTACTCATTCTCAATACGTCGAAAAACCTTGCTGTCTAATTAGAATTAGATCGCAAGGTTTTTCGCGTTTTAAAGCGCGGCTAATGCTTCGTTATTCATACGCTTGTTTTATTCATATCTTTGTTCTCGCAGACGCCATTTACTAAGCTTGATCCAATTATTCCGAACCACGAACAATCGGATTCTCTAATTCCACATGACCCATTAGGCTCTCGCTTTCTTTCCCATCTACAAGCAACTGAATGCTTTGGATTTCTTGAAACTGAAAGATGGTTTGTTTCAACGTATCTAGGAAAAGAAGTTCGCCGCCAGAACCGAGTCTCGCTTCGTCTGGAATGTGAATGTTTAACGTAATTTTGCCATCGGCTTCTTGAAACTCAAGTGATTCCAGTCCGATGTCACTCCATAACGAGATATACTCCGGGTCATCCGAGCGCTGCATTGCATCAAACGCTTGTGTATATTTCTCGTTACTGTCCGAAAATTCAATTTCTGCTTTTTTGATTTTGACTTGAGTGAGTTCCGAGTCCACATAAGCCACTTCAATTTCTTGTGTCTCTTTTTTCTCGGCATCTGGTGCGGAGGGGGAAGAGCCGTTAGATTGAGACGGGTTAGGTGCGGGCTCCGCATTTCCAGGATCCGTAGCCGGTTTATTGCCGCAACCAGCAAGTATGAGCAATACAGCTGTAAGGTAGAGCAGGAGCATAATATTTGCCTTTTTATTCATCAAAGCACATCCTTATCTTCACATTCAGTTCCCTATTACATCTACTGTTCATTGGATTGGTGTAAAAACTCCTTGATTCCATCCACAATGGCCTGAGCTGCTTTATTCTGAACACTCTCGGAAAGCATTGCTTGTTCTTCGACCAAATTGCTTAGAAATCCAACCTCAAGCAACACAGCGGGCATCATTGTATTTCGAAGCACTTCCAAATTACCGTTCTTGACCTTGCGATCCTTAAAGCCTAACGCTTCTATGAGATGTCTGTGTACGATATCCGCCAGTTCTTTACTGCTGCTTCGTTTGTAATAGTACGTTTCGGTGCCTGTAGTCTGTGGCGAGGCTTTCACACTGTTTCCATGGATGGATACAAACACATCCGCGTTTAACGTGTTAGCCAGCTGCACTCGCTCTGGGCGGGTGGGGTAAACGTCCGTGTCACGTGTCATCACGACTTCAATATCCGGCTCCTGCAGCAGAAGGGCTTGAACTTTGAGAGCAAGTGGCAACGTGAAATCTTTTTCTTGTGTGTTGGAGATACCGATGGTGCCCGGATCTTTGCCGCCATGCCCGGGATCAATGACAACGATGCTTTTGCCGCCTTCGTTTCCAGCGGGATTGATTGGAATTCCGCTCGTAGCTGTAAGCGCTAAGTCAACAATCAGTTTGCCACTGACATATTGAGAACTGACCTGCACGTCGCTCAAATTATTCAACTCAATAACAACTCTAACTTGAGCCGGATCATTTTTGAAAAGGGCATATCGAACTTCTGTCACATTCGCAATACCGCTGACATCAAGCTTCCCCGTTGTCCCTTGCTGCAAAGTTGAGCCAATATCTCCAAACGTTGTATTTGGCAGATCAACCACAATGCGATCGGGATTGGATAGCCGGGTGATCTGTGGCGTAACTTGTGTATCAACAGATACAACAAGCTGCTGATTAGCAAAGCTGATATCATTAACTTTGCTCCACACGATGTTATTCCCTACGCCAGGAACAGCGGGTTCAGGGGATGGCTCAGCAACAGGAGGAACTTCAGTACTTGTCAGGCCAACAATTTTTTCTTTGTTATTCCAGCTTACGGACAGCCCCATTTCTTCACTGACAAAACGAAGGGGAACGACGACCGTATTTTTGATTAATTTCGGTGCCGTGTTCAGTGTTACTTTTTCATTCTGAACCCTAGCTTCTTTCTTACCTACGTTGAGAGAAAGGACCTTGGCATTTTGTTCAATGCTCACATTCTGACTCTTCTGATCCCATTTCACGTTGAATTTCAAATTCTCAGCAACAACACGAATGGGAATCATGACATTGTTGTTTACATTGACAACTTCGACATCTGACGGCAACACAAGCTCCTGACCATCCAATATAATCTTAGTTTGCGGAGCAGCTTGTCCCACATTGGGCAGGATAATCAGAAAAAATAAACTGAACAAGAGTACACTTACGAATTTTCTCATTTCACACCTCAATTTAATTATGCTTGTGACAATATTCTACATTTATGCGAATTGTTCCTGCCAAGTGATTAATTCTTTTTAATAAACTACATCATATTTTGACGCAGCAAGGGAAGACGTGGAGACCAAGCCATGACAGGAGTTATGAGTTAAATACCGGTTTCTCGCGATTCGATTATTAATGAATTTGGATGAAAATGACATTGACAGTTATACTATTTTCCAAAATAATAGAATGTAATTGAATACTGGTACCTTTAATTCAGTCCAGAGAGGCTGGCAAGGGCAGCGGATTTTGTAATCACGCGAGAATCAGAGCATTTCCTACACAGGGATGTTCTGTGTCTTCGCGCGGGTTATGATGCATAAAGAGGCTACTTGTCAGCGTAAAAGCGTGACGAGTAGCCTCTTTTTCTGCTTTTTTTATGGTATCAGAACACTTTTATCTGGAGGGTTTCTGATGAGCAAACAAGATCAAGAGTTTTCATGGCAAGAGGTGCCTAAGGCACAGCGCAATCATTTCTGGAAGACGTTATCCGTCATGCTTGGATTCACGTTTTTCTCGGCTAGCATGCTGGCTGGTGGAACACTCGGTGTCAGCCTGACTTTTATGGAATTCATGGCAATTGTACTGGCCGGAAATCTGGTGCTTGGCATCTACACCGGGGCGCTGGCACATATCGCTGCCAAGACAGGATTGTCCACTCATTTGCTTGCGAAGTATTCGTTTGGTGAAAAAGGTTCTTATCTGCCTTCGTTTCTGCTGGGCTTTACACAGGTTGGATGGTTTGGCGTTGGCGTGGCGATGTTTGCCATTCCGGTTGCTAAAGCAATGGACTGGAATGTGTACCTGTTGATCTTTGTATTTGGACTGGCGATGACTGCATCCGCAATCTTCGGTATGAAGTCTCTTGTTATTCTTGGTTATA
Organism: Paenibacillus sp. 4624; assembly: GCF_050435065.1. Classification (NCBI taxonomy): domain Bacteria; kingdom Bacillati; phylum Bacillota; class Bacilli; order Caryophanales; family Paenibacillaceae; genus Paenibacillus; species Paenibacillus sp. 4624. Next base: position 244,758 of record NZ_JBNDJR010000005.1, read on the forward strand.
TTGCGGTACCTGCCATAGCGATTCTCGGAGGGTATTCCATGTTTGAGGGGGCAGGCTCACTGGGTGGTCTGCAGGGTTTGCTGGATTACACACCAACACAGACGCTTACCGCGGCCGCGGCCCTGACCATCTGTATCGGTTCTTTCATAAGCGGCGGGACGCTCACGCCAGACTTTGCACGTTTCTCCCGGACGTCGCGGCAGGCGGTTACGGCGACGGTGATTGCATTTTTCCTCGGTAACTCACTCATGTTCTTGTTCGGGGCTGTCGGCGCGATGGCGTACAATTTGGCTGACATATCAGAAGTGATGTTCCTTCAAGGATTGCTCATTCCTGCAATTATCGTGCTGGGCCTCAACATCTGGACAACTAATGACAATGCTTTATATGCTTCGGGTCTAGGTTTTGCCAACATTACGAAAATATCGAAAAAATTCTTCGTTATCATTAACGGAATCATCGGAACGGTGTTCGCGATGTGGATGTACAACAACTTCGTAGGTTTCCTGAACGTGCTGGGCGCAGCGATTCCTTCCATTGGAGCGATCATCATTGCGGACTACTTCATTGTAAAACGCAGATCATATGCGCCATTTGCCGACATGAATTTCAAAAAAGTAAACTGGGTAGCTATGGCTGCATGGGCTATCGGCGTAGCATTTGCACAGCTGGCTCCCGGGGTAACACCGCTTAATGCGCTGATTGGTACAGCCGTGGCGTATACCGTCATCATGGCGATCGTGTCCATGACATCATCCAAAGAAAAGGGGAAAACACATGATTATACAGAACGCAAAATTGCGGGGTAAAGAGGGCCTGTGGAATATTATCATCAGAGACGGGAAGTTCGAGCAGATTACACAAGATCTACAGTTAGCTGAGGGTACAAGCGAAGAGATACTGGATGTAGGCGGAGCACTTGTGCTGCCACCATTCATTGAACCACATATTCACCTGGACACAACCCTGACAGCAGGGGAGCCGGAGTGGAATCTGAGCGGTACGTTGTTCGAAGGCATCCAGCGCTGGTCGGAACGTAAAGCATTTCTGACCCATGAGGACGTGAAAACACGTTCCAAAACAGCTTTGAAGTGGCAGATGGCGCAAGGCATTCAGCATGTGAGAACACATGTAGACGTGACCGATCCAAGTCTGATCGCCGTTAAAGCGATGCTTGAAGTGAAGGAAGAACTGGCACCGTACATCGACATTCAACTGGTAGCTTTCCCGCAGGAAGGCATTCACTCTTATCCTAACGGTGCAGCATTGCTGGAAGAATCACTTAAAATGGGCGTAGACGTTGTGGGCGGCATTCCGCATTTTGAGTTTACGCGTGAGTACGGCGTTGATTCTATGAAAGTGGCTTTTGACCTGGCTGAAAAATACGACCGTCTCATCGATATTCACTGTGATGAAATTGATGATGAGCAATCCCGTTTCATTGAAGTTGTTGCCAAGGAAGCGTATGAACGCGGACTAGGCTCACGCACGACGGCAAGTCATACAACAGCGATGGGATCTTACAACGATGCTTACACATACAAGCTGTTCCGTCTGCTGAAGATGGCCAATCTGAACTTTGTGTCCAATCCGCTGGTGAACATCCACCTGCAGGGACGCTTTGACACGTATCCGAAGAGAAGAGGACTCACACGAGTGAAGGAACTGCAAGAAGCGGGTCTGAACGTCTGCTTCGGACATGATGATATCTTCGATCCATGGTATCCGCTAGGTACGGGCAATATGATGCAAGTACTACACATGGGCATACATGCTTCACAGTTGCTGGGATACGACCAGATTGTGAATTCCATCGACCTGATTACGAAAAATAGTGCCAAAACACTGCACATTGAGGATCGTTACGGTGTTGAAGAAGGCAAGCCAGCAAACTTCATCATTTTGGAAGCGGAGAATGAATACGAGGCGGTTCGCAAACAGGCAGCGGTTCTGTACTCCTTCAGAGAAGGACGTAAAATTGCGGAAACAAAACCGCGTGATACATCCATTATGTTGGATGGCAGCGTTGAAAAGGTTACCTTTAACAAATAGTCGCAGGGCATTACTCTTATTCATTGCGACTGACAATAATAACAATGTTTGACTCATGATCTGACTCGTACGCATTCGAAGAAATAACGTCTCCTTGATACAGGGCTAATCATCTATGTGGTTAGTAGCTCTGCATCAAGGAGTTTCTTTTTTTGGATATAGCTTGAATAAGCCGATAGAGAGAAAAAGATAGATTTTTCAGATAACTAAATAGGATATATTGTAATAATTTGAATTTACTTCTATTAAATCATCGTATATACTAGATTCAACCCGAACAAGCGCTACTGTGCTGACAATAGCATTTTTTTATTCATTTATGTAAGCGCTTTTATAAAAGGGGTTACGAATAAAAGAGAGGAGGCTTATGTGTCTGTAATAACATGAATTTAGATTAATCCAAAATAATTATTATGTTAACTACTTTACTGGAGGTGTATTCATGTTTAAATCCAAACTCATTAAAGCTGCCATGTCTGTTGCCCTTTTAGGTTCGTTATTCGCTATTCCGCCACTTCCTTCTGCCACTGCAGCTGATGCCAGTTGTCCAAACGGTTATGTAGCTTTAACTTTTGATGACGGCCCTTCCAACAATACCAACAATATACTTAATGCATTGAAACAGTCGGGTCTACGCGCTACCATGTTTAATACCGGGCAGAATTCGCAAAACAATCAGGCTTTGGTTCGAGCGCAGGTATCCGCCGGGATGTGGATTGCCAACCATTCCTATACTCACCCGGATATGACCAAGCTGAACAGTTCACAGATGGCATCCGAGATTACGCGTACCCAACAGACGATTCGTTCGATTACTGGTTCGTCGCCTTCGCTCTTTAGACCACCATATGGCGCCACCAATGCAACGTTGAAGTCGGTCATTAGCCAGAACGGATTGAGAGAAGTATTGTGGAATGTCGATTCACAGGATTGGAATGGGGCAAGTGCCTCACAGATTGTAGCTGCCGTGAATCGTATGGCAAGCGGAGATGTTATTTTGATGCATGATCAGTACCAAACAACACTTCAGGCCATTCCACAGATTGCTCAGAATCTGAAAAACCGTGGCCTGTGTGCCGGCATGATCTCTCCATCCACCGGACGAGCTGTTGCACCGGATGGGGCAACCAACAATCCACCCGCAACGACGGTGAGAATCGAAACGGAGAATATGACCAAGAGCGGACAGTATACCGGGAACATCAGCTCCCCGTTCAACGGTGTTGTCCTGTATGCTAATAATGATGCCGTGCGGACGACGCATAACTTCTCAAGCGGAACGCATTCATTCGCTTTGCGAGGTGCGTCGAACAATGCCAATATGGCCAGAGTGGATCTAAAGATTGGCGGGCAGACGAAAGGCACGTTTTATTTTGGAGGTAGCAGTCCCGCAGTGTATACGCTGAATAATATCAGTCATGGTACCGGAAATCAGGTGATTGAACTGATCGTAACAGCAGATGACGGTACATGGGACGCATATCTCGATTATTTGGAAATAAGTTAGTTCGCAAATTAACCGTTTTGAAGGGGAGCATTTTACCGTTAATGTTAATATGAAACGGGCTATTTCAATGACACGCACTTGGTTGTGTCGTCAGCGAAATAGCCTTTTTTGCGTTTATGCAAGCGAAGATAAAAAAAGTGAAAACAAAATGTGACCAAATGTCGTCCGTAAGAGTGTTTAGGGTATAAAGGAGGGCACAACAACCATGCAGCAAACAACATCTCAACCAAGTGATGAAGTTATGAACATCTATGATACATACGCGGATACGCTGTTCCGGATTGCAATGGTTCACCTCGGCAGGCGGGAAGACGCGGAAGAAGCTACTCAGGACACATTCATCAAATGGATGGAAAAAGCGCCTGCGTTCAACGATGCGGAACATCAAAAAGCATGGATGATTCGGGTGATTACCAATCATTGCAAATCCTTGCTTCGTAAAGGCTGGCGTAAACGGGAAGTCAAGCTGGAAGCCGTGGAGCCCATCACGCTGGATAATTCTGAAGATCGGGCTTTGATTGAACTGGTGTTGTCTCTGCCCGTGAAATATAGATCGGTAGTTCATCTCTATTATTACGAAGACTATGGTATCCGGGACATTAGCAAGATTTTAGAGATTAGTGAATCAGCTGTGAAGATGAGATTACAACGGGGGAGACAACTGTTAAAACTGGAGCTTGAAGGGGAGGAACAACCATGAATGAACAACAATTCAAACAACGATATAAGAAAGCGGTGGATCAGATGAAAACAGATGACCAGATGAAAAAAAGAATCGAACAGAACGTGAATGTCCAGCGTCAATCCACGAAACGCCCTCGTAAATCGCTGTACATCGCAGCGAGTGTTGTAGTCGCAGCAAGCATTGGATTGACAGCACCAACGGTATGGCAACAATGGGGTGGAACGACTGCACCTGCAAAAGAGACTGCGTTAAATTCCGGAGACGTTATCAAGGGCTCGATTTCCGAAGGTCAGACCGTGATCAAGACTGAAAACTCAAACATTGTTCCCGTAGAGATTCCGAAGACTGAGTTACCCAGTAATGATAAGAATGTTAAGGCAGACATGATTGGACTAGTTGTTTATCATGGCAACGTCTACACCGAATCTGCGACAACGGTGGATGGTGCAGATGCCTTGTCGCTCCGCGGTGAGAAACTGGGCAAAACGACTGGTGGCATCCATGAGCGAAGTGGTGAGGATGACTACAAAGAGCTGGCCTCGACGATTGGTACAGCAGATATTTACACCGTGAAAGGATACGATTCTGATTTTCGGATTATGTCTTATACGGAAATAGACGGTCAAGTCTATGCACAACTGTTTGATAAAACCAATGGTATATCGGTCAGCGGCCTATCTGATCTCCTCGGCAAGCTGAACATGAAGGATCATGTGACTGCGGCACAGTGGGAGAGCTTTGATAGCTGGAATAACGGGTTGCAGCAGCTCCAGCAGTTTCCGGTAGACGACTCACTGAACAACTTTATTGATGCACTATCTCTAGCAGCTCCGGTAGCAGCCAGTCCTGAACTGGATGAACGTCTCTATGGTAGAGAAGATCGTAAAATGATTTATTTGACTCTTGAGGATAAAACCAAGGTTAAACTTGTCCTGTTCGGAGAGGAAGGCATGGTACGTTACGGCTTTGCGCCTGTATTTTTTAAAGTGGAGCAGGGGGCATTCCAGCAATTTTGGAACAGTCTTAAGTAAATAAAAGAGCTGCTTGGATGAGCAGAATGAGCTACCTGGGTATGTAGAACGAGCTACAGTATACAAAGAGAACAGCCATCTGGCTGCTCTCTTTTTTGATGCACATACGGTCGAAGAGTCAGAAAAGTTGTTCGCAATGAAGACCTAGAAGGTTGCACACTTCTCATTTAGCAGCCTCATGAACTGCTGTAGCGCACTGCTGACATATCGATTTTCACCCCGTACAAATGTGGTTGTAGTCGGTGTGAGTACATCGGATAGATTGTGTAACGTGTATGCCTCAGGTTTATTGTGAACAACGCTACAGGGCATAATTGTCACAGCGATTCCGGATTCTACACAGCTAAGTAGATTTTCCATTGTACTGACTTCGATCAATCTTTTGGCCGACAGCCCCTCCTCTGCCAAAAACTTCTCTGTAATTTCACGGTACGGACATCCTTGGGGAAAGACAACCCATGAAAGTTGACAAAATGACTCCAAAGGTGACTCCATTCGTTTCGAGATGATGTGAACCGTATCCTGCATCTCATATTCCACCTTTAACCCTTCCTTCACGCAGGCCCCGCTAATGAAAGCACCATCCAGTTCAGAAGACCGAATTTTATGCCTTAGTACTTTGGGGGAGGTAGCGTTCACCAGCGAAATGGATACGTCTGGATACGTCATCTGATACTCATTCAAAATCTCGATGAAACGACGTGAAGCAGCGGTCTCGACGATTCCGATTTTCAACGTACCCGATGGTTCCTCCGGATCGGCCATCTCTTGTTGCAAATCATGTAGTAGACCTCGAATCCGTGCCGCATAAGAAAGAAACTGCGTCCCTTTTTCCGTGGGTATCACCCCTTTGGAAGATCGGTTAAACAACTGTACCTGGTATTCTTCCTCCAGTTTTTTGATCCGTGTCGTGACATTAGACTGGGCGTAGTTTAGTTCTTTGGCTGCTTGTGAGATTTTGCCCGAGCGTCCAACGGCCAGCATAATATCAATATCAGATAGTTCCATGACAGCCTCCCGAACAGCAATTTTTTTAGGCGAAAAAAAGAACGATTGTTCTTCGTTATTCCTTTAAGGAAAGGTATCACTCTCAGTGATAGTCCTATATATTCTAATCATTTTACGATATGTCTTATTCGTTCTACAATAGTTTTAATTTCAAACAGAGAAGAGGAAATGACATGTCTAAATCCAATTTAAATATGTTTCAACCTGTAACGATCAACCAATGGAAGCTTCGCAACCGTATCGTGATGGCTCCACTGACCAGAGGTTTTGCACGGGATGAGGACGGAACGGTAACCGATGAGATTGCTGCTTATTACGAACAACGAGCTAGAGATGGCGTAGGTTTGATCATTACGGAAGGCATTAATCCGATGCTTTCAGGCAAAGGGACATACGGGATACCTGGATTATACACGGGGGCACAGATCGCTTCATGGAAAAAGGTAACAGAGGCTGTTCATCGACACGGCGGTACGATCATCGCACAATTATGGCATGTGGGGCGCCTCTCGCATTCCGACTTGATCGGAAGGAAGCCCCAAGCACCTTCACCCATCCAAGCGGAGGGGAAGGTGCATAAACTTCACAAGCCCTATGAGTGCCCTCAAGCCATGACTCCATTGGAGATCGAGGATGCCGTCTATCATTTTCAGATGGCTGCGCGCAATGCAGTTTTGTCAGGGTTTGACGGGGTTGAGCTCCATGCAGCACATGGGTATCTGATTGATCAATTCATCAATGAGCGTACGAACAAACGAACAGACCAATATGGTGGCGGTCTTCAGGAGAGACTTCGTTTTTTGAGAGAGATTATTGAGGCGGTAAAAAAAGAAATCAGCGTGGAACGCATAAGCATCCGGTTTTCCGAAAAAAAAGATGATGATCCTTCTTATTCATGGGCCTCTAGAGTCGAGACTCTCCACGCCTATCTGGCGCTGTTTCGTGAAACGGGCATCACCATTCTGCACCCTTCAACCGAAAGTTATGCAAGTGTCTGGTTAGATGGACTCAACTTCCATCAGGCCATTCGGACACAATGGGAACACATCATGATCGGAGTAGGAAATCTTAGTCTGGAGACAGCAGAAGAGGCAATTAAGGGCAGTGTAATTGATCTGGCGGCTTTTGGCCGACCATTCATTGCCAACCCTGATCTGGTACACAAGTGGAAGTCAGGAATTCCGCTAACAGCATACGATAGCACCAGACACTTATCCGTTTTAATATGAATCCGAAGCTTGCTGCATATTTTTTTGACCCCATAACACCATCGATTCAATTAAAGGAACCAGTTCTTTGCCAGATAGTGTGAGTGAATATTCGACTCTTGGCGGAATTTCGTTATATTGCTCCCGATGCACGATTCCGTATTGAATCAAATCTTTCAAACAATTCGTTAACATCGTTGGTGTGATGCCGGGCAGCCTTCTTTTTAATTCGTTATATCGAATACTGTCATCTTCACTCAGGATCGCCAGAATCGGCAGATTCCACTTGCCGCCAATCACCTGAAAAGCATACGTAGCTGGACAGAGTTGATCAAAATTAAAATCATATTTCACGCGAAAACCTCCATTAGTATACTTTTTGATACTTAGTCAGAAAAAGAATCGTACTTGTTCTGTAGATTGTAGATATTATAATCATACTAACACAAAATTAATTCAATAGATAAGATCAAAAAGGATGGGATAATGATGAGTAATGAATCCATGATGTGTGATTTGGAAACGGGTGTATGTGGTGTAAGTGATGAAGAAGAAATGCAAGTGATTAATCTAATGGAGGAAGAGAAAAAAATAACACTTTATTATGCTACAGACCCCATATGCTCACACTGCTGGGCACTGGAACCTGTGTTGAATCGATTTGTAGAAGAGTACGGTCATTATTTTAATGTGGAGACTAAAATGGGTGGTTTGTTAGCAAGCTGGGAAGGGTTCTCCGATGGGGCAAATGGTATTCAGAAACCTGCTGATGTGGCAGGCCATTGGAGAGAAGTGGGCGAGCACTCACGGATGCCGATTGACGGTTCCGTTTGGCTTGAGAACCCAATCCAGTCTTCCTATCCGCCTTCTCGTGTGTTCAAAGTCATAGAGCGGATATATCCTGGGAAAGAACAAGCCTTTCTAAGAATTGCACGTGAAGCCGTATTTGCGATGAATCGAAATATTGGAGAAGATGCCGTGTTGATTGAGCTTGTGGATCAATTGGGTCTCAATGGAAAAGAAATCGTGCACAGCGCTGCTCAGCAATCTGCACAAGACATGTTAGAAGAAGATTTTGAGATGACCGCCCGGCTTGGCGTTCGAGGTTTCCCCTCCATTATTATTGTCAATCAAGAGCAACAGGGAATCAAAGTGGTAGGAGCTCGCGCATTGGAAACGTATGTTCAAGCACTACAACAGATTCTGGGTGAAACGCCGAGGCCGAAGAAGATTGCTGGATTGTCTCACAAAATGAAAGAAGGACATCTTCTGTTCTCCAAAGAAATTGAAGTACTGTATGACGTGGAGAAGGATGCTGTGGAGTCATTTGTACAATCTGAATTAGAAGAGGGCACCTATCAGGTACGGCATATCTTAAATGAATTCGCTGTTAAGCGCGTGTAACTGAACCAGGAAAAAGATAACAATATAATTAGTACATTTATCCATGTATTATTGCAAAATCTTCGAGGTCTGTATTCAAAAAAAGTCACATTAATACATGTGAATATGGGTTGATAATATATGTAGTGTATCCCTGATCTGAATCCACATAGTGAAGTAAATGTATTTTATTAGTTCACTTGCTCTAATCTGATATTAAGTAAAAGCAGCTACCTTGGATGGTAGCTGCTTTTTTTAGATGATATGTTTTAAACGGTAAGCTTCTTAAAAGAGGTTCTTGAAATAAACCAGATGATCCGTCCATTCCTCATGTTCATAGATAAAACCTTTGCGAATACATTCGAACTCCAGACCGACACTTTCAGCCAGCTTGATTGAGGACAGGTTATCCAGATTGATATGTGCTTCCAAACGGTGGAATTTTAAAGACTCGGCTGCAATACGGAGGACCTGACTTACTGCTTCTTTGCCGTATCCTTTTTTCCAGTGCTGATTGTGAATGGTGTACCCAAAGCTCGCCCACTGAAAAGGTTCTCTCGCCAAGGTGGCAATATCGATCATGCCCAAGTGAGTGCCGTCTTCTTTGCGGAAAACCCCAAAGACATATACTTTATCGTTAAGCGCCAGTTCCTGATGCCTTGCTACCAGACGCTCGAACCATTCTAATGTACATTCACTCATATCCATTTTTCCAGGATCGTGTCGATGCTGGGAGGGAGAACGGCTCTCGAATTCGTGAAGCCAGTTCTCGTAATCTTCATCTTGTAGTGGGCGGATCACGAGTCTTTCGGTCTCCGACATGTAATCAAATTTATCTTTAATACTACTCAATAGAACATCTCCTTACACTATGCAACGTTATCATCGTTATGAATCGTTATGAATTGCATGTCTCTCTGTCGGAGGACAGAATTAACTCCAGTGTAACACAGATCATTTCTAATGTTGGTTGGATAATGTCTCAAGGATTCACACGCAATAAATGTGCAATCACCCAATATCACGGCTATGCTCAATAATGCAATAGCCCTAAAGGGTGATTGTGCCTATTTTCACGAAGTTGTCAGAAAGAGTTGAGCCTTTCTTGAACGTTTATGAACAAGGGGGTATCAGTGATTGAATTGCTTAAAATTAAGGATATAATAATTTTGATTATTAGGTCTAAGCCAAAGATTAAGGGGTGGCGTAAATCTGGGAGTAGGGAACATCCAACCTTGGATAGCGTTCAAGTGTTACAGAATTAAATGCACTGGACATGTGGCAACCTATCCTTGTATTTTGGTTTGTGATTTTTTTCTCATAATGAATCGAATGGAATTTGAGAGGAGACAATGCAAAATGGCAGTCGATACTGTGTTATGGAGCAGACTCGTAACGGGTTTGACACTTGGATTTCACGTTATTTTTGCAACACTTGGCGTGGGTATACCTCTGATGATTGCGATTGCTGAATTTATCGGAATTCGGAAGAAAGACCCCCACTACATACTTATGGCAAAAAGATGGTCACGAGGTTTTGTCATTTCGGTGGCTGTGGGGGTGGTGACAGGTACAGCGATATCCCTGCAGCTGGCCTTGGTGTGGCCGAATTTCATGAAGCTGGCTGGTAATGTCATCGCATTGCCGCTATTTATGGAAGTGTTCGCCTTCTTTTTTGAAGCGATATTCCTCGGCATTTATCTCTATACATGGGATCGATTCAAAAACCCGTATATTCACTGGCTGCTTACGATCCCGGTTGTCGCCGGGGCAGGCATGTCAGCCGTTTTCATCACAACCGTGAACGGATTCATGAACCAACCGGAAGGATTTGTGATGCAGGCTGGTCAATTTACAGCGGTCAATCCCGTGCAAGCCATGCTGAATACAGCAACGTTCTCTAAAGTGTTCCATGTCTTAAGCTCGGCTTATCTGACAGGGGCGGCTTTGCTCGCCGGGATTGCGGCTCTGGCGATGTTGAAGAGAGGTGCATCTGCTTACCACAAGAAAGGCTTAAACCTGATGATGGCCGTGGTTCTGGTATTCAGTTTGCTGAACACCCTTGCCGGAGATGTATCTGCGAAGTTTTTGGCTGAACACCAACCGGAGAAGTTGGCCGCTGCAGAATGGCATTTTGAGACAGAGAGCGGCGCGGATTTGATCCTGCTTGGTTGGCTGAATGCAGAACATGAGATTATAGGTGCGTTGCATCTGCCCAAGTTGCTCAGCTTTCTGGCCTATGGAGATTTTAATGCTGAAGTCACCGGGCTGAACGAATTTCCACCCGATGAACAACCGCCACTGCTGGTGCATTATCTATTCGATTTGATGGCTGGCATCGGATTTGCTCTACTCGCGATCTCCAGCCTATATTTTCTGTTTGTGTTATGGAAGAAGCGTAATCCGCTGAACAAGTGGATGCTTGGCCTAGTTGCAATCAGCGCACCGCTTGCTTTCCTCGCTGTGGAGATGGGCTGGTTTTATGCCGAAATCGGACGACAGCCATGGATTATTCGGGGGTACATGCGTGTCGAAGAAGCCGCTACATCTTCTCCGAGTGTACGAATTTTATTTTTTGTTTTCTTGCTTTTGTATATCGTGCTTGGCGTGATCTGTGCTCTCGTGTTGAAACGCTTGTTCAATAACAATCCTGCTGAGCTTGAAATGGAACGATGGTTGCAGGCCAAACAAAATAAAACAGCAACAGTTGCGGAGAAAGGAGAGCCATCCCGATGAGTTATGAGTTGATTGGTATTTCAGTGCTCTGGCTGTTTCTGTACGGATATTTGATCGTTGCGTCAATCGATTTCGGAGCTGGATTTTTCGCCTTTTATGCACGCTTGACCAAGCAGGATCATCTGATCAATCGATTAATCTCTCGTTATCTATCGCCAGTATGGGAGATTACGAATGTATTTTTTGTCTTTTTCTATATCGGTATCGTTGGATTTTTCCCAGATACGGCCTCTTATTATGGCGCAGCCTTGATCGTTCCCGGAAGTATCGCCGTTATACTTCTAGCGATCCGTGGCTCGTTCTATGCCTTTGAAAATTACGGTTCCAAGAACAACATCGTGTACCTGTTTCTATATGGAGCAACGGGTTTGTTGATTCCGGCATCTTTGTCCGTAGCTCTGACTTTGTCCGAAGGTGGCTTTATCCTGAAGCAGGGGGAGACAGTTACACTGGATTACTGGGCTTTGTTCACCAATCCGTTATCCTGGAGCATCGTTGGACTGGCGATTGTCTCTGTATTGTTTATCAGTGGAACCTTTCTGACCTTCTACGCCTCACGGGCAGAAGATCAAGGTGCCTTGAAGCTCATGCGGAATTATTCCTTATTTTGGAGCACACCTACGATTATTTTAGCGCTGACTGCATTTATATATTTGGGTCAGCACAATGAACGCCATTTTCAAAATATGATGGATCTCTGGTGGCTTCTCGCTATATCCGTAGCCTTCTTCATGGTTGCCATGTGGTTGCTGTACAACGAACGCCGCTACGGACTTGCTTTTATTTGCATCATGCTACAGTTTTTCTGTGCCTTTTTTGCATATGGCATCGGTCAATATCCATACATCCTTGATCCGTACATCACGATTCAGAGCAGTGCCACCTCGCCAGCCATGGGTTTCGCACTGGTAGTCGTCTTTATCGGAGGACTATGCCTGCTCATTCCATCTCTGATTCTGGTGTTCAAACTGTTCCTGTTTGATGCGGATTATGTCAAAGGCAACAAATAAAAGGGAGGGTCATCCTGTGAAAAGGCAAAGGAAAGAGCGAACCAAACAGCAAGGAAAACAGTCAGGTCGGCAAAAATCGATTCTGATTCAACAGCAGATGTCTTCACTCCGAAAAAGCAGACTTCTCCTTATGGCCTTTTCACTGGCCCTTGGTGCAGCGATCATAAGCCAGGCTGTATTTATGGCAGAATCTGTACAGCGTATTTTTGTAGAAAAGGCAACCTTATCATCGATCATGCCGCTTCTCGGGTTATTACTCACCGTTATGGCTCTACGTACGCTGTTAACATACGGCAACGGGAAAGTTGGTTTGCATATGGCTGCACGTGCGAAAACAAATATGCGTGCCAAGGTGTTACAAAATCTGATTCAAGCTTCCATGTTCTCTGCATTGCAAGGGCAGACGGGAGGCAAGGTCAGCGTTGCCCTAGACGCCGTCGATGAGGCGGACAGCTATTTCAGTCAGTACATGCCGCGCATGATGGAAGCGTCGATTATTCCGATTGTGATTTTGGTAGTTGCCTTCACACTGCATGCCAACACAGGCTGGATTCTGTTGTGTACAGCACCGTTTATTCCATTGTTCATGATTCTCGTTGGTTTGCAGACCAAAAATAAATCCGAAGAAAAGTATGCACAGCTGGCGGAGTTTTCCGGTACGTTCCTCGACTCGCTGCAAGGTCTGGTGACATTGAAAATATTCGGACGGGTGAATCGTCAGCAACAGGAGATCGAACGCAGCAGTCTGGGTTATCGGGATAGCACGATGAGCATTTTGAAGATTGCTTTTACGAATACGTTTATGCTTGAAGCGATTGTCATGTTAAGTATCGGTATCGTTGCGTTAGAGCTTGCCATTCAGCTACTCGTGTATAAATCGATGACTTTTCATACCGCTTTTCTATTGCTGTTGCTCGTTCCGGAGTTCTACAGTTTGTTAAAAAATACAGGTACCGCCTTTCACAGCGGTCGAACAAGCATGGGCGCTATTCGTAAAGTGGAGCAACTAATTGGAGAAAGCGAACAACGAAGTGAGAATTCACAGCCCAAGAAAGATGAGGAGAATTCGTCACATCACCAATTTTTGCCTAGATCGTCGTCAACGAAGTCAGATATGCCGTCATTCATTGAATTAAAAAATGTCCGGTTTCATTATGCCCCAGGTTCGTTTGCACTTGAAACGGGACATGTATCGATAAAACCAGGAGAAAGGCTCGCCATTGTTGGTCCAAGCGGCTCAGGTAAAACAACCTTATTGAGCCTAATCTCCGGTTTGTTACATCCAACCTCGGGAGAAGTTTGTATTAACGGAAGACCGCTTGTACAAATAAACGAGGACGACTGGTTTAAACAGATCAGTTATATTACACAACATCCCTATATTTTTGCAGGCACATTAGCTGAAAATATAACTATAGGTTCAGGAAGGGATGAACCCCGTGCGGAGATAGAGAAAGCGGCTGAACGCGCAGGACTCACTTCACTTATTGCTCAATTGGATAAAGGGTTGGATACTCCTGTTGGGGAAGGAGGGCGTGGGCTTTCTGGGGGAGAAAAACAACGATTAGCTCTCGCTCGCGCTTTTCTGAAGAAGCCTGCCCTCATCCTGTTTGATGAACCTACAGTTGGACTCGACCTGCGTACCGAACAGATTTTGCAACGTTCTATCGCAGCATTGTCACAACAGGCCACCATCATTACGGTGGCACACAGGTTATATACGATTCAGCAAGCAGACCAGATTTGGTTCATGTCGGATGGTGTACTTGCAGATTCGGGAACACATCAGGAGCTGTTAGAACGAGTGCCTGTATATGCCGAGATGGTACAACTTCAGAGAACAGGAGGGATCGCATGAAAGAGTTAGCTGTTCTGTCCAAGGCAATGATGCAGGAACGCAAAGACATTTTGCTTTCTATATTATGCGGATTCATTGCTGGCACAGCAGGTGTAGCCCTTTTCTCCGCAAGCGGATATCTTATCTCGCAAACGGTATTTGCACCGCCACTGTACACCTTGATCGTTCTAACGTCGATGGTCAAACTGCTTGGATTCGTGCGTGCGGCTAGCCGTTATGGCGAGAGACTTGCCTCTCACCGGGCAACCTTTTCCATCCTCAGCCGTTTACGAACCTCATTTTTTGCCAAGCTTATTCCGGTTACGCCTGGAATTTTGAACAAAAACCGAAGCGGAGATCTGCTGGCACGTATTGTAGGTGATGTAGAGAGCTTGCAGCATTATTTTCTGCGTGTTGCTTATCCGCCTATTATGGTGGTGATGGTATTCCTGAGCACCGTCCTGTTTACAGCCGTTTTTTCATTCTGGATTGCGTGTTTACTCATCGTTGGTATGTTGATTACAGCCTTTGTTGTCCCAAACCTGGTGCTGATCGGTCAACGTAAGATCAACGAACATGTACGCCAGCACCGGGCGAAGCTATCTACAGAAGTTACCGAAGTATTGTATGGTTTCCGTGACTTGAAAGTATATGGACAATTGGCAGAGCGTGAGCGGCAGCTTCAGCAGGATTCGGCTGAACTCGCAACGCAGCAACAACGTGCCGCTAAACAATTGGTGCTGGGACAATCCATGCATGTTTTTGTCACCTATATGGTCACATGGGGTGTGCTGGTCATCAGTGCTTTTCTCATTGCAGACGGAGTCTTTGCCGGTGTGTATCTTGCGATGTTGATTCTGGCAACACAAACGATGTTTGAAGAATCCGCAGCAATGGCCGTGTTACCAGCGTATAAGTTGGACAGCGAGAATGCTGCGAAACGTTTGGCTGAAACCGTGCCTGATCAGCAGAACAAAGGATACGATGATCAATCTCATTCATCATCTAAAACCCATTTATCTCTGGAGGTCGATGCAGAAGGGGAAGCGGTAACCATTGAACTGTCTCATGTTTCTTTTCAATATGAAGGGGAGTGGAGATCTGCGCTAAATGACGTCTCACTCTACCTTGCACCTGGCTCCAAAACGGCGATTGTCGGGCCAAGTGGCTCTGGAAAATCTACCATTTTGGATTTACTTCTCAAGCTACGGACGCCTGCTGCTGGCAAAATAAAATTCAATGCCATCTCGGTGAATGAATGGAATGAAACAAACATATGGCAAAATACCCGTGCTGTGTTGCAACAAAGCCACTTTTTCCGGGGAACGATTCGCGATAATCTGCTACTCAGTGGTGAGTCTCACTCCGATGAATATGTGCAAGATATACTCCATCAAGTTCAACTGTTCAATACATCTTTGGACGACTCCGTATACGAAAAAGGAGAAAATCTGTCCGATGGCGAGAAGCAGCGGCTGGCTCTGGCCCGTGCCATGTTACGCAAGGGCAGGTTATGGTTGCTGGACGAACCAACTTCTTCGCTGGACTACGTTACGGAAGCACGTGTGCTACAGAACTTGCTGACACAGGCGGTTGAGGACACGCTGCTACTCGTCTGTCACCGTTTGACAGGACTTGAACGGATGGATCAGATTGTGGTCATGGATCAAGGCCAGATTGTCGAAACAGGCTCGTTCGAAGAGTTGATGGAACGTAAAGGTTATTTTTACGAGATGAAGAAGATTGAACTGCAGATGATTGGAGAGCAAGGTGCCTAACTCTATGAAGCAAAGCCGCACATAAGCGGCTTTTTTGCGTTAGATTCGAAACTGCCAACCGGCTGAATGGTTACTTTGCTCCAAAGTATTGTAAATACGACGATCCATTGCGAAGGATTGCTTGAAAGCAATATTCACATCATACATATATACTAAGGGTACTAGTCCAATCATGTGAGGAGGTTCGGTTGAGGTGAGAAAAATAATGCAGTTTCCGCTCGTATGGATGTTTACAGGTGTTACTCTCCTGGGCCTGTCCGGTTTCATGACCCAAAAGCTGTTCGTTGATTCGCAAGGCATTCTGTCGATTATGCTGGCACTTGCAGGAGGTATCGTTTCCATTGCGGTCTACTGGTTTGTAATGAAATTCATGGCAGGGCGCAAGGTACAGGAATTGCAACTTCGACATGCAGGAATCGAATTAATCTTAGGCTCAGGAGTTGGTCTGATCTTGATTGGTGTTTCTGTCGGGATCATCACGTTGCTTGGTGGATACAGCTTTACATGGTCAGCGACGAACGCGGTTGGTTCTATTGTGGCTTTGGCGATCGGTGCAGCCATTGTGGAGGAATTGATCTTTCGAGGCCTGTTCCTGCAAGCGATTGAAAAGCGACTTGGAAGCTGGATCGCTTTGGCTATAACTTCGCTATTTTTCGGTTTGGCTCATCTGCCAAATCCCGGAGCAACACTCTGGAGTTCCGTTGCTATTGTCATAGAGGCAGGCATTTTGCTCGGAGCCGGGTTTCTGTGGCGGCGTAATCTGTGGTTTGTCATCGGACTACATTTTGCATGGAATGCACTGGAGGGAATGCTGGGTATACCGGTGTCAGGCATAGCAACGCAAGGCTTTTTTGATGTACAGCTATCCGGAGCGCCTTGGTTGACAGGGGGAAGCTTCGGACTGGAGGCATCCATTGTACCGATCATCGTCAGTTTGCTGATCGCCATCCCTATGCTGATTAGCGCATATCACAAAGGAAATATGAAGTTCAAGAGATAGGCAAGCTAACCGGACTTTTTTTCGAAATTCTTGCAAAATACGTACGTGAAGGGTGAACCGCAAAATGGTTTTCCCTTCTTTGTGATGTTTCCGTACATTCATATTTCCAGACATACATAAAGGATCATAAGAAATTGAAAATTAATCTTGACCTTAGGTCAGACCTAAGGTTTATGCTAACTATAGATAAGAGAACAAAGGTGGAGTTTACGATGAATGAAATGAAAGATGTAATTACGATTAGCGAGCTGGCTAAGCTCATGCAAGTATCCGTACATCAGATTCGTTATTTCGAAGAAAAAGGGGTATTACACCCGGCTTTTACAGGTGAAAATCAATACCGAATGTATGGAATGAATGAAGTGTACCGTTTAGCTCATATTTTATTGCTGCGTAAGATGGGCTTGTCTGTGCAAGTGATCCAAGATTGCCTGTCCCATCTGACGGCCGAGCAGATCATGCCGATTTTCCGTCAGGCGCTGACAGATACAGAGGCGGAGATCCGAAGGCTGCGGGACACCAAACATTTTATTGAGAAGTTGCTTGAGGAAAAAGAGTCCATTTCCCAAAAATCCATCCAGACAGAGGGAGGTGCTTATTCGATCATTCATCGTGACGAAGTTTCATTGTCTCTGTGGTTTGAGATGCAAGATGCTGAAAGTCTGGGAGCTCAAAGGTTAGTCGAGCATCGAGGCAACATTTCCAATCTGTTCGAAGCGGATATTCATTATGTGTACAACGATTCAGGCACCATCGGATTGTATACGCAAGAGGAGAACAGGCAGAGTGATCTGATATTGCCTACCGGTTCATATCTTTCCTGTACACTTTTTGTACAAAATGAAGAACGAATCGCCAAAACAATTCAAGAGTTCTATGCTTATGCTGAAGATAAGGGTTACCTATGTTCAGGGCCATTGATTATGGTCGAAAAATCATATTTATCGCTGTTTACACCTGACCAGCTCCATTATGAGCTTCTCTCGTATGTTTCGAACCCGGAGGCGGAATAGTAATGAGCCATCTTTTCAACACACATTTCAATAAGACGAATCTCATGAACAGCAAATTAAATCAAACGAATCTCATCCGGATCGAACCTATAACCCTTAAGCAATATCCGGCTGCGGCAAAAATAATGGCTTATGGCTTCGGGCACAAATTTCAGAAGTTATTTTCTGTGTCTACAACGGACATGGCTTTTGTTTTTGAACAATTGTTACTTTACAGTCCGCATCAGACAGGCAGTCTGCGGTTCGTAGCGCTAGAAAATGATGTGCTCGTAGGCACGATGGCTTTAAAGTGGAAGGGGAGCGAGGTTATCCAAAAGGCTAATAATCCCCGGCTCAATTGGTGGAGCATGCGCAGTCACATCGGGTGCTGGAAGTTGCTTCGTATCATGGCAGGTATACATTTACTCAAACACGAGCCTGAGGTAGGTGAATGTTATATCGAAGACATCACTGTAGATCCGCACCATCAAGGCAAAGGCGTTGGCAGACAGCTGTTGGCTTACGCAGAGCAATACATGTTTCAAACGGCTCAGTTATCTTACCTCAGTCTGCATGTAGCTCGTCACAACCAGAAAGCGGTACGGATGTATGAACGGTATCATTTTCGCAAACAAAGTAGCACGAACAGCCTATTAACCGCTATGTTCCTTGGTGAAAATGAGTGGAATTACATGACCCGTAGAGGAGACAACAACATTGAAACACCACAGGTTTAAACATAAAAAAATTTGGATTTCATTCCTTATCATCATTGTATTATGTGCGGGTACAAGCCTATATATCATTGCACAGCAAGACTATAACATGATAGAACGATCCGTGGAGATTCCCACCCCACAAGGGAAATTAACGGGTATTCTTACCCTTGCTAAAAAGGATACCGGGACAGAAAAGCTTGGTTTAGTGGTCTTCATCCATGGAGATGGCCCCATCGATGCAACGCATAGTGAAGGTTACAAACCGCTGTGGGAACGTCTTGCCTCGCTCGGTTATGCGTCCTTGTCACTGGACAAACGTGGCATCGGAGGTTCAGAGGGGAACTGGCTGAATCAGAGTATCGATGATCGTGTCGTTGAAGCACAACAGGCGATTGCTTGGGCCAAAAAACAACCGATGATTGACGGTTCCCGGATTGGTGTATGGGGAGCAAGTCAGGCCGGCTGGGTCATTCCGAGGCTTGCAGGTAAGGAACATCTCGCATTTAGCATTCTGGTATCACCAGCGATCAACTGGCTGAAGCAAGGGGAATACAATACACGGAGTCAGATGGCCAAGGTCGGGCATACACAACAGGAGATTGAAGCGCAGGTGGATTACGATAATCAGATTAAAGATATTTTAAAACGCCACGGCTCTTATGAAGAATACACGAAACATGTTCGGAAGGACGACGAACCAATGTCTCGTGAACGTTGGAGCTTTGTCAGCAAAAACTTTAATTCTGATGCTACCGAGAGTCTGCAAAATTTTAAAACTCCGGTGTTGCTACTGCTTGGTGAAAATGACGTAAATGTGGATATTCAAGATACGGAGCGTACCTATCGTAAGGAGGTTCATCCTGGTTACTTGCTTCATGTCAAAACGTTTCAACATACCGAGCATTCTATGTTACCTACATCGATTGCCGGATCAGAATGGAAGATGGGACTGCGTTTTTTATTTGCCCCAAGAAGCATAACAACGGAAGGGTATATGGATGAAATCGAGACGTTTTTGACGAAACTTGCGTTGTAGAGAAAAAAGAGCATGTATGCCTTATATACAAGCTCTTTTTGAACTGAATACCTCCTATTGAATTAACCCTGTGCTATTTTGTCTGGTCTTCTTGATCAAGTCCACGCCATCGTATGCCAGACTTTCAACATTTGCTGCCTTCTGAAGTATGTAATGATCAAAAAAGTTCTTCGTATAATCTGTAACCAGATTTCGCATCTCCATAGCATCCCGTTCGCCTCTGAGTTCCTTATTAACATGGGTAAACACGATGTCGCAATAATCTAAATGCGAAACACGGTCAACTGAGAAATAATAGGTTTCCATACTGTTGTTAGCACCAATTATCACATTCATGTTATAGTTCGGTTCACAAAACAGAAGTAAGAAGGTTTTTTTTAGATTGCTGTCAAGAAGACCAAACGCACCGCTATCAAGTCCAATCCCGCAAATGAACCGGTCGTCGTCCCGGCAAACGATCGCCGTCGTAAGCCCTCCATAAGAATGCCCGACGATGCCGATGCCAATGTCCAGCAACAATCTGCCTTTAAAGATGGAATTCAACTCTCCAGGGTCCATGTTGTAAAGATAATCGGCCACATATCTTATATCTTCTGCCTGTAATTCACTATACTCTGTTAGCTTGGCAAGGATCGGTAGTGCAAGCACGTTACGGCACATTTCCATGGCCGTTTCATCGTCAGGCCGCATTTCCATTTTACCAGCTAACGCCAACATCTCCGGATCTTCAGAAAAAGCCATGATGACATCCGAAAAATCCTTGGATATATTAAACAGGCGTCCGTCTTTACGCTTATACATCGTGCTGTTCGGATGGCCGATACTTACTACAACATATCCTATGCTTGCCAGGTCTGTGCATATTACGGTACCCCATTCTGGAGAACCTCCACCACCGCAAACATAGAACAAAACCGGATAGCGCTTTTGTTTCCCTGAAAGAGCGATGTCATCATAACATTGGGTCTTGATATCTATAGAGAAAAAATCCTTCCCTTCAAGATATGCAGTGACAAGAGGTTGCTCATTAAACATTTCGTAGACTTCTGGAAACATGTATGTGGATGTCGACTTACCTTCGCTGCTGTCGGAAGGATAGTATACAAATGCCGTCAGTTCTCTTATTGAGTTATCTGATGCTGTATATTCAAAATCCATCTGGGTTCGACCGACCGTATATCCCCCAATAGGCTCAGGAAATGAATCATACGTCTTCATTTTTTGTCCTCCTTTATCTACTCCTTGGCTTTCTTGAAATCGCTAACTAGTGCAGCATATTGATGATCTTCAAGCAGTCCATGACCCATAAAGTCAGCAAAGTACATGCTAATCCTGTGTTGCAGCTTGGAGTCCTTAATATCAAATTCTCTGAAAAACATAACTAAATTAAACTGCATGGACTCAAACATAAAAGCAATCAAATCATCGTCAAGATCGGGTCGAAGATATCCATCAACCCTCATTCGGCGTAAAATTCCTTTGATTAAAGGGAAAGACTCGCCCTTTAGCACATTCAGATATACTTTAAGTAAAACGTCCTCAGGAATATTTAAAAATGTTTCAGTGAGTTTGATCTCTAACTCATTCAGCGGCTCAGTTACCAAACCATTCGTATTACCAAATAAACGGGTAAGAAAAAATTGGTTAAGGGAATCCCCATCATTGTTATTAAAATATGCAGCTCTTTTCCGGGTCACATTACGAATTAAGAGACAATAAAGATCATCTTTGTCCTCGAAATATCGATAAAATGTTCCGGGATGCATAGACAAGCGATCGAAAACCATCTTCATTGTTATATCCTCGTAAGGATGATCAACAAAAAGATGCATAGCACGATTAGATATTTCCTCACGCCTTGCTTCATTTAAACGAAAGAACGAATGTTTAGGCATAGATTACTCCTTCATATATAGTGTGAACTGATTCACACTATATCGATAATACATTCACATGTCAAATCGTATAGATTGATTTTCAAGATTTTTTTCCCAAAAGTTGCTTTTACTTCTGGTATAATAATATTTTGATCATCTATTGATAAGTAATCCATCATGAAAGGAATGAAGGCCGGGAGTGAGTAGGTGGGAAATTGTTTCTTATGTTGCTATATTTGTTTACACGCTTGTGATGTTGTTGAATGACCAATCGATTTTACTTGTGTTAGGTACAGTGCTGGTTGCTGGACTCATTATGTTTAGCATTTTTGTCTTTTATCCTATGGTTTGGGAAACGCGTATGGATCGCTTAGAGGTTTTTTTACGAAGAAGACAACATGCACCCTATTTTTATATCATTTATGCGACAGCCAACAGGTTGGATGAAGAAGTCGAGCTCACGATGGAAAAGCTGATGAGCAATACATCAGCCAGCAAGTCAACGAAAGCCAACTATCAGGCAGCATACGGTGCTTATCGCAAGGATCCGTTTACCGTGAAAAAAGCTGTACGCGAGATGCGTAAATCGGTTTATCGTACATACTATGAAACGTTTGTCCTGATCGAAGAAGGAGAGATTGAACGAGCCAGAGAGCATTTAGGTTCCATCAAAAGAGAGTGGATGCGATTTGCCCTTCTAGCCGAAATCGAGCGTAAGCTGGATCATTACAAGGAGGCCGAAGAGTTGGCTGCGCAAGCCGTACAAGCTAGTAAAGGAGTTAATCGATACGCGATGACGAAAGAATACGAAAGATATTACACTAAAGAACAGCAGGCACAATGATAGAAACTGCTCTCAAGGAGAAAGAAAATTCATATCACAGCGAGGACGATGTCAGCATCGTCTTTTTGTCGTTTTATTGAGCAATTATCCATCGAGATTCCGGGGCTTTACCATAACGTATACGTTATGGTTTATAATGTTTTCAGGAAGGGGAGGTAAGCATGATCCTGATCGGAGAATTAGCGAAAAAAACAAATATCAGCAAAAGAACACTCCATTATTATGAACAGATCGAACTGTTACAACCGACACTTATTACGGAAAATGGGTATCGATACTATGATGAAAGTGCTATCCTTCGCCTGCAAAAAATTCTTCTGTTGAAGTCCATCGGCTATACATTAGAACAGATTAAAGAACTGTTTCAGAACCAAGAAAATAAGGGAGAACATGAAAACTGGGTGGCCTCTTTAAACGAACAAATAGAGCTTATTGAACAGAAAAAAGAAGAATTAAGCCGGAAGCAATATTATCTCAGATCAACCCTTCATACGTTGAAATTGGGAGGAATGAGCGATCTCGAAAGTTTATTGCAGATTATTTCCCAAATGGAGGATCGGAAGCTCTCTGAAGGGATAATTCGTCCCGAATTCAGCGATGATTTACAGTTAACATCAAGGGAAATGGATATACTGAATCATCTGCCTATACTCGGGAGTAACGATCCGCGAATGGAGGAACTTTTAACTATTTTCCAACGTGTACGATCCTTGATGCCTTCATCTCCCTATTCTGCAGAGGTCCAAGTCATTGCCAGGCAATTGTATGAAACAGCATTAAAGCTGTTTGATCATGATGAAAAACTACTTGACAAGTATTGGGAACTTATTAATCCAAGAGATGCGTCTGAGCCTGTAGTCATGGGCATGGATGAAGAATTCATGTCCTATGTTGATGAGATGATCCGCTTTTTTCTAAAACAAAGAGAGGACATTGCTAATGAAGGGGATTAAACAAAACAGGACACAAAGTAAAAATATGTGGCTTCTGTTATTGCTCTCCGGTCTACTCATCATATTCTCAGCTTGTGGAATGACAGCAGAAGATACTTTGAATGAACTGGATCGTGAGAAGTCAAAACAAAATACAGCGCATGACTCGGAGGGAATCGTCGTTGAGGTGCTTGTTGAAAGTGATGTTAATTCGGCATCTGATCTGGAAGTAAAGATCAATGCTCGAAAAAATCCGGAGAGTGTGTATTGGGATACGATTGAAGTTCCATACAAAGATAGATTTGTTATCCCAAAAGATACGTTTATTCCTCTGCTCTCAACTTACGTTAGGGCAAAAGCAAATGACAGTGCAAGCTGGGTAAGCTGTTCCATTTGGTACGATGGGGAGTTAGTTGCATCTCATAAGTCCCGAGGGAGCGGTGCGAAGGCTGTCTGTGAGAAGAAGTTCCAGCTGGGGCCAGGATAACTTCACTAAAGGGAGCGAGGAACACAATGACATTGACAGCACTGGTATCTACTCTTGTACTGCTGGCATTAATTGATTCAACAAGTGTAGGTACTCTTTTAATTCCGATCTGGTTACTGATGACACCCCAGCGTGTTCGAGTGGATCGGTTTTTGATCTATTTATTCACAGTGTCTGGTTGTTACTTTGTTATAGGTCTCATCATCATGTTTGGAACGGATTCATTTCTGAACCAATATGCACCCCTAATGGAATCTCAGCCCTTCCTGTTAGGACAACTGGTGATAGGTATATTGTTAATGGTTATAAGCCAACTCATGGATACAAAAAAATCTCGTGCACGTGCTGCGGAACGTGCAGGAAGCGGGGAAGGTACTATTTTAAAATGGAGGGCTCGTGTTACGGGAGAAACGGTTTCCAGCAGAAGCTCTATTACTATACTTATCGGGCTTGCCCTGACCGCGGTTGTGCTGGAACTTGGAACAATGTTGCCCTATCTAGCAGCCATAGGAGTGTTAGTTAGTGAAGGACCTGCCTGGCCTATGTCGGGGATTCTGTTACTGGGATATTGCTTCGTTATGATAGTACCTTCGCTCATTTTGCTGGCAGGGAGATTGCTCGCTTACCCTGTTTTGAAACAACCTTTAGCTAAAATGGATAGCTGGCTGGTGAACAATGCACAGAATGCTACAGCCTGGATTGTAGGTATCGTTGGCTTTCTGCTGACGGTTAATGCAGTTTATGATTTAGGCTGGTTTCAGTGAGACGTGGGGTATGAGCCGTGTTGACAGTACCCGGATCTTGCTCTTTTCGGCACAGGCATGTGTTATTCGCACAGGCAAGTCGTCCACCCATCGCGTAGACTAAAGCAGATCAAGTCAAGTGAGGTGAATTCCATGGCTAAGACCAATGAAATACACGTTAAGGCAAAACGATTCAAGGATCGTCCGGTCTGCGTGACTCTTCATAATGGTGAGACGTACATCGGGTACATCTCTGGCGTGAGCAACGAGGGTGTAGAACTTACCGGGGGCGGGAAATTAACACAAACTTCAACAACCACAGCAACGGGGACGGCACGGAGTCGTGATCGTCAAATGAAAACCAAACCCACCAAGTCAAACAAGTGCGTATCTTCTTCGAGCCGGAAAAAGGTTCATCGTTCCCGCAAGTCCTCCGTGCGATCCCGGGTAACTTCACGTAGATCTTCGCGCCAAGCTCACGTATCATCCTTTATGCCGATGATGGGCTCTTTATTAGGTGGACTGGGCGGGGCAGGATCATTTGGAGGCATGCTTGGAGGCGGCATGCGTTTGTTCGGCATGATTCAGCGTTTTGTGCCTGTTGTGAAAATGGGCTACGGCATGATCAAACAAATCCAGCCGTTTATGGGAGCTGTGCAAGGGTTGATGTCACCAGCAAGTCAAGCATCGCAGGACGAGGCTGAAGCTGAAGCGGAAACCCAACGGGGGTAACAAGATTGCACAGGTGTAGTGTCGAGAACATGTTGATGTGTAAGAAGAAGAGAAGATAAGTAAGCGCTCCTAAGTCGCTATTATAGCGGCTTTTTTTAGCTTTTAAGTTGTTTGGGATATGATAAAGATTCAATAGGGGGGACTAGCTTCAGTGAATTCATACTTTTCGGGTAGATGGAAAATTATTAAGTATTAGTGATAAATTATTCCAAATATGTGTTATGATATTTTAAGGTGAAATACAATACGTAATCAATTTCTATGATCAAGAGGTGGAAACAGCAATGAAAAACGTAACAGGTATTGTAGTAGCTATAATCTATTGCATTATTATATATATTTTTTTGACTGATTCCCCACTAGGTGAAGCTCCCAATAATCCCCGCTGGGTATACTTATTGTTACCGCTTGGAGCGATTGCAATAACATCTCTGTTTGATTATGTAATCAAGTTCGATTTCTTTAGGATGAAGAAATGATCCTCAAAGCCTGTTAGATTATCTTTAAAACTCGAATGTACGATAACATGTAGGATAGATTTCTTTAACTCGTAGCAAGTTGCTCTCCGTACTTCATGTGAAGGGGAGTTTTTTTCGAGCCAAAAGCGCTAACGATCACCAGGAAGCTTATTTGAGTAGATATTGAGCTTTGAAAATTCTAACGATCCTGAAAGACCTTATTTTGTTGAAAAAACGTGATTTGGCCTTAAAAACACCCGAATTGTCCGAAATAGCGTCTCCTGTGATCGTTACAGTAAAAAATGAGCTCAAAAGAGTCAAATAAGCTCGCCTGAGATCGTTAGAATATAAGTTACATACTTGGGGCCATTCAAGCGCCTCAATATCCCATTACCATACGTCCGTCAGCAAAGGAAAAAGCCAATACTAATGCTAAGGTTAAAGCCCAGAAGCAGGTATGCTCTGGGCTTTTGATCTTGCGCGATTAAGCTTGTTTTGTTTTCAAACGGATCACGTTCCAGGATGCTTTGTTCAGCACAGCTTGTACTTTACCTTGGTCCACGGTTGTATGTCCGCCGTTGTGAGGCAACACGTTACGTGGATTTTCTTTGGTATTGCTTGCTTTCAGGTCATTGTTTTCCAGGACAATGTGTTCAACAAATGTTGTTTCCCCGAAGGAGCGGAGGTCTACATTCAGTTCCATTGCCTCATCGAGATGTCTGTTCACTGCAAAGATTGTAATGGTGCCATTTTCTTCGTCATGTACACTGATGGATTCGAGATAAGGTACATCCGTGAAGTCTTTGGAATCATACTTAGGTGAAGATGTGATGGAACGCAATACTGTTCCGCGTCCGAAGTTGGAAGCGTGCAGGAACGGGAAGTACGTCGTCTGTAACCAGATTGCGCCGTTATTTTCCGTCATGATTGGTGCGATCGTGTTAATCAACTGCGCAAGACAAGCCATTTTTACACGGTCAGCATGTTTGAGAATGGTGATCAGGTAACAGCCCACTGCCAGCGCATCTTCATGCGTGTACACATCTTCGAACTCTGGAGGAGCAATCTGCCAGCGTTCTTCCATACGGCTTGTACCAATCGATTTCCATACATTCCATTCATCCAAGGAGAGCATCAATTTCTTTTTGCTACGTTTCTTCGCTTGTACAAAATCACAGATCGAAGCCACACTATCAATAAATTGATCCAGATCCAGTGAGGTTGCAAGGAAATCATACGTGTTGTCTTTATTGTTATTGTAATACTGATGCAGAGACAAGTAATCTACATTTTCATAGGTAAGATCAAGCACGGTTGCTTCCCAATCCGCAAATGTCTTCATGTCACGGCTAGAGCTACCACATGCAACGAGTTCGATCTCTGGATCAACCCATTTCATCGCTTTGGCTGTTTCATTGGCAATACGGCCATATTCATATGCGGTCATCGCACCAATCTGCCAAGGACCGTCCATTTCATTACCGAGGCACCATGTTTTGAATTTATGTGGATCTTTATATCCGTGAGAGATACGCAGGTCACTCCAGTATGTGCCGGAAGGGTGGTTGCAATATTCAACCAGATTTCGGGCTGCATCGATACCGCGGGTTCCCAAGTTAACAGCCATCATTACTTCCGTACCTGCCAGCTTGGCCCAATCTGCAAATTCGTTCGTGCCCACAGCATTGGTTTCAATCGTCCACCAAGCCAGCTCAAGTCTACGTTTACGGTCAGCTACTGGACCCACGCCATCTTCCCAGTTGTAACCGGATACGAAATTGCCGCCCGGATAACGAACGATAGGTACGTTAAGCGCTTTAATCGCTTCAATAGCATCCTGACGGAAGCCTTGTGCATCTGCGGTTGGATGACCTGGATCATAAATACCGCCATACACGGCGCGTCCCAGATGTTCTATAAATGAACCGTAAACACGCGGGTCTACTTCAGCAATCTGAAAGTCTTTATCGATCAGCATTTTGGATTTAAGCATAGTGAAAACCTCCATAAGATTAATTTTATAGTGCATGTGATTGATTTTGTAATACATATCATCGTTAGTAATGTCATATGGTGTCACTAATCTATATTGAATTCGCCTAAAAGCAAAATCAATACATTGATTTGTTATCTAATATGTATCATAATGCGGATATACAGAGCAAGTTCATTTTACACAGTTCGCTAAATAGCGAATTCTAAAATGTGAGAAATGAGATGCCAAATGTACAAGCTGAATATGCAAAAGGAAGTGAAGTCGATGATACTTGGAACAGATGCATCTTCATTGCTTGTCTACGAGGCGCTAGCAAGTGAACCTCGTTTAAATATTGTACGTTTGTTGCTAGAGAATAGGGAAATGCATATCAATGCGCTCGCCCAGGAACTTTATCTGAGCAAAGCCATTGTCAGCACACATGTTAGCAAACTGCAGAAGGCAGGCATTGTAGGTAGCCGAATGAAACGAGAGAACGGGGGAACCTACAAATATTGTTTTATCGTAAAAGAGTTCATGACAATTAATTTATCACCTTCAGTGCCTATTGATGCATCGTATTATGAAGTCTCTATACCCGTTGGGCATTATACGGATTACGAAGCATGGCCGACCTGCGGGCTCGCGACGACAACTCAGATGATCGGGCAATACGACACACCCGCTTGTTTTATGGACCCTGATCGGGTTAACGCGGCAATTCTGTGGATGGCACGAGGTTTTCTCGAATATAAGATTCCCAATTATCTTCACAATGATCAGCATCTTCGCGAGATTGAAATTTCACTTGAACTGAGTTCGGAAGCACCGAAAGTCAATGAAAACTGGCCATCCGATATTCGTTTTACTCTGAATGGGAATGACCTGGGTAGTTGGACAAGTCCTGGCGACTTCGGAGATCGAAAGGGCAAGCATACTCCGTTATGGTGGAAACTGGATGTCAACCAGTATGGTGTATTAAAAGTACTCCGCATTAACGAGGAAGGTACGTTTATGGATGGTCAACCGATTTCGGATGTCACGATCCGGGACTTGGATCTTCGAGCAGCTACCTATTGGACATTAGGGTTAAAACCCGAAGAGAGCGCAGCAGGCCGAGGGGGACTAACTCTATTTGGTAAGGGGTTTGGCAACTATGATCAGGACATTCTGATTCGGTATTATTATGATAATGCCCTAGAAAACAACACTTCAGAAGAATAGAATATGCAATTTGGTATCAACCTATATAAGAGCAGTGCATAAGCCAACTTAAATGAAGCATATACCCATTCCAGCGTTATGGTATTGACAACGATTACATGGCTGGTATAGAATACAGCTAAATAAGGAGTGTCACTGATTCGATCAGGCACCACCACAGTCTGGATATCACAAGTTTATTTTCTTGTGTACCGGCCCATGGTGGTGCTTTTTGCATATATGGGGGTGAAAACATCATGAGGTTCAAGAAATCGTTAAACAACAATATCGCCCTGGCAGAGGATGCTGAAGGTTGTGAAGTCATTGTCATCGGAACGGGGGTAGGCTTCAAAAAAGTAAAGGGACAGCCTATCGAGCAAAGCCAGATTCAGAAAACGTTCCGGATCGGCTCGAATGATAAATATCAGCGAGTTGAACAATTTCTCAGCGATATCCCTCTGCAAGTCATCGATATCACCGATCAAATCATTGAAGAAGGCAGGGAGATGATCGGGAAAAAGCTGAATGATTCTATCCTATTAACGCTTGCGGATCATATCCATTTTGCTCTGGATCGTTTCAAAAAAGGTGTGGACATGCAAAATCCGCTACACTGGGATATTCGCCATCTGTATCCTGCAGAATACCGTGCTGGTGAATTGGCGGTACGCAAGATCAATGAAGCTTTTCTGGTCGCATTGCCTGCGGGTGAAGCCAGCTCCATTGCCCTTCATTTTGTGAATTCGCAATTTGATTCGGGCACCATGAACCAGACGATCAAGATTACACAGATGATCAATGACATTCTTGGGATCATGACCGATCATTTTGGAAGGGCACTGAATCAGGAGTCTGCTGACTTTTCCAGGTTTATCACTCATCTGAGATACTTCATCGTTCGGCAAATGAACCGGGAAGTGCTCTCATTCAAGGATCAGCAGTTTTTATATGATGTATTGTCGGAACGATATCCAGGCAGCTTCCAATGCGCACTCAAAATCAAGGAGACGATGGAACAGCAACGCGGATTTGTAATTACTCCCGATGAGATGGTATACCTCATGATTCACATCGAAAGAGTAACATCCCGTACCGACACCGGTTGACCTCATTACAGCTGTTGGAAGGTATGCCGTCACCAAATTTATTGAATATGGAGTGTTACTGATACGATCAGGCACCACCAAATGTTTTCCGATTCCGCTACAGTAGCGGGGCGGGTTTACATTTGGTTTTTTTTTCGCCAAAAAAGGAGGAAGCAGCATGAATCACCGGGAGTTGTCCAAAGAGATCATCCGATTATCAGGAGGGCAGGAAAATATTACGCAAGCCTGGCATTGTATCACTCGATTGCGATTTAATGTGCGTGAAGAAAAGAAAGTGCAGCTTGAACAGATTCGCGCACTGGATGGTGTTCTTGGAGCACAGTTCCAAAACGATCAGTTCCAGGTTGTGATTGGCAACAAGGTTGCAGCCGTCTATGAAGAGCTGGAGGAGCAGTTGAAACAAGCTGGTGCAACGGAGACAGAAGCAGAACCGCCGCGTTCAAGAGGTCTTAATGCCGTACTGGATACGATCTCGGGAATTTTTACTCCGATTCTTCCAGCCATTGTAGGCACCGGGATGTTGAAGGGGATTCTCGCATTACTTGTTACCCTCGGAGCCATACAAGAGACTAGCGGTGAGTATCAGATTTTGGCGTCCATAGCCAATGCGGCCTTTTATTTCTTGCCTTTCCTGCTCGCTGTATCGTCTGCACGGAAGTTTAAAGTCAATGAATATATCGCCTTGACCCTTGCAGGCACATTGTTATATCCAACTATTTTGAATGCTTACTTGGAAAATCATCTGGAGCCGATTCGTTTTCTATCTCTGCCGGTGTCGATCGTTAATTACACCCAGTCTGTCATTCCTATTATTCTAGGAGTGTGGCTCCTCAGTTATGTACACCGCTGGGTGGATCGCTTCATTCCTGGTCCGGTTAAAGTCATTTTTACCTCAATGATTGTGTTGGTGATTACGGTTCCGATTCTATTAATCGCCATTGGACCACTGGGTAATTACATCGGTATTTATCTGGAAATCGGTACATCCTGGCTCTTTGCTCACTCGGGCCCATTAACAGGAATTGTGCTGGGCGGACTTATGCCAGTGATTGTTATGACAGGTATGCATTATGCGTTTTTCCCGGGTACATTACAGAACTTGAGCAAGCTCGGTTACGACGTGCTGTTACTGCCGCTTAACCTTGTAGCCAATATGAGTCAAGCTGGTGCCGTAATGGCGGTATTCCTCAAGACCAAAAACAAATCGATGAGATCTATTGCTTTATCCAGCGGCATATCTGCTTTTCTGGGCATCACAGAACCTGCAATCTATGGTGTGACGTTGAAGCTGAAAAAGCCGTTCTATGCTTCGATCATCGGTGGAGCAGCCGGCGGTGGATTTATTACAGCGGTAGGGCTGAAATGTTTCGGTTTTGCAGTGCCAGGTCTGTTGTCACTCCCTTTATACATTGGGCCAGATGGTGGCATGGCAAACTTCTGGTACGCGCTCATCGGTGTGGGCATCAGCTTCGTTGTTTCCTTCACAGTGACCTTGTTGCTCAAGTGGGATGAACCAACTACGCAGCAAACTGCTGGGGTAAGTTCCTCCGGGGGAGGAAGTGAAACCGAGTTAACAGAAGCAAAACCAACAGAGTCAACAAATCGGTCTAATCAAGTATCTACACCGTCTGTAACCGTTCGTTCGATTGAGGAAAAGAAAGGTGAAATATTCAGCCCGCTTACTGGTGAACTGGTTTTACTCAAAGAATTGCCTGATCCTACGTTTGCAGAGGAAATGACGGGAAAAGGAATTGCAATTCATCCACAAGAAGGCCGTGTAACGGCACCTTTTGACGGAACGGTCACAATGATCGCGAAAAGCAAACATGCCATCATGCTGACTTCCTTCAGCGGAATCGACATTCTCATTCATGTTGGACTTAACACGGTGTCCCTGAAAGGAAAGTATTTTGAAGAGAAGGTTGTTATCGGACAACGAGTGAACAAGGGAGATTTACTGCTGGAGTTTGATATCGAGAGCATTCAAGCTGCCGGTATTAATCTAATAACTCCTGTCATTGTAGCTAACACGCCAGATTATCTTGATGTAGTACCGGTTCAGGTGAAGGGGGTGATTCCAATGAATGAATTGCTGCTGCTCACCGTTCGTTAAAAGCTTATTACAAAACGAATGAAGGCTTTCTATTTTAACCGAGTTTTAAAATTTAACGTTATATTTACACAAAAAAGGAGAGAAACCATCATGACACAAACAACAAAACACACATTCCCTAAAGGATTCCTATGGGGCGGAGCTACCGCTGCCAATCAGCTGGAGGGCGCATTTGACGCTGACGGCAAAGGACTTTCCACATCTGACATGGCACCTTATGTTCCCCATGAAGAGCGAAATGGTAAAGATTTTACCTTTGACGTAAACTCCGTTGAACTGGAACAATATTTGAGCGGCAACACCGATGTGTATTTCCCGAAACGCAACGGCGTGGATTTCTACCACCGATACAAAGAAGATATCGCCTTGTTTGCAGAGATGGGCTTCAAAGTATTCCGCCTTTCCATCGCTTGGCCACGAATCTTCCCGACAGGAGAAGAAGCCGTTCCTAACGAAGCAGGACTTGCTTTCTATGATAAAGTGTTCGACGAATTGTTGAAATACGGCATTGAGCCGCTTGTAACGATCTCTCATTACGAGATGCCGATTGAGTTAACCCGCAAATACAACGGCTGGGAAAGCCGCGAGATGATTGATCTCTACTTGAAATTTGCCAACACATTGTTTGACCGTTACAAAGATAAAGTGAAATACTGGATCACATTCAATGAGATGAATATGATGCTGACCAGCTTGTATACAGGCGGCGGTATTTTGGAAGATAAAATCAAAGGCACAGCGGAACAGGTAGCCTATCAAGCAACCCACCATCAGTTTGTAGCAAGTGCGCTGGCCGTAAAAAGTGGTAAAGAGAAAATGCCAAATGCCCAAATTGGCTGCATGATCTGCCGATTGGAAACCTACGCTGCATCCAGCAAGCCGGAAGATGTGCTGCAAACCATGAAAGAGGATCAGATGAACCTGTTCTATCCGGAAGTACAGGCGCGTGGAGAGTACCCGTCCTACATGCAGAGATACTTTGAAGAACAAGGCATTGAACTGGTGAAAGAGCCTGAGGATGATGCGATTATCCGCGACAATACGGTGGACTTTATTGCTTTCAGTTATTACATGACGTATATCGGAAAATACGATCCGAACGACAACAGCAACTCCGGTATGCTGGTAAGTCAGATCAAAAACCCGCATCTGAAAGCCACCGAGTGGGGATGGCCAATCGATCCAATCGGTCTTCGCATCGCGCTGAACCGGTTGTATGATCGCTATCGTATGCCGCTCTTTATCGTAGAGAACGGACTCGGCGCTACGGACACGCTCGAAGAGGACGGATCTGTACATGATCCTTATCGTATTGATTACCTGCGAAGCCACATCGAGCAGATGAAAGAGGCCGTAGCTGACGGTGTAGAACTGATGGGATTCACCAGCTGGGGACCGATTGATATCATCAGCTGTTCCACGTCCGAGATGGGTAAACGTTATGGTTTTATCTATGTTGATCAAGACAACGCAGGTCATGGTTCCCTGGATAGAACCCGTAAAGATTCATTCTACTGGTACAAACAAGTGATTGAGTCTAATGGAGAGATTCTTTAAACGTTCGAAATTTGGAATTTATACTCCTTAACCTACTAAACGAATAGATACGAATTGATTAGTATATCGTCATGCAACGCAGAAGAAGGAGGGCCTATACAGGCCGCTCCTTTTTTGTTATCTGAGTATGAAGCCGTAATCATAGATACACCAATTTAAGAAAGCAAGTTTATTACGCTTTGGATTTTAATTTACGGAATTCCGTGGGGCTGAGCTGCGTCCATTTTTTAAACTGCCTGCTGAAATGGGACAGATTTTTGTACCCCAAACGCAGGGCTATCTCAGTCAAGGATATCTCAGGCTGTTGCAGCAGCATCTTGGCTTCTTGCAGCTTCAGATCGGACAGATACTTTCGCGGAGACATATGGTAGATTTTTTGAAATATCTCCAATCCATAGTTAGGACTGATTCCTAACGATGCGATGATCGGTTGAATATGAACCGTATCATCCTCGTCTGCGTCACCGTTTTTTTCGCGCACTTGTTGTCTGAAATGACTTTTGATGGCCTCAGCAATTTCACGGGCATGTTTGGCCGTGGTCATCGACTGATTCGCATGCGTTTCTGTGTTCACAGGTTGTAAGTCGATTAAGATCCCCAACAATTCAAACAGAACGATTTGTGCTCTCAATTTAGCTTTGGATACCGTCATATCCGGATCGTCAAAAAGATCAATCCATTGCTGAATACAAGCTCTTAGCCGGCTATAAGACGGATTGGAAGGGGTATACACCCAGTCACAATTCTTCATGATTTTCATACGCAACGCAGGCTCATCTACATCGAAATGTGCACAGAAATAGGTCATTGACGAAGCTGAAAAGTTCGTGTTTGTGTGTTCAAAGCCAGGAGGGATGAGAAGAATATCCTCACAATGTACCTCATAAGACTCGCTCTCCAGTTTTGTTTCCTGCACTCCATCCAGCACAATTAAAATTTCAAAAGCATGGTGAAATTCTTTTGTCGTAGCCCATCCGGAACGAACCGTCTGTTTGTGAGCACCGAAAAAACGTATATTCCAATCAATCCGTGGAAGAAGGTCTGTTCTGTCACCCACCATATAATCCTGATTATTCATTTCCATTTAATTGAATCCACCTTTGATAAGGGTAAATTAATCTGTACTGACACCATCGAATTGATCGATTTATTGAGCTTATACTATGTATCAAGTGATGAGAAACCGCTTTCCTGACAGGGATTGCTCTTTATTGAACGAATGCCTCTGTTATTATAGCCAAAGCCGTGATCGTGATCAATGAACATATATTTTGAGACTTCAAGCAGAGAAATGGGTAAACTCACATGCCAGGAAAAAGAAAGCGCTTCTTTGTAATCGCTCCAGTTAGAGCAAGCTTACTAAGAATAATCACAATTTTACATCTGAAAGGAGAATGAATATGAACCGTATTATCAATCCAGTCATACCGGGCATGGCTCCTGATCCATCCATTATTCGTGTGGATGAAATGTATTATATCGCAACCTCTACTTTTCATTGGAATCCTGGAATTCAACTGTTTCAGTCCCGTGATCTGGCGAATTGGGAGCAAATCGGATCAGCTTTGAACAAAGGTGAGATCAATCTGCGCGGAACCAATACACCGGCTGGTATCTGGGCTCCGCATATGTCTTACGATGCTGCCAGTCAAAAATATTGGTTAACCTTTTCCCATATGGTCAATATGGCTGGGCGAGAATTTAACGCTGACTCTTATATCATGTGGGCAGAAGATATTAGAGGTCCTTGGTCAGAACCGGTTTATCTCACTTCCATTGGATTTGATCCTGCTCTATATCACGATGATGACGGTAAACATTATGTTGCCATTCTGGAATGGGAGACTCGCACGGGGTACCAGGCTCCGGGGCATATTGTCATTGCCGAGTTGGATATGGATACTGGAAAAATCATCGGTGCATGGCACCGGGTAACGAAAGGTTTCACGACACGAGGGTGTGCAGAAGCACCACAACTATACAAACGCAATGGATACTATTACTTGCTTTTGGCAGCTGGTGGAACAGGTTATGCGCATGGTGTCGAGATTGGACGCTCGAAACATGTCTTTGGTCCTTACGAGCCGCATCCATCTGGAGAGCCAATCATTACTTCTTCACCGCAGCATTTATTTTCACTCGGTGATCCGGATGCAGGACATTTTGAGATGTATAATCCGAACTCTATCATGCAAAAAGCAGGTCACGGATCATTAGTGGAAACGCATACCGGCGAGTGGTATATCGCACATTTAATGTCGCGCCCATTGGGGGATAAACTTCTCAATCCGCTAGGGCGAGAGACTTCCATTCAGAAGATGCAGTGGACAGAGGATGGATGGCTGCAGATGAAAGACGGCTCCAATGTGGCGAAAATGGAAACCGAAGGCATGGCAGGTTTATTGGGTGCAGGCTCGGTGTCTCATGATGTGTTCGACGACTTTGATCAGCAAAAGCCAAGACTACATTTTATGACACCTTATCGTGGGCAGCAAGAGGAATGGGTGAATACAACGGAACGTCCAGGTTATTTGCGGATACACGGACAAAATTCCTTGTTTTCACAAGTCAATCCATCCATAATGGCGACACGAGCTACATCTTTCAAGTATGAGTTGAAGACGCATGTGCAGTTTCATGCAGATCACTATTCCGAAACGGCTGGCATGGGACTTTATTATGATTCAAATAACTGGTTATACGTGCATCTGACATATTCCGAAAGGGCTGAGAGAATGATCCTCACGGTACTTCAGGCTAAACTTGGGGAGCGTATGGAGTATGTCCATCATCAGGTGCCTGTGCCTGAACAACAGGCAGATCTTAAACTGGTTTACAATGAAGGTTTTGCAGACATTTCATATCGTTTTGAAGAGCAGATGGAGTGGCAAGTACTGCTGAAGGCAATCGATGTATCGTATTTGTCGGATGAAGGCGTTAATGGTGAGCCAGGTGAAATTGGTGGCTTTACAGGATTATTTAATTTTATTGGCTCTGTGGATGCCCACCAGCATGATTCATTTGCAGATTTTAAATATTATTGCGTTAAAAATGAATAGCATCTAGAGAGGAAGTAGGACATGAATACCCGAACAATCCCGCTAAAACGTTTGATTCCAGGTTTAATCATTGGACCAGCCACTTGGCTGGGACCATACATTGCGATGTCTAGTTTATTTTTGCCGGCTCTGATCCAGCATCTGGATGCGGCGAATAAAATTAATATTTTAGCCCTTTTCTCAGCGCTCGGCATGATTGTAGCCGCTGTATCCAACATGGCAGCCGGTTATTTGTCAGATCGTACAAGATCGCGTTTTGGAAAGAGAACCCCTTGGCTCGTTGCTGGATCGTTTGTATTTATGTTAGCCATGATCTTTGCCTCCATGAGTCCGAACGTGCCGATGTTACTCCTTAGCTGGATGATTGGCCAAGTGGCATTAAACTTCATTGTAGCACCGATGGTTGCCTGGATTGATCTGGCTCCAGAAGGTGGAAAAGGCTCTGCGTCATCAGCCTACGGTGGCCTGGGTATGGCTCTGGGCAATAACGGATTCACCATTCTGGCCGCTTTCTTTTTGGGTCAATTCAGATTGGGCTTTATCATTTTTGGTATCATCACATTTGTGGGTACACTTATTGCAGCATTAATTGCCCGTGAGCCATCCAATCTGCATGAAACAACGGACAGAGAGGATTCATCGACTCGCCAGAAACTGTCCCTGAAAGAGGCGATGGCCGTTTTTCCAAAATGGTCTGTTGGCCGAGACTATTACTTGGCTCTCATCGGTAAGTTATCCCAAGGGATCGGAAACTTTGCCATTACAGGGTATCTTCTCTTTATCATGACAGACTTTCTTCAGAAGGATAACACATCCACACAGCAGTCCATACAGTTGATCAATATTATTATGTTGATTTTCGGAATACTGATGGGATTTATTGCAGGACCGCTATCGGACAAGTTTAATGTATTAAAGTATCCTGTCGGGCTGTCTACCATATCTTTGGGTGTTGGTGCACTGAGTTTGTACTTTTTGCAAAATGATACAGGAATAATTATCTATGCCTTTTTAGCTGGCTTAGGAATGGGAATATGGAACTCCCTGGACAATTTGTTGAACCTCAACGTTATTCCTGACAAAAACCGTGTTGGTTTATTTCTGGGTATCTATAATCTAGGTAATACGTTGACACAGGCCATTGCGCCAGTAATCGCAGCTTTTTTGATCTCACAGATCGGATTCTCGTCCATCTTTATGCTGTCATTTGTTCTGTCTATCTTTGGAGGAATCTGTATTCTGATGATCAAGTCAGTATCCAGATAAGTCTTGAAGTCTAAGAAAAAAAATCAATAAACCATTTTAAATTGACATATCGCAAAAGATCGATATAATAATGATTATGAATCCAATTGACATTTTAAAAGCTGTCTCGAATGAATCCAGGTTTCAGATCTTACAATGGCTCAAAGAACCTTACGAGCATTTCAAACCCCATGAAGGAGTGGATATGAACGAAATAGGGGTGTGTGTAAGTCAAATAACCGACAAGCTTAACATGACACAGTCAACGGCTTCCCAGTATCTTACGATATTGCAGCGGGCAGGGCTGATCACAACAAAACGGATAGGCAAATTTACGTATTATCAGAGAGACGAGGAAGCGATAGCTGAATTTACTCGTTATATGATGAGTGATATGTAAGTTGCAGCTGAGTTCTTACCAAGAATTCAGTTTTTTTTCAGCCCATTATATCGACAATTCTTAATATGTCATTCTGTGATTATGTATATCTACAATTTCAGATATAACATTTTATTAATTTATCAAGGAGTGGTGTTCAATTGAGGTCGTCAAGTTCGAAAGTTTACATTTTGGCAATCGTTAGTTTTTTGGTCGGGACTTCCGAGTATGCTTTATCGGGTATTTTAGATAAGGTAGCCGCCTCTTTGGATGTCTCACTGGCTGCAGCAGGTCAGCTAATCACCATTTTTTCTTTGCTCTACGCTCTGTGTACACCTATTTTAATGGCGCTCACCGCGAGTATGGACAGAAGAAAGTTAATCGTTATCAGTATGGGCATATTTGTTGCTTCCAATATCCTTGCATTTGTCCTGCCAGGATATGGACTCTTTGTCGTTGCTCGTATCCTGATGGCGATTGGAGCAGGAGTTGTCGTGGTCACTGCTTTGAACATTGCCGCTAAAATTGCACCCTCAGGTAAACAAGCAAGTGCTATTGCTACAGTGGTCATGGGTTTCACAGCGTCATTAATCATTGGTGTTCCGCTCGGGAGAGTCACAGCCGATACTCTGGGTTGGAAATCGATTTTTGGAGGAATTGCGATTTTAGGAATTTTGGCTATAATCATTCTTTATCTCGTAATTCCACGTATTGAAGGGGACGTGCCTGTGCCGCTCAAGCAGCAGCTAAGTCTATTGAAAAAACCTAAGGTCGCGTTAGGCTTGGCGATCACTTTCTTTTGGCTGGGTGGTTACTCTATCGCTTATACTTATCTTTCACCTTATTTACTGCAAGTATCAGCATTAAATGAACAATTTCTCAGCGGAGCTTTGCTTGTATTTGGTATAGCAAGCATGATTGGTTCCAAACTTGGCGGCCTCAGTGCGGATCGGTGGGGAGTTAATCGAACATTATTCGGTGGATTTACACTGCATATTATCATGCTGATCCTGTTGTCCGTTGTAACCCATACATTAGTGGGCGTAATAATCGTACTTTTGTTGTGGTCCTTTTCCGCCTGGTCCTCCGGTCCAACGCAACAATATCATTTAACGACCATTGAACCGGAAGCTTCAGGAGTGATGCTAAGTCTTAATCAATCCATGATGCAGCTTGCTATGGCAGCCGGAGCTGGTATGGGTGGAATCGCGATTGAAACATTCACTCTCTCATCGATAACCTGGATTGGTGCTGGCGGAATTGCGATCGCAATCATCGCATTGATCGTTCTTAATCGAGTGAATGCCGTTGTAAAAGTGAATGTCAATCATTAATTAGTGTGATTAATCATATATTACATTTTTACCTTCTTCACTCAGCTTTTTCAAAGAGGCCACCATATGATCAATTTCTTCGTCGGAGTGTCTTTCCCATGAAGCTAATTCGGCTACTATTTTTAAAGGTGATTTGGATCGGTAGGAGCGAGTCGGGTTTCCAGGGAACCTTTTATCCGTTACGTTGGGGTCATTTTCGAAATCGCCTAAGGGCTCGACAATGTAGATTCTTTCCTTTGCACTCGATCTGGCTAGTTCAGCCCCCCATTTGGCAGCATTTAATGTTCCAGTGAAGTAGATGTGATTCGACTTTTTGTCTTGATAATTGGATAAAAATTGTGGCTCTAACAAATCGCCAATGTTTAATTCTGCTTTTGTACCATGAAAAAAAGGACCTGGATCTAAAACCATTTTCTTGTCATCCATACGGACACACCTCAACTTTATTGGATTTGTATTTAGCAGTATAGTGGAGGCACTGGTGAAAAAACAGTCTATTATATCTTTTATAAAACCGTTATACTAGAAGTAGAAGGAACGATATTGAGCGATAATGTCATAGTGAAAAGTGTATATATATCCACGAAAGTCGCTATAATAGCGACTTTTTTTGTTCTTTTTTGAGCCAAACCCCAAGCGCTCTACACCTTAAACATCGAAGCATTGGATACATAATACGAGGTAATAAAGTCACGAAACTGCTCTAAGAACGGTGACAAGTTTCGATGTTTGACCCATGACAGGCTGATGGGATAGACTGCGGCATCATCAGTTATGGAAACGTAGTGCAGTCCAAGATTACGGCAGACGGAGATCGGCAGCAAAGCCACACCCCGATCCAATTGGATGATCTCGACCAACGTATGTGAATCAACCTCAAAAGCCAGATGCGGAACAAACCCCGCTTTCTCACATAACATCGTGGTAAATCGGCGGTATTCATCATTATTGGCGAGCGACAGAAAAGGTTCGTTGGCAACGGCATGTAATGAGATTTTTTGCTGATCGCTATATGGGTGGGTGGAAGGCAGGACAAGCACAATATGCTCAT
The DNA here is from genome assembly GCF_050435065.1 of Paenibacillus sp. 4624. Lineage (NCBI taxonomy): Bacteria > Bacillati > Bacillota > Bacilli > Caryophanales > Paenibacillaceae > Paenibacillus > Paenibacillus sp. 4624. The sequence goes on from NZ_JBNDJR010000005.1 coordinate 285,835, forward strand.
CAACCAGCACGACGCTTTCAATCTCCTCATCCAGAATGGGGTGACCCGTGATGCCCAGATCAATCTCTCCTTTTTTCAGCTGTGTCACAATGTCACTTCGACTTGCAATCCCTTGATGGAGCTGAGCGCTTGGACACACTTCGATATATTCACTGATCAGCCCCGAAAGAAACCTCGAATTCGAGATCGCAATACGGATCAGCGAAGAAAGCTCATCCTCTTTTTCCTTGATTGCCAGCCGCGCATTTTCAAGTTCAACAAAAATCCGATTGACATGCTTCAGCAAAATTTTTCCCGCCGCATTCAATTCAATATTTCTTCCTTTTCGGTGAAAGAGGGGGGTACCCATTTCGTCCTCCAGCCGTTTGATCGTAAGACTTAACGAAGGCTGAGCGATATTTAACTGAGCAGCGGCTTTGGAGATATGTTCCGTATAGGCGACGGTTTGAAAATATTTCAGCTGGAGAAGCTCCATTGGTTTGCACTCCTTATTTATTTCAATAAATATATATAGTACTTATTATGTATTATATTAAATTTGAAAAATAATGTAGACTTTTTTTATAAGCCAATAAACAAGTAAAACTATCAACTAATAACTTGATGTAAAGGCAGGTGTCTGTTTATGAAAATCGATGTGCACAATATTGCCAAAAATCTGAATACACCTTTAACAGCCCCGGCATACCCAATGCCACCTTATAAATTCGTCAACCGTGAATATCTGAACATCATATATCGGACGGATGAGCAAGCTTTACGCGCAGCCGTTCCCGAGCCATTGCAAATTACCGAACCGCTGGTGAAATTTGAAGTGATGTGGATGCCGGACGTTTCTGGACTAGGTGCATATACCGAGGCAGGACAAGTGATCCCGGTTCAGTTCAATGGCGAAGAGGGCGATTATGTGCATTCAATGTATGTGGACAACTTTCCTGCAATCGCAAGCATAAGAGAGTTAACTGCTTATCCGAAAAAACTCGGCGCTCCCAAGCTGTATACGGACTCTGATACACTCGTGGGCACGCTGGACTATGGATCACTGCGCGTAGCCACAGCAACGATGGGGTTCAAACATGTGGAGATGGACAAAGAGCTTGCCAAAAAAGAAATCTGCCGTCCCAACTTTATGATCAAAATCGCCACGGATTATACAGGTAATCTTCGCATCTGTGATCTGATCCGTACGCAAATTACTGATATCGAGGTAAAGGAAGCCTGGACAGGCCCGGCTCGGCTACAGCTGTTCGAGCACGCACTTGCGCCTCTGGCAGATTTACCAGTGCTTGAAGTGGTGTCCGCTTCCCACATCCTGACGAACTTAACTTTGAATGCAGCACAACCTGTATATAACTATCTGGAAGAAAAATAAGGAGGCAACACATATGAGAATTGCAATTGTAGGTGCAGGTTCACTAGGAACCATCGTTGGTGCTTATTTGGCAGATGGCGGGATGGATGTGGAGTTGATTGATGCATATCAGGAACATGTCGATGCACTTAATCAGACAGGAGCGAAAGTAACCGGAACAACCGAGTTTCAGGCCAAAGTTAAAGCCATCACCCCTGAACAAAAGTCAGGGCAATATGATCTTGTGCTGTTGTTAACGAAACAGCTGTTCAATGAGTCGGTGCTTAAAGAATTGCTTCCATATCTGCATGAGGATAGCGTCGTATGCTCTCTCCAGAACGGGATTCCTGAAGATAGCGTAGCATCCATTGTTGGAGCGAAACGGGTCATCGCGGGTTCGGTTGAGTTTGGCGCTACATTCATGGAACCTGGCGTATCCAGTCTGACCACGGCGTATCCACAATTCAAACAGTACGCATTCCAGATCGGAGAATTAAAGGGAGATACGACCGAGCGAATTCAGCGTGTAAAAGAAGTGCTGGATCTTGTTGGCGGTACACATATTTCGGATAATCTGGTAGGAACCAAATGGTCAAAACTGCTGATCAACAATGCTTTTAGCGGCTTGTCCGCTGCACTGAACGGGACGTACGCAGATATTCTGGATCATGAGGCAGGCATTCGTAGTGCTGTTCATATCATTGACGAAACGATCAAGGTCGGACATGCAAATGGTGTTTCTTTTGTCACCATGAACGGATTTGATATGGCTTCACTGGAGCTGCAGAGCGAAAAGGATATCCCTGTACGCATTCAAACACTTCGCCATGTGATGGAGCCTTCGAGACTGCTTAAAGCAAGCATGTTGCAGGATCTGGAAAAACAACGTAAAACGGAGATTCAATATATTAACGGCGTAGTTTCGAGCAAGGCAAAAGGTACGGGGATTGCAACACCGTATAATAATATGGTCGTTCAACTGGTCGAAGCCGCAGAAGAAGCACGCAATGTACCTGAATTTGCAACCAATATCCAAACCTTTGAACATCTTTTGAACGTGTCACAGTTCTAAAGTCTGAAGCTTGATGTAATCACAAATTCATAACACAAAACACAAATAAAAAAGCCTTTCCTTCCTCATGAGTACAAAAAGTAAACATGAGAAGAAAGGCTTCTTTTATTTTGCAAACTCTAGTTCAGGCATCATTGCTCATTCTGTCTAATTTTGCTCAACGAAATCCATCTATCCTTTGTCCTCATTGCCTACATAATGTAGCAGCATATCAACCAATTGCTTCGTCATCTGATCATCCAGTTGATGCAGTTCATGAGATCGATGTGTAAACATCTTCTGCAGCATTCCCATCATCACTGTAAATATGAACTGCGCCAACTTAAGCGGAGGGGTAGCATTGCGGATGCTGCCGTCGGCAACTCCTGAAACCAACGCTTCAAGCAGGAAGTGGTTCTCTTTACCGTTTTGGATAAACCGTTCATAAGTATCTTTCAGTTCTTGCTGAAAATGAACCACCTCATAATTGATATCGAATAGTTGAATAAAACGAATATGGTCAGGATTCATCTTAGCAAAAGAAACCCATGCGTTCAGCATTGTAGCTAGTTGTTCACGGCCACTACCACTCTGCTTTGCAGCTAGTCTCACATGATCCGTCATCGTTTCAACCAATTGCATCTGAATAGTGAGCAACAGTTCATCGATCGATTGAAAATGTTTATAAAAGGTCACCCGGCTAAGATTCGCCTCGGCGCAGATGTCTTTGATTTTCACTTGAAGCAGACCGTGTTTTAGAAAAAGCTGCTTACCCGCTTCGATCAGTTCATCCCGATTCTGATTTTTTAACTGCTGATGCCAATTCTCATTCGCTTGCATATCGGTTTCCTCTCTTTGAACGTTGCGCGCTCATCGTAAGTGATAACGCCGCCAGTAACATAAAGGCACCAAAAATATACGGGAAGTTCACGTTTTTGTCAAACAGCAGACCGGCAACGAGAGGGCCGAAGACGGTTCCCAGACTGGAATAGGTCGTATTCAGACCAGAGGCATAACCTTGCCGATCTCCAGCGTTTTGCGAAATTAGCGAGCTGACAGTTGGGCGCAGAAATGCATTAAAAGCAAAGTACAGTGCTGACGCAAATAATAGAAATGCCAAATTAACTTTAATTAACATGAGCAAAAGGGCAATCGGGGTCATGATTAAGGACAGACGGATGAGTTTGATTTCGCCCAACCGTTTCACAAAAAAGTCCAGTAGCCAGATTTGGATCACGATGCCTATAATCGCTCCCATGGTAATGATAATCGAGATGGTTGAAGCATTAAAACCGTATTTATATTCAGCAAACAGCGAGAAGACCGTCTCATAACTCATCAAACCAAAGGTCATCACCAGAATAATCAACAAGTATCCGAAATAAGGAACCTTGAACGAACTCCAGATCTGCTCGCCCATGGCGAATCCTTTTTTCTTCGACTTTGAAATTGTTCTTTTTTCAGGCGGAAGAGTCTCGGGCAAAAGAAGGGTAAGTAGTGCCGCAACCAAACCCAAACCGGAAGCGACGAAATACGGCATACGCACACCCATCTCGGCAATAAAACCGCCCAGACCTGGCCCAAGAACCATACCCAGGTTCATCGATGCACCGAAATAACCCATTCCCTTGGCACGGGTCTCCAGAGTTGTAATATCAGCAACGTAAGCCAGATTGGCTGGAACCATCAGACCTAGACTGATTCCCCCGATGAAACGAGCGATATAGAGCAGAGGCAAAGAGGTGGACACCGCAAAGATAAGGTCTGACACGACAACAAGAAACATGCCTGCCATAATCAGCTTTTTACGTCCAAAGCGGTCAGCCCATTGTCCTCCGAGCGGCGAAAACAGAAATTGGGCTGCGCCAAAGGCCGCGACCAGAAAACCAGCAACGGTGCCTCCTGCATGGAACAGCTTGAGATACTCGGGTAAAATCGGAATCAACATCCCTTGTCCTAACAAAGCAATAAATAGATTTAACATCAGAATAAACATCGGAAAGCGGGTGGATTGTGTCATCGAACTCATACGTTTAAATTTCTCCTTCTCCATCATTTACACATTTTATGGTTAACACTTTGTTAACCTTTACTCAATGTAAACCATTATAGTGTGTTATAATTCCTGTTGTAAATACATTTTTGATGGAAAAGGGTGAGACATATTGATTGATCACAACAATCAGGAAGAGTACCTTGATCCAATGAACTATGATCTGGAATTTGGCGGTGAGACGGACAAATACGAATTTTTTCTCGAACTGGCGAGGAAACATCCAGGGCATGTGCTGGAATTGGCTTGTGGTACAGGACTAGCCGCTCTCTATTTAGCCGAAAGAGGAATTCAAATTAGCGGTGTAGATATCGTAGAGCCTATGCTCGCGTATGCAAGGGTCAAAGCGAAGGATCTACCGGTTGCTTTTATCGAAGCAGATGCTCGTACGTTTGAGACGGATCAGCGGTATTCCATGATCTATCTAACGGGAAATGCATTTCAGGCTTTTCTGAGCGATGAGGATCAGCACGCATTGCTGCAAACGGCGTATAAACATTTGGAGCCCGGCGGTATATTTGCATTTGAAATGCGAAATCCAGACGGTAATGATTTATCCGATGAAGAGGAAGAGAGCTGGGGCACATTTGTTGATGTTGATGGTGTGACCGTCAAGGTATCTGGCACCCAGACGTATGATGCTGCGAACCAGATCATGCACTGGGTAACCATTCGGGACTGGGGACATCGTCAAACGACGTCACGCATTGCTTGCCGATTTACAGATGTGCAGACACTGCAACAGTTGCTGGAAAAGCAAGGGTTTACCGTAGAGAGACAATATGCGAACTGGGATCAAACGCCGTTTCAACCTTCAAGCCCAATGGTAATTAGTGTATGTAAGAAATGGTAAGTATGCATTGAAATGATGGATTGAAATTACATAAGTAGAAAGGGGAATATTTGATATGACAACATCATCTAAGATTTGTAACGATTGCGGAGGTACATCTTTTGTGGAGGCAACGGACTTTATTCATTTGCGGCCTTTGGATAAAAAGATGTCGCTTGGTTCTGAACGTGTATATACGATCTGTCAGGACTGTGGTGAGGTCGTTTCCATTAAGGTAAAGAATCCGGAGAAGCTGATGAATTAAAATAATTCTCGGGAGAGAATACAAAAGGAATCCTGCACTTTTGGCACGGCTTGACCGTTTCATCATTTTTCGTCACAGGCAACCGATACATATATCGGTTGTCTTTTTTGCTTTTCCCGCCAGCACAAAATATTTCATACAACAAACGGCAAACGAGCCCCCGCTTGTATTTCAAATGTTACATTTAGTAGAATGATGAGGCACATACACTTGGGTTTATGAGGTAACGCTAGAATAGGGGTGCAGTAATGAATCACGTTTTGCTTGTTGAAGATGATGAGAATTTTGTGTTTGGAATAGAATATACGTTAACCAATGAAGGTTATGAGGTCACTCATGCGGGAACCTTGAAGGAAGCTCGCGATGCTCTTGCGCAGACCGAAATAGAACTCATTTTGCTCGATATTAATTTGCCTGACGGAACGGGATATGAATTATGCAAGGAAATTCGTGTGGACTCTCAGGTGCCGATCATTTTTCTCACCGCGCTGGATGAAGAGATGAATGTGGTCGCGGGACTAGATCTGGGTGCTGACGATTATATGACCAAGCCGATTCGTACCAAGGAGCTGCTTTCCAGAATCAAGGCTGTTTTACGGCGTCATTCCCGTCCTGAACAGCATTCGAACATTTGGAAATCCGAAGAGTTTGAAGTTCGAGTGCTGGAAGGTATTGTTTTCAAAAACAAAAAGGAAGTTCCTCTGACAACACTGGAGCTTCGGCTGCTTCTTATGTTAATGTCCCATCCCAAACAAATATGTAGCAGAACATCGATCCTTGAGAGGTTATGGGATGTCTCTGGTGAATTCATTGATGATAATACACTGTCCGTACATATACGCAGGTTAAGGGAAAAAGTGGAGGAAACGCCAGCCGCGCCTCAGTACATTGTTACAATTCGTGGGGTTGGGTACAAATGGAACGCTGAAACGACAGGAGCATACCGCTGATGGTTGAAGTCATCCGTAATCCGGAGTGGAAATCTGTGTTCACCAAGTTCATCCTTGTTCAATTAGGTTTGACTGCAATCATTTACGTTGTGATGAACCTTCAGATACAAAGCGTTAATGAAACGGTTGTGAACCAGCATGCGGCCTTTGTTGGACAAGTGTTAAGTAAGCAGCCGCAGCTCGAAGATCAGCTCATTCATACGATCACTCAAGGTACAGACCAACAGGATCTTACGCTAGGTAAACAGATATTGTCTCGATACGGGTATACAGAGCAAATGAATATTCAGGATCAATCTGCCCTGTCAGGGACAGCATTACCCGTGAATACAGCGTTGATCTTTTTCCTGTGCGGTATCCCGGTGTTGTTGCTCTTATATTGGGAGTACCGCAAGTTGTTTTCCAGAATTCGCCGCGTTACACATGCAGCGGAACAGGTGGTGGAAGGTCAATTCGATACTTCATTGCCTGAGAATGCTGAGGGAGACTTCAGTGCCCTTGGCCATAGCTTTAACATGATGGCAGGCAGACTAAGTCATAGTGTAGATCAGCTGAAGCAGGAGAAAACATTTTTAAGCCATCTGCTTACCGATATATCACATCAACTCAAAACACCGCTCGCATCTCTGCTCGTGTTCAATGAAAATATGCTGCATGACCCACATATGAAAGAAGATGTCCGAAGCAATTTTCTTGAACGAAGCAGGCAGCAGATTGAACGCATGGAATGGCTGATTATCAGCTTGTTGAAGCTGGCAAGAGTGGAAGCGGGAGCTATCGTTTTTCAACTGCAAAACGTTAGACCCAAAGACATCATTGATTCCACTGTACAGACCTTGCAGTCCTTGGCGGAGCAGAAGAAACAGACTATCATCGTTCAAGGCGGCGAAGGCATGTTGCTGCATGCAGATGAGGAATGGTTAACCGAGGCGATTATTAATCTGACTAAAAATGCACTGGAGCACTCTCCCGTATCAGGCAATGTGTACATTACAATGGAGGACGAGGGCTTGTTTCACTCAATTATCATCCGGGATGAAGGGGAAGGGATCGGGCCGGAACAGATCCCCCATGTATTCACGCGATTTTACCTGGGCAGAAGTAATGCTAAACCTCACAGTACCGGGGTAGGCCTGTCTCTGACCAAGTCGATTATTGAAGGCTTGGGTGGAACGATCTCGGTATCAAGCGAGCCTGGCAAGGGAGCGGAATTCCGAATTACTTTCATGAAAACAGTGTATTGAGAGGAAGCTTACAATAACGTAAGCTTCCTCTTCACTTTAACGTAAGCTTCCGAGCCTATAATAACCCATATGAATACTACAATTGTTCGCAGCTCATGAAGGAGGCACATGCTTTGGAAATTTTAAAAACGCATGATTTATGTAAAACATACGGAAGTAACGACGCCAAAGTCGATGCACTGAAACATATTCATTTAACGGTGCAACAGGGTGAATTTGTCGCTATTGTTGGTGCCAGCGGTTCGGGGAAAAGCTCGTTATTACATCTGCTTGGAGGTGTAGATCGTCCAACCAGTGGGCAAGTCCATATTGATGGGACAGATCTATATTCTCTGAGCGAGACGGATTTAGCAATCTTCAGAAGACGAAAAATCGGATTTATTTTCCAGGCCTATAACCTGATTCCGGTTCTAAGCGCAGAGGAAAATATTAAACTGCCTATGCTACTCGACCATCGTCAAGCCGATGAAGACTATGCAGACGAACTAATGAACGTACTCGGTCTAAAAGACAGAAAGCATCATCTCCCTAACCAGCTATCGGGTGGACAGCAGCAGCGCACAGCCATTGGACGAGCCTTGATTAACAAACCTTCGATCATTCTGGCTGACGAACCGACGGGGAATCTGGATAGCAAAAACAGCAAGGAAATTGTAGATCTGCTCACCTATTCGGTTCGGAAATACAATCAAACCTTGATTATGATCACACATGATTCCAATATAGCCCGGAGAGCCGATCGTATTGTGAACATTAAAGACGGGGTTCTTTTCGATCAGCAATCTGGGGGCGAGCACCATGCGTAAGTACACAGGCCTCACAGAGAAGTATTTACTTGGTCAGAAAAAAAGATCCATTCTCACCATTGTTGGCATCATTCTATCGGTAACGCTTCTTACTGCTGTCGGCACACTGGCGATGAGTTATCAGGACAAACTGGTACGTCAAACCATTCAAGATTACGGGGATTATGAGGTGTCCTTCAATGGAGTTCCAGGCAAAGACGTACCTCGCATCGTGAATCAGGCCGCCATAGGCAGTGCGGGAGTCATTCATCGTATTGGTTATGCAATCATAAGTTCAACGAGTGAAAAGGAACAAAAGGAAAACCCGTTTGCTGCTCCGTATCGTTATTTGAATGTGAAAGGATACGACGCGCAAGCCATGTCCAAGCTTCAAGTTCAGTTGGAGAGTGGACGTCTCCCGCAAAAGCCTGATGAAATCATCCTCTCATCCTGGAGCATGAATAATTTTGCTTCGAAACCAGCAATTGGAGATAAGATTACGCTAAACCTGGGAGATCGGCTCGAAGCTTCCACCGGAAAGGTGAAGAGTGTGAACTCCATTGGTGATTATGGGTGGGACCTGGATGAGAAATTCGAACCGCGTATGAAACAGCAATATACCGTTGTCGGGGTGATGAAAACAGCCAAAAATGTAACGTGGTCATCTACCTTTATCTATTCAGCGATTACGTATGATAATCATCAAAAAATCGATCCGTCTCAGACTTTTTTTATCTATGCCACCATGAAATCGATGGACAATATACGGGAGAAGAGCGAAGCCATTCTGTCTTCATCGGGTTTGGGGAATGTTGATCAAGGTTCCGCTCAGGAGCTGAACCGGGAAACCGTTATAAAGAATGTACGCATTGAATACAACAATGAATTGCTCAAACTCTTTGGCAAAAGCACCTATTCCAACGTTAACCAAAGTTCAATGTATGCATTTGCAGCTATTGTTCTAATCATCCTGGGATGCACAAGCGCAGTAATTTACAATACGTTTCATATTTCAGTACTTGAACGCATCTCTCAGTTTGGCATGCTGCGCTGTATCGGTGCAACACCCGCTCAGATTCGCAGAATTGTATTCAAAGAAGCGACTGTGCTTAGTCTGATTGCCATTCCGATCGGTTTATTTACAGGAACCATTTTGATGAAAGTGTTATTCTATAACATCAGTATGCTGACATTAGGTTTCTTGAACGACATGCACATGATTATTTCAGTGCCTATTCTACTTGCAGCGGCAGGTTTAGGACTGATTGTTGTTTATGTGTCAGCGCTGGGTCCAGCCAAGCTGGCATCCAGCGTCTCACCACTTGAAGCACTGAAAACCTCAGGCAGCACGGTGGTAGAGCAGGGGGATTTCAAGCGATTGTCTTTTGCAGGCAGCAAATGGCTCGGGTTTGAAGGCCGGTTTGCCAGCCGAAATATTCGGCGGAACCGAAAGAGATTTCGCATTACGGCTTTTTCAATGATTATCAGCATGGTCATGTACATTGTGTTTAGCGGCTTGGTGAACGTTCTGGGTACAACCTCTGCATCAGGTATCAATTACTCTTACTCTTTGGACTATCAGGGTATGAGTAAACGTATCCCTAATTCGGTATATAACAAGCTGGCTACACTTGATGGAGTTAAACAGGCTTATTCTTTCTACAATCATCAGCTCCAAGCGATCATTCCGAAAGAAAAATTGAATCCGAATTACTACCGGCAGCAGAAAGAAATGTACAGTGTTGAAATGGAGAACGGATATCGGACGGATAACAACTTTCTCATGTCTTACGGTATAAACGGACTTCAGGAGCTTCGTCCCAAACTCACCTCCGGAAGCATTGATGCAAGCCAAATGAACGATGAAAATGGTGTCATTGTTATCCAGAAAATCAGCATGACCACCGAAAAAGGAACTAACATGATCATTGACCAGACCCGTTTCAAGGTTGGGGATAAAATTAAAGTTCGCTCAATGAATGACAATCAGCCTTACAAAACGGTTACTGTTGTCGGAACCGCAGATCAAGGTCCTCTTTCTGGTGAATACACCGAAAGTGCTATTATTCAAATGATAACGACACCAAAGGTGATTGAAAACATCACGAGTGATAATGCTTATGACAGAATATTACTTCAAGCCAATCCTGAGACAGATAACGGGGCAATTGTGGGTTATTTCAAAAGCCTTGTGCAGCAGGATGCAGGGTATGGTTACCGTGATCGGGTAGAGGAAATGAAACAAGCTCGCAACGATGCGATGACGTTAAATATATTCCTGTACGGCTTCATAGGTGTCATTGCAGCTATTGCGTTTCTGAATATTTTGAATACGGTGAGTACGAATCTTATTCTGCGAACGAAGGAGTTCGCCGTATTAAAAGCGATTGGTATGACGCAAAAGGAAATTCGCAAAATGGTTTTGCTTGAGGGTGTGTTCTATGGCGTATTTGCAGCTGTGTACGGAAGTCTTCTCGGTACAGCCTTGAGCTACGGTGTATCTTATCTGATGAGGAATGCTGTGCAGATCGAATGGGTTATGCCTTGGAGCAGCATTCTCACTAGCAGCTTGGGTGCTATCGCAGCCACACTCTTAGCTTCATACTGGCCGCTTAGACGTCTTGAACGAATTCAGATTACAGATGGTTTACGCGGGGAAAATTAACCTCGTCAAAAAAGCTCGGTTGTTCGCATTAGAACGAACAACCGAGCTTTTTTGGCATGAATAAATTCTGAAATAGTCAGGAGAAAATTTATAGAATTAATCATCAAATCAACTCAGAGGATGAAGAGCTCGTTACTCCCTCTAAAAAGACACGTACGATTTTCTCCGCCATGACATGATGTGACTCATATTTTTGCTGATCATGCTCTCGGTTCCCCATCAACATTAGAGTCGAAAAAGCTTCTGCCAAGAATAACGGCTCTTCTTCACGAAAGAATTTCTCATCCATGGCTTTTCTGAAATGCGAGGCTAACACATCATGAATCTGATGTTCTGCTTCACGAATGGCATGAATCTGTTCTTCCTCCAGAAAAGGCTCCGCTTCACGCATCATCATTTCGATCTCACCATGCGGATTAGCAAGACGAGCTTCAGCTAATCGAATTAATCCGTCTCGGAGATGTTCAGCCTCATCCAGCATGTGCGCCGTAATTTTTCTAACGTTCTGCAACATCGTTGTCATGGCTGCCACGAATAGATCCGCTTTGCCCGCGAAATGATAATATATGGTTGGTTTGGATACGCCGCATTTCTTGCCGATCTGCTGAAGGGTCACCATCTCGTAGCCAAATTCTTTAAATAGGGAAGATGCCGTATAGATAATGGTTTGCTGCATGGAAAGGTCATTGTCCGTCTGCTTAGGTCTCCCACGCAAACGTTTAGGTACTTGCTCTGGCATATGTTCGTACACACTCCTTCAACAGTATTTTATGTCAAATCATAAATATAAGCAAAGAGACTTGTAATTTTACTTACCAGTAAATATAATTAATTCTGTAATTAAAAATGATACGTTTAAAGGTGGGCAACGGAGTTATGGCAAAGACAACAGTGCGTAAGAGCAGATGGAAGAAAATAGCGATATGGATTAGTGTAGTTATTATTGCCCTGGTAGCAGGCGTGTTTGCCTACCTCGCATCTGTCACATACAGCCCGTCGGAACAAGCGGAAGCGGCAATGAAAAGTGATGCTCAGGTCGTTGTTAGTGAAGTGAAGAACGGTTATCAATTTGAACCTAAAGGGCAGGACATCACACAGCCAAATGTTGTGTTTTATCCCGGAGGTTTGGTGGAGCCGGCAAGTTACGCGCCTATGGCACGAGCACTAGCGGAGCAAGGACATCGTGTATATATTACGAAGATGCCACTGAACTTGGCGATGTTCGGTGGAAACCGGGCAGTTTCGTTTCTCGCGGAACATGCGGGTGAACGTTTTGTTATTGGTGGGCACTCATTAGGAGGTGTGTTTGCTTCAAGATATGCTGTGACGCACACAGCTCAGATCAAAGGTGTCTTTTACCTAGCTTCTTATGCAGATGATAGCGGGAGACTGGACGGAACGAACTTATCCGCGCTTCAAATTACGGGAAGCAATGATGGTGTTCTGAACTGGGAATCGTGGGAAAAAGCGAAGTCCAATCTTCCGAATGACACGACATATGTAAGTATTGAAGGCGGCAACCATGGTCAATTTGGCTCCTACGGCATGCAGAAGGGAGACAACGCACCTAAGATCACAGAACAGGAACAGCTTAAGCAGGTTGTTCAAGCATTGGAAGAATGGATGAAATCAATAAAACCATGATAAAATAAAAAAAGACCGAGGTTTTCATCTCCAAACGATGAATGCTGTCGGTCTTTTTATGATTTTCTATGCATTTAATACTCTTGCAACACCTCTATAAAAAATGTCTATTGAACAACCGGATCGATATCCGCTTCTTTTGGTTAACGTCTGCGGAAGGCTCCGCCGCGTGCCAGAGCAAAAAAGATGAGCAGGGCAATGATCGAGCCAACGATGGCCGGAATGATATGAAATCCCCCAATCACAGGTCCCCTTGGTCCAAGCAATTCCGTTCCTAACCAGGAACCGATAAAACCCGCAACAATGTTCCCGAGTACACCGCCCGGTACGTCCCGCCCAATCAAGTTGCCACTTAACCAGCCAATAAGTCCACCAACAATAAGTACCCAGAGCAGATCCATGGTTTGTTCTCCTTTCTTCGGGTTTATTAGAAGTTATGTTGGGTTCAGAGGAATATACCTCATCTTCCTGTTGGTGGAGGTGTTTAAATGGTCTGTGCTAAGATGAAGGTACTTATGATTCAAGCTGGGGAACAAGGATAGAAGGGGTGTACAGACATTGAAGAAAATACTTGTCATTGACGATGAAGTCGCCATTCGTGATTTGATTGAGCTTGTACTACGGAGAGAAAACTATAATGTGCAAACCGCAGAAGATGGCAAAACCGGACTGCAATTGCTTGACTCTTTTCAACCCGACCTGGTGGTACTTGATTTGATGCTGCCAGACTGCTCCGGATATGACTTGTGTAAGGAGATTACCGGGAAACGTGCCGTTCCTGTTATTATGCTCTCTGCCAAAAATGAGATTATCGACAAGGTTCTGGGGCTTGAGCTTGGCGCGGAAGATTACATGACCAAACCTTTTGACAATCGGGAATTGCTCGCTCGAATCAAGGTGGTTCTGAGAAGAAACGAGAACAAGGAGGAGACAAATGAAGGGAAGGAAGTGCCTTCGACACGTATCATCCATGAAGAGCTGACATTTGATCTTGAAAGCCGAAGAGTGCTGAAAAACGATGTGCCCGTCTCCTTAACAGCCAAAGAGTTTAAAATTCTCGAAACTTTACTTAAAAGGCCTGACAAAATCTATACTCGGGATGAGCTCTTACAGATCGGATGGGGATATGATTTTATGGGGGATAGTCGCAGTGTGGATATGACCATCATGCGCTTACGGAAGAAACTGGAGGATAACGCGGACGAACCGAAATATGTCCGAACGATCTATGGTTTCGGCTATCAGCTTGGAGGTGGCGAGACCTGAAGTACGCAACCCGGCTACTGCTGAACTATTTATTTTTCTCTGTGCTCTCCTTTGGCATCATCATCTTTGCCGTCAATAAAGCCATTGATTACTACAGCTTCATTACTATTGAAAAACAAATGATGGAGAAGGCGGACCTGTCTGAGTTGTCCTTCCGTGAGGTGCTGGCACAGCATCGATCATCATCAGGGGAGCCGCAGACGAAGGAAATCGTCAGACTTGCACTGGAGAAGCTGAAAGCTTCAGGCAAGGAAGTGCGTATCTATGACAGCTCCAAGCAGCTATTGGGCTTGGCTGTAAATGGCATCATTATTAATGATGGCAAACCACACATTTTTGAGAAAAATATTGAAAAAGCTCTGAGCGGAAGCTATGCCTACACTGTAACGGATGATCATCTGCTTTATTTTGCGACCCCCATTCAGAATCAATTTTATGAAAATGCTTATGTGTATGAATTTGTAGAGGACATTTCATACTTTTATGCAATCATGGATCAAATCCGTTATGTGCTGTTTGCGGGTGCAGGCGGATTCATTGTGCTAATTACGTTAGCCAGTCTGTGGATTGCACGCAATACAACCAAGCCGATTAAGGTGCTACTTGATGCCACACAAAGTTTCTCCAAACAAGAATTTCGTCGAGTTCATCTGAACCGAAAGGATGAGCTGGGCATGCTGGCGGAAGGGTTAGATCAAATGGGGCAGCAGCTTCATAATTACATTCAATACCAGAAACAATTTGTCTCGAACGTATCTCATGAGTTAAAAACACCTCTGTCAGCGATTCGTGGTTTCTCTCAATACCTGTACGAAGGGGAGAATGAGAACGAAGAGCTGCAAAAAATCTACGCGCATCTGCTGCAGGAATCGGATCGGCTCACCCGTTTGATCAATGAACTGTTGTTGTTATCCCGATTTGACAAGACAGGTTCAAGCGAATTGGAGGTCGAAAAGACAGAAATGAACGCGCTGATCCAGCAAGTTGCCACGAATATGGAAGCCAAGGCGAAGGAGAAAGAGATCAGCATCACAGTTAAACAAGTGGATGGAGAGCCGTCAGATGAAAATCTGACAAAAGTATACGCGAACGTCAATCCAATGCTCATATCCCATGCAATCGCCAACTTGATGGATAACGCTATCAAATATTCAGGCAGGCATTCGAAGATTGAAGTGCAGATGGAACATACGTCAAGCGAGGTTATTGTAAAGATAGGTGACCAAGGCATCGGTATCGCGGGTGATGAACTGGAGCGAGTACAGGAACGCTTTTACCGGGCGAAAAATGCAAGCACAGCGAATGGTTCTGGTCTCGGTTTATCCATTTGCAAAGAGATCGTCGAGCGGTTCAATGGATATATCGACGTAGAAAGTGAGTTAGGACAAGGCACGACAGTGACGATTGTGTTACCTCGTGCCTAAGCTTGCTCCTGAATCGAAGCCCAAATAAGTACCGTTACAAGACTGATACATTTCTGTTATGAGACTAACAAATGCTTTTTTTATAATGACTTCATAAGAACAAATCACACATTTATGGAGGGATTATGATGAAGTTTACAAAGAAAGCTACAGGTTTTATCCTACTGAGTATTGTACTAACGATGGCAATGACGGGCTGTCAGTCCAGCAATGCCAAGTCTCCAGAGTCTGCTCAGAACTCGGTTGAACCAGGTGCATCGAAGGAGCAGAACAAAGACGAGGGAGCAACAAATTCAAATGCCCCTGCTTCCGAAAAATCAGAGGGAGAAGATGGTGACGTCATTAAAGAAGGCTCAGTGAAGAAGGAAGGCAATGTGGTGCTGAAGGAGCTTGCTTTTGTCTATAACGAGCATACCATTGCGATTTCGGATACAGCGAATGAAGAGCAGATGGAACAGATGCTGGGCAAACCAGACAATTTCAAATCCCATACGTACACTGCAGGTGACGGAACCAATATGGATAATTTAATCGGATTTACGGAAAAAGTATACACGTACCCTGGTCTGGAGATTAAAACAATCAGTGTACCTGAAGGAAAACAAGACTCGATTTTTAATATCCAAATTACCGATCCCAAGTATACGACAGTTCGAAATATTAAAGCAGGGGACAGCTTGGACACACTAAAAAAAGCGTATCCTGAAGGGAAACTGTTAGGTAACGGGGCACCTGACGAGGAAGATGACTTCCGTTACGAGCCTTCCAACTATGTAGATGTCATGTCGTTCCATATCAAGGATTCCAAGGTTGAGAGCATTCAGATCTTCAGCCTGCTGGACTAAATGTACAATCGATTCACTTCTTTCATTCACAGAGCCGTTTGATAAGATTTACTTTTCGAACCTGCCCAAAAGTATGGGCAGGTTTTATGTCGTTATGAATTGATAAGAGATTGTAGCGTATGTAGTGTTTTTAGCGTTATATACCTCCAGATCTATCCATAAAAATTAGAGGGAGTACAAGTTTTCCTTACGCAACTTTTTTGGATTCCCATTAAACTCTTGCGGCACTCAGACTATGTTTGCTTACACTCAAAACGTTTCTCTAGACCCACACAAACGTTCAATGATACCATCATACAAGTGTTAAGAGAGTTGAAGACTGCAGGAGGAACGGAATGTGGATCAAGTAAGATACGATAACTTAAAACTCGGGGAACGTGGGGCGATCATCAGTATCATCGCTTATATATGTTTGACCGCAATAAAGCTGGTGATTGGCACAATTGCTGGCTCTGAAGCACTCAAAGCAGACGGCTTGAATAATGCAACGGATATTGTCGCATCCATCGCCGTACTGATTGGTTTAAGATTCGCCCAGCGTCCGGCTGATAAAGATCATACATATGGGCACTGGCGGGCAGAAACGGTGGCTTCTCTTGTCGCTTCGTTCATCATGATGGCTGTGGGACTGCAAGTATTGTTCGAAGCCTTTGGCTCTGTGTTTGAAGGTAAGCACGAATCTCCTGATCTCATTGCTGCGTATACAGGTATTTTCTGTGCGATTGTTATGGTTTTGGTCTATCGATACAATAAAAGACTGGCCACACGTATCAAAAGCCAGGCTGTTATGGCTGCCGCACGGGATAATATCTCCGATGCTTGGGTGAGTATTGGTGCCGTCGTCGGGATCGTGGGTTCTCAGTTCGGCCTTCCTTGGCTTGACCCTGTAACGGCGATTATCGTCGGTTTGCTGATCTGCAAAACGGCCTGGGATATTTTCAGAGAAGCTACGCACCATCTTACGGATGGATTTGACGTAGAGTTAATTCAAGAATACCGGGAGACTATTGCCGGAATTGATGGTGTAGAGACGGTTAAAGATGTTCGAGCACGTAATTACGGTAGCAACGCCGTGGTTGACGTGGTGATCACGGTTCGGGGAGATTTGGATCTGCAACAAGCACATGATATTTGTACCGATGTGGAAAACGAGCTTCTGGAAGAGCATGATGTGTATACGGTACACGTTCACGTTGAGCCGGAGCCAGAGCAGGAAACGGTCAAAGAATACATGTAATATTGTTCGAAATGTAAAAAGGGCAAGAAAACGCAAAAAACCAGTAAACGATAATGTTTACTGGTTTTTTGCTGTTGTTACCTACTTAAGCTTATTTCACATTTTAACATGCCAGCATTAACGCAAATGACCTAATCCACCAATCATTTAGGCATATTGTACATAATCAAATTATTGTACTTATCCGCATGTTTTTGTTCGTCCAGAATGATTCCCCATACCGTGTCTTTGTAGATGCCGTAGGGTAAACCAAACCATATTCTTCTGTACTTCTCCACAGCGGAAAGTTCACCCTGGAATGCCTTCTGCAATCCACCGAGATAGGAAGTGACGCTCTCGGGGGGTTCACTGCTTATACCCGTGATTTCCTGACCTGTGAGGTCCTTATACATCTCTCTGAACATCCGATTATGCCCACGCTCATCATCGCGAATGCTTGTAATGATTGCTGCTTGGTAGGTGTCTGGAGCCATGCGAATAAGAGCATCATAGAACAGTTCATCATTTCGTTCGCCTTGAACAGCGGATTGTATTAATCCGAGTGCTTCAACTGTTGATGTTGCCCATACGGGAGTAAACGGATTTCTGTAAAAATAAGGATAGGTTGCGTACATGCTAATCCCTCCATGCCCATGATGAAATAAGATATGCACATACGCCCAGTAACGTTAACCTTCTTTTCGTTAGGATTCCTCGATGACTTTCCTTACCCCAGCACTCTAACGATTGAAAAGTTTAACGATATCGTCTGGGAATATCATTTTTAAAAGCTTACTGTAGCCATAGGCAAGCACAAAAGGCAGGAAATAAGACCAGTACGTCCAGAACATATTCCATCCGTTAAAATAAACAACATGCCCCATCAACTTAGCACACCACTCAATCAGCGTCAGCACAAGTGCTGATATAAAGATGCTTGGCCACGGTCTGGCCTTTTTCACTAGAATCATGTACATCATGATACACCCCGTAATAGGATATATACCAAGATCCATCGGCAGGGCAGCATATGACTGGTTGTTTGTATTCGGCATAATATTCCAGAAATAATTAAATCCAACATTGTTAATGCAAGCCGATATTGCCACACCAAGTGGGAAGTATAACACGAGCAAGTAGTAATGACGCCTTAAAATCCATGCACCCAGTAGCAGGGGGACGAGCATACCCAAAACCCAGTTACCCAGCATATCATTTTCCTCCAAATCTAACTCTGATCTTCGACTCCGTCTCAGATTTAATACAGATTTAACTGTGGCAATTTAATCTGTTTTTTTCTGTTCAAGGAGACGGTTGACTTGCTCCGCAATGGCATCTAGTTTTCGATCGTAGTGCTTGTAAGTGAACCAGCCTACAACGGCTTTAACTGCAAAGAAGAGAACTGCAGCGATAATCACCAAAATATAGTCATGGGCAATGTGTTTTAACCAATCATTGATGTGCTGCATTATTTACACCCCCGTCGCATACATATATCGTCTGGTTAAGATGCCCATTAAATCTTAAGGTAATTCATAAATGCTAATAAGATCCTTTGCGTATAAAGTGTTGCTTTTTGTCGAAATCCATGCTACATTATCGATGTAAACGTTTATATTTGCTTTAAACAACTTCATATATGATTCAATTTGGCGTGTTACTGTTCGGCAGGCAAGGCCTAAATTGGGTGGTTTGTATATTTATTATACCCACCTAATTTAGGCCTTTTTTTATGCACAATTTCAGGGTGAGGTGTTTACATGAATTACAAAGAAACCGCTAAGGCTATCCTTAACAAAGTAGGCGGACAAGAAAATATCAATGATTTTCTCCATTGCTCTACCCGATTAAGGATGAATCTGAAAGATCCAAATCAAGCAAAAACCGAAGAAATTAAAGCCATGGATGGCATCATGGGAGCCGTATACAGCGGCGGACAATATCAAGTTATTATCGGGAATGATGTAAGCTATGTATATAATGAACTTAAACAAATGATCACTATAAACACAGATGAAAACCCGGAGCCAAACAAGAAAAGAGATATGAGTTTTAAAGGTTTGTTTGAGAGTTTTGCCGGATTGATCACGGGCATTTTCCAGCCGATCATTCCAGCAATCGCAGCGGCGGGTATGTTTAAAGCTTTGCTTTTATTGTGCACATCGCTTGGTATCTTATCTAAAGAAAGTCAGATTTACGCTTTATTGCTTAATATCGCTGATGCAGCGTTTTACTTCCTGCCTGTATTGCTGGCATACTCAAGTGCACAGAAATTCAAAACCAATCCATATATTGCGGCCACACTGGCGGGGGTTTTACTGCATCCTAAAATGATCACATTACTTGGAGGAGAAGTACCCCTACAAATCGCTGGTATTCCAGTACCTAATATCAGTTATGCGTCCAGCGTTTTACCCATTATTCTGACCGTATGGCTCATGTCATATGTTGAGAAATTTGCGGATAAGGTATCCCCTGGTCCAGTGAAAATCTTCCTAAAACCTTTGATTGTTCTTCTTGTCATGGCACCACTGGCTCTCACAATTCTGGGGCCAATCGGAAACTATCTGGGTGTAGGTCTGTCAGACGGTTTATTCTGGATTCAAGGTAAAATTGGTTGGTTAACCGTTGTGATTTTAGCCGTATTCCTTCCATTTATCGTCATGTTCGGAATGCACAAAGTGTTTTATCCCGTTATTTTCGCAGCCATGGTTTCACCAGGCTATGAAACATTGATCCATAGTGCGATGCTTTCTTCTAACATGGCACAAGGCGCTGGAGCACTGGCGGTCTGGTTCTTGGCAAAAGACAAGAAATTGAAGCAGGTTGCATTGCCAGCAGGTATATCTGGATTGTTCGGCATTACCGAACCAGCTCTGTACGGGGTACATTTACGTCTGAAACGCACGTTGGTCGCTTGTATGATTGGTGCAGGGTCAGCGGGACTCTTTGCCGGTATCGTCAACTTGAAAGCTTATGCAGCAGTAGGGCCGGGTCTTGCTTCTTTGCCGATGTTTATCGGGGCTGAAAATAACTTTACCTACGCGCTGATTACAGCAGCTATTTCAATCATCGTTACTCCAATTGCCGTTTATTTCATCGGCTTTAACGATCCTGGAGCAGATTCAGATGCACAAGCTTCATCAGGAAATTCTGCTCAGGGAGAAACAACGCCAGCAGCTCCGAAGAAAGAGAAATTGCAATCACGTTTGGTTGTCTTTTCTCCGATTGAAGGAGAGGCAATTCCGTTAAAAGCGGTAAACGATGAAGCGTTCTCCCAAGAAGCAATGGGGAAAGGCATGGCAATTAAACCTGTTAAGGGACAAGTTATGGCTCCATTTGATGGAACTGTGCAAACTGTGTTTCGCACCAAACACTCGATCGGTTTGAAATCAGTAGAAGGCATTGAACTTCTGATTCACGTCGGCATTGATACCGTCAAATTAAAAGGAAAGCATTTCAATGTTGTTGTTCAGGAGGGAGATATCGTGAAACACGGTCAACTTCTGATTGAGTTCGATATGGAGGCCATTGAAAAAGCAGGCTTTGACATAACAACACCCGTAATTGTAACCAATAGTGGTGATTATCTTGAAATCCTTGGATATGAGCAATCTGAAAAAATAGGACCCGAGACGCCACTTATAACCATTTTGTAATATTATGGGGTAAATTCACCCTGAACATAGAGGAGCATGGATATGAGAGTAGTTAAGGTTCTCAATACAAGTATTGTTTTGGCCAAGCGTAATGACAATAAAGAGGTTATTGCCATGGGCAAGGGAATTGGATTCAGAAGCAGACCCGGGGACATCATTAACGAAAATGAAATTGAAAAAGTATATGTCGTTGAGAATGAAGGAATGTCCTCGGATATGACTGCACTGATGAGAGAGACGCCGGAAGAGTATTTAATTTTGGCAGACGAAATCATATCCTATGCGAAACAAGTATTATCGCGTGATCTGAGTGAAAATCTCTATTTTTCGTTAACAGACCACCTCCATATGGCTGCCAAACGATTCAAATCGAATATTACGATACAAAATCGCATGTTATGGGAAGTGCAGAAGTTTTACCCGCAAGAATTCCTCATTGGGAAGCAGGCATTGAAGTTTATTAAAGATAAGCTTGGACTGGATCTGCCGGAAGAGGAGGCAGCTAACATCGCCTTCCATCTGGTCAACGCCCAGCAAACGGAACAAAACATGAGTCAGGTCATGATGATGACTACTACCGTTAAAGATATTCTTAACATTATTCGCATTCATTACGGAATTGAGCTGGACACATCAAGCATTAATTATTCACGCTTTTTGACTCATCTGCAGTTTTTTGTTCAGCGATTGTTAGAGAATACAATGCTCCAATCCAAGGATGATGAATTGCTCGAACGAATTTCGAGTAAATATCCAGAGGAAAGCAATTGTGTTTCCAAGATCAACAATTATATTGGCGCGAAATTTGAACGATTTATGTCCGACGAGGAGAGATTGTATCTCATTATTCACATTAGCCGTGTGATGGACAGAGCGCATTAACAGGAGGATTATGATATGACGACCACCAGAACATTTCCCGAAGGATTTTTATGGGGCGGAGCAATTGCAGCGAATCAGGCTGAAGGAGCCTGGAACGTGGCAGGAAAAGGAATTTCCACCGCCGATACGGCTATGAATAAGAAAAATATTAGTAAAAGTGATTATAAAAAACAAAACGCTGTAAGTTCAGAGCAGCTTGCGGCAGCGCTTGAGGATCAATCTACCGTGAATTATCCGAAACGAAGAGGAATCGATTTCTATCATCGGTATCCAGAGGATCTTGCATTAATGGGTGAGATGGGGATCAAAACGCTGCGAACTTCCATTGCGTGGACCCGGATTTTCCCGAATGGCAATGAAACTCAACCCAATGAAGAAGGACTACTCTTCTACGATCGTCTGTTTGACGAGATGATTAAAAATGGCATTGAACCTCTGGTTACCTTGTCTCACTATGAGATGCCGATGTATCTTGTCGATCATTATGGAGGATGGACCTCCAGAGAAGTGGTTGATATCTTTGTACGATTCACGACAACGGTGTTCAACCGATATAAAGATAAAGTTAAGTATTGGATCACTTTTAATGAAATTGATGGTATTGTTCGTCATCCATTCACTAACGGTGGCATTGTTCCGGATCGGTTCGAAAATGTTGAGCAGGCGGTATACCAAGCGCTTCATCATCAATTCATTGCGAGTGCTTATGCGGTAAAGCTATGCCATGAGATTATTCCAGATGCCCAAATTGGTTGTATGCTGACAAGCCTGTTGCACTATCCTCACACATGTAATCCGCTGGATGTGTTGGCTGCGCATAAAAATAACCAATTTAACCTGTTCTTTACCGATGTGCAGGTGCGGGGCACTTACCCAGGTTACATCGAGAGATATTTTAGAGAGCAGGGAATTACTATTGAAAAAGCTGAAGGCGACAGTGATTTGCTAAAAGAGTATACGGCTGACTTCATATCATTCAGTTACTACAACTCCTTTGTTGCAAGTGCAGATAGCGAAGGCCTGGAAACGGTTAGTGGCAATACGATGGGCGGCGTGAAGAACCCTTACCTTCCTGTCAGTGATTGGGGATGGCAGATCGATCCGATTGGTTTAAGACTTGCGCTTAACCATCTGTACAGCCGTTATCAGGTTCCTTTATTCATCGTGGAAAATGGACTGGGTGCTTACGATAACGTTGAAGAGGATGGTACAATCAGCGATCCTTACCGCATTGAATACCTGCGTTCTCACATCGAACAAATGCATGAGGCTCTGCTGGATGGTGTTGAAATCATGGGGTATACCGTCTGGGGAATCATCGACCTAATCAGCTATTCCTCTTCCGAAATGGAAAAACGCTACGGTCTAATCCACGTCGACCAGGATAATGACGGAAACGGCACGCTGGAGCGAAGACGGAAGGAAAGTTTCTTCTGGTACCAGAATCTGATTTCTAATAATGGACTATAAACACATGCTAAAAAGTTAAAGTAAGAGATGATTTCTGTATTGTAAAGGAATCATCTCTTTTTATTCGTAGAATGAATTGGCAGGCTAAAACAAATTATAAATATATCTTTCAGCACATTCTTCTTTTCGGTAGAATAGAGTTATCCGATCTGTAATCTTTTTCCTTATTGATAACGGATTGGAAAAATGATTTGAAGGAGGAGAATGAATGAAATCGGCTGCTTGCAGGGAGAGGCAATTGGTGTACAGAAGGATGGGTGTGATGCTCGTATTCATCATGCTGGCCAGTGTTTTACTTGGGCCCGGCTCAACGGCTCGGGCTGCCGGGAAGACGATTACGTCCATGGAGTACTTTTCATCTGCTGACGGACCTGTCATATCCAAATCCGGGGTTGGCAAGGCCAGTTTCGGGTTCGTGATGCCTAAGTTTAATGGGGGTTCTGCTGCATGGAGCGAAGTGAACGGGGATTTAGGTGTTAATGTCAAGGTAGGAAGCCAATGGGTGGATATTGATCAGGCGGAAGGCTTTACGTACAACCAAAACTGGGGACACTGGACTGACGCCGGCTTTCATGGATATTGGTTCACTCTCTCCTCAACAACCGATGTTCAATTGTATTCCAAAGCGAACGGAATAAAGCTTGATTATCGACTGGTCTTTCAAAACATTAACGAAACAACGATCACAGCAATGAGCCCTACACAGGGGCCTGACATCATTGCCAGCAGCACCGGAGGTGCCGGCTTTACGTATCCCACCTTTAACAATAATCCATCAGTCACTTATGAAGCCGTCGCTCTGGATCTCAAGGTGTATGTGAAACCAGTGCAGAGCAACACGTGGATTGATATTGACAATAACGCAGCCAGCGGCTGGATTTACGATCAGAACTTCGGCCAATTCACTGAGGGTGGAGGAGGATATTGGTTTAACGTAACCGAGTCTATTCACGTCAAGCTGCAGTCCAAAACATCGGCTGCGAATATTATTTACACCATTACATTCAATGAACCTGTGCGTAATTCATTCGTAGTTACTGCCTATGAAGGCACAACTTTCACAGCAGATGAAAGCGGTTCCATAGGTATTCCACTGCCCAAGATTGGCGGGAGCGCACCTATTGCGAAGGAATTACAAAATTTTGTATACCAAATCAATATCAATGGTCAATGGGTAGACTTAAGTAATAGTGGTCAAAGTAAATTTACGTATTCCGCCAATGGCTACAATCCGATTTCCGATGCCAATCAGTGGGGATACTGGGCCGATCATATCTATGGTCTATGGTTCAGACCTATTCAGGAAAATATGCAAATTCGAATCGGCTATCCGCTTAACGGACAGCTCGGTGGAAACGTGGGCGGCAACTATGTGAACTATACACTCATTGGCAACCCGGATGCCCCACGTCCCGATGGTTCGGACCAAGAAGACATCTCCATCGGTACACCGAACAATCCGGCAATTGAAGGCATGAATCTTATTTGGCAGGATGAGTTCAGTGGTTCTGCGCTGGATACAAGCAAATGGAATATAGAAACAGGGTATTATCTCAATGATGATCCGGGAACCTGGGGTTGGGGCAACGCGGAGATGCAGCACTACACTACCAGTCCGCAAAATATCTTTGTTCAGGATGGAAAATTAAATATTCGTGCAACACATAGTAACCAATCATTCCCTCAAGACCCGAATCGTTTTGCGAAATATGCCTCCGGTAAGGTGAATACCAAAGACAAGTTATCCTTGAAGTACGGGCGTGTCGATTTCCGTGCCAAACTGCCTACAGGGGATGGCGTCTGGCCTGCACTCTGGATGCTGCCGCAAGATTCGGTATATGGCACTTGGGCTGCATCAGGTGAAATTGACGTGATGGAGGCAAGAGGTCGTCTGCCTGGAACAACCAGCGGAACGATTCACTTTGGCGGGCAATGGCCTGCCAATCAGTATGCAGGTGGAGAGTATCACTTTCCCGCAGGACAAACTATTGCTAACGATTATCACGTATATTCTGTAGTTTGGGAACCGGACAACATCAAATGGTACGTGGACGGTAAATTCTTCTATAAAGTTACCAATCAGCAGTGGTCGTCTGCAACTGCACCGAACAACCCTAATGCTCCATTTGATGAACCGTTCTATTTAATCATGAACTTGGCCATAGGCGGTAATTTCGATGGTGGTCGCATTCCCAATGCTTCGGATATTCCTGCAACCATGCAGGTGGATTATGTTCGGGTATATAAACAGCAATAATGGTTTTAATGTAGTTCACTTGAGTTAATTTAGCGAGAGCGAAATCCATCATGCAGCATGATCATTAACGTTATTTGCCATTTACCAGGGGTGAACTTCGGTTCACCTCTTTTTTGCACACGTAAGAGAGGTAAGGGCAGCACGTAATCAAAGACGTAGATGTCAAATTTTTGAGTTTTTCCTTTGTGCGAGTACATCAAATCCTAAAAATGTTGCAAACAGCGGTGATTTATGATGCAATCAAAGTGAACCACGTTAATAATGATGAGAATAGTGAGGTACCGTTATGATTGCAAAAACAGAAGAGGATTTTAATGGTTTAAAAGAAATTGGTAAAATTGTTGCTTCCATTAGAGATACGTTGGTTGAGCGGACCGCCCCCGGTGTAACAACAAAAGAACTGGATGATTTGGCTGGAGCGCTTTTTGAAAAAGAAGGCGCCATTTCCGCTCCCAAAAGTGAATATGACTTTCCTGGTTATACATGCATTAGTGTCAATGAAGAAGTCGCACACGGAATTCCAGGGGATCGGGTAATCCAAGAAGGCGATATCGTCAACATTGATGTTTCCGGCTCCAAAAACGAATATTTCGCAGATACTGGCATCTCGTTTGTGGTTGGCCAGGGAGATGAAGTGTTAACGAAAATCTGTGAGGTAGCCAAACTCGCTTTTGAAGCAGGTCTGAAAAAAGCGAATCCTGGTTCCAAAAAGAGCGGGATTGGCAAAGCCGTTTTCCTGACCGCACGCCAGCACGGGCTAACCGTTATACGAAACCTGACTGGACATGGAGTGGGCCGGGCTATTCATGAAGCGCCGGATCATATCTATAATTACAATGACACGTCAGATGATGAGTTGTTAAAAGAAGGTATGGTTATTGCCTTTGAACCCTTTATTTCTACATCTGAAGAAGAAGTGTATCAAAAAGGGGATGGATGGACGTTTGCTACGAAAAATAGTTATGTAGCTCAGATTGAACATACGATCATTCTGTCCAAAAAAGGGCCAATCATTATTACCCTGTAACTACAGAGGGCAATAAAATGTTTTGTGAGATCATAGTTAAAAGCCGATTCCAGAAGTAGATGTGGAATCGGCTTTTAGCGTTATAGTAAACCATAAGCAAAAATCTGAAATTGAGCAGTGTGCGTACATTATTTTGCCTAACCGCCCGTTTCCATGGCACGTGAAACGAATTAGAGTGTTTTTTTTCAACGAGTGGTCTGTTCTGCAAATAAAGATCCGAATCGGGGCTAGAGCCATGCATAATTTTGTGCGTTACAATTTTCGCCAACACACCGTAGATTCGCACACCTTCTGATTTAGAAAAGGGCTCAATATGATTGATCGATTGTTCACACAATTTCAGTTGACGGGCGGCTGCTTCTTCACCGAACGTATTTTTCAAAGAAATAAAGCTTTCTTCCCCCGTATATTGAATCAACGCAGTATTGGTGCTTGTGCTGCCTTCTCCAACCTTCCGCTTGTCCACGACAACGACTGATAATCCTTGATCACATAGAAAATGAGCACACTGTGCACCTGAACTGCCCGCACCGATGATGAGAATATCACAAGTAACGTTAATATCAGCGAGATCAACAAAGAAGAACCACTTAATAAACATTTTTGTTTACAAAGTGGTTTACTTATCCTATATTAAAGATACATCTGCAGGTGTATTTTACTAATATTTCAATATATATGGAGGTGTCCGTGACAAACGAGAAGCCCATCGGCATCTTTAATCGACGTTACAGCGCAATGACCATTGGCATTATGTTGGTATTAACCACTTCGGCATTCGAAGGGCTAGCGATTACTACCATTGCAGCCAAAATAGCTAAAGACATGCAGGGAATTCATTTATATGGCTGGATTTTTAGCGCGTTTTTGTTATGTCAGCTTGTAGGAACCCTGGTGATGGGCCAGCAAGTGGACAGGCGAGGTGTGTTCAATTCCATTCTTATATCTTTTGCTGTTTTTGTAATTGGAACAATCATTGCTGCGACATCCATGAACATGTACATGCTCATTGGAGGAAGAGCCTTTCAAGGATTTGGAGCTGGCGCTTTAATTACATGTGTCTATGTGTGTGTAACATTATACTACCCGGATACGCTCCGAACTCAGATTTTAGCCGCTTTTTCAATGGCGTTTGTTCTTCCTTCGTTAATCGGGCCTTATTTTGCTGGACTTCTTGCTTCTTATCTGTCTTGGCGGTTTGTTTTCTGGATCGTTATTCCTTTGATTGCACTTGCTCTTCTGCTCACATATCGCTCATTTCGTGATCTGCAGCGCAATCAGCACATTATAGAAGAAGCACGAGGAGTTGACTCAAGAACAGGTCAGGCCATTTTATTAGCTATTGGAACGGGATTGCTACTGACAGGTCTTGGCATGATTACAAGTTGGCAGGGCATAGCTCTTTCAATTAGTGGATTCATAATCATGATACCGTTCATGCACAAATTACTGCCTCAAGGAACATTTCTAATCCAATCCGGTTTACCGGCAACCTTGGTAACAAGAGGATTGTATGTGGCTTGTTATTTTGCAACGGAGAGTTTTGTTATTTTGGGTTTGACTGAGATGAAGGGGGTATCGGCAGAAACTGCCGGCTTACTTGTCGCAGCAGGCTCATTAAGCTGGTCTGGAGCGGCATGGTTGCAAGCCCGATTGGATGTAAAAGACCAAGGTGATGGACGGAAGCAGCGAGTGATGTATGGAATTGGCATTATGATCATCGGAGTTATGCTCGTGATGCTGGCTTTATTTTTGACGGATACCGGGATCCCGCTCATTCTCCTCTCACAGATTATTATTGGTTTTGGTGTGGGTCTGGCTAACCCGACTACCGCAGTCCTTGCTTTACAGTATGCTGAGCTTGGAAAGGAAGGAAAGATGTCAGCCAACCTTCAGTTTGTCGATTCTTTTTATGTGGCTGTAAGCATTGGTGTAAGCGGTTCATTAGTTGCTTTAGCCAAAACGATGGGATGGGGCATATCAACAGGGATTCTGATGGTGCTGACGCTTCAACTTCTATTGGTTATACTGAGCTTTTTCTCATCGTTGCGAATTACAGCCCATACATCTAAATCACATCAGCCCACTGGGCAAAAAATAGATACACTTCCGATGTAAACAAACAACCGGTCAGACCAGATACAGATCGGAGGCACATATTACATTCAGGAGGTGCGCACGATGGCGCGTGTATTGGTTGTCATTACTCCGGCTGAAGGCCATGTGAACCCATCCCTTGGGTTAATTACGGAGCTAGTCAAACTTGGAGAAGATGTTGTTTATGTTTGTGTTGAGGAATATCGTTCTCGGATTGAGCAAACGGGGGCTAAGGTCATGACCTATCCTTTTGCGGAGGATGCTTTCTCACATGAGCCTACACTCAAGCCTTTGGCATATCGGCATCCCTACCAATTCATACACATGGTTACTTGCGGTATCATTCCCAAAATGATTCCTGAGGTGCTTCGTTTGATACAGCATGAAACGTTTGACTATCTGATCTATGATTCACTGATGGGGTGGGGAGGTCAAATCCTCGCTGAGAAATTAGGGATTCCATCTGTATGTACGATAGCTTCTTTTGCTTCCGTTGAGCCAGCACGCGTAGAGAATGGGGAGGATATCGATACACAGGAACTATATGAAGCGATTATGAACATGGCAAAAGAAATAGCAACAACGTATAAGGTCAGCCTTCCTGCTGTGGAGGAGATGATGGAACATAAAGCTCAATTAAATATTGTTTACACCAGCCGTTATTTTCAGCCACGGGCAGAAGAATTGCATGATCGTTTTCTATTCACGGGTTCATCGATTATTCCGCGGGAAGATGCCCCCGAATTCCCATTTCATCTTCTTCGTGAACGACATACGAAGACGGTATACATTTCAATGGGAACCATACTGAATAAAAACCTGGAGTTTTACAAACTGTGTTTTGATGCATTAAAAGATCACTCAGTAAATGTTGTTTTATCTTCGGGGAAATATACCGATATTACATCCATTGAAGAAATGATTCCCGATAACTTTATCGTGAAGCCTTATGTTGCTCAGATTGAAATATTGCAGCATGTAGACGTTTTTGTTACCCATGCAGGCATGAATAGTGTAAGCGAGGCGTTATATTTCGATGTTCCACTTGTCATGATTCCCATGACATCAGATCAACCATTTGTTGCGGGTCGCGTAAAAGAACTTGGAGCCGGGCTGGTATTAGATCAACATCACCTGAACGCAATCCAATTAGAGGAGGCGATTATGGAAGTACTTCACAATCCCATCTATAAAGAGCAGGCACATCTCATCGGCAAATCTTTGAAAGAAGCTGGGGGCTGCACCCTTGCGGCGACGGCCATAATGCAACAATTTACCAAGGTATAACTGCACTCCACCTCTTATTCTCATCATATAACAGGGAATATACTTATTGTTAATACAACAACCCCCTCACTTCATTTCTTTCGAAAGAAGAGAGGGGGCACTTAGAAAAGCGATATACGTTTACACATTAGACATTAGCCTGAATGCAGGATCGTTTACTTCCCTTTTTTCAAAATATCAAAAATAACTTTGGCATTGTCTGTGTTATCAATTAATCCAGAGAATCGCTGACTTCCTGGGCCATAGGCATACACCGGTACATCTTCACCTGTGTGACCACCTGTTGTCCAACCTGTGAACGAGCGGTTATCTATAATAGCTTCAATTGCGTTATCAATTTTGGTAACGTCCGCACTTTGTGCAGCATCTTTCACGGATTGAATTTCCTCAGCTGTCAGCTCAAGTTCAAGATATTTTTTCAATGTCTCATCAACGGAAGCCCCTTTGGCAATTTGAGCAGCCATGAAGTCAGGAGTACGAAGTGCAGCTTTAATTGGGTCTACGAAGAAATTGTATTCTCCATCTTTACCAAGAGTAAGGCCGCCTGTGGAGTGGTCAGCAGTTGCTACGACAAGGGTTTGTCCGTCTTTTTTAGCGAAATCAATCGCAGCTTTAAAGGCAGCAGCAAAATCGTCCATCTCACTCATGGCACCCACAATATCATTATCGTGTCCTGCCCAGTCAATCTGACTTCCTTCAACCATGAGGAAAAATCCTTTTTTGTTCGTTTTAAGGCGATCGATAGCCGAATTCGTCATCTCAGCCAGCGAAGGCGTTGTAGTTGTGCGATCAATAAACTTGTCCAGACCACCGTCTGCAAACAATCCAAGTACTTGTTTATTTTTGTTTTCAAGCAAAGATGCACGGTCTGTTACATAACTATAACCTGCTTTTTGAAACTCTTTCGTAAGGTCACGGTCTTTACGTACAAAATTGGTTTTGCCTCCTCCGAGCAGTACATCCACTTTGTGTTTGCCGTTAATTAACTCATCGTAGTAGTCGTTCGCAATGGCATCCATGTTTTTGCGGCTGATATCATGGGCTCCAAATGCCGCTGGAGTAGCATGGGTAATCTCAGAAGTCGCGACCAAACCTGTGGATTTACCAATTTGTTTGGCTTGTTCCAAAACGGTTTTGACATTCTTTTGATTCGTGTCCACTGCAATGGCTGCGTTATACGTTTTCACACCTGACGACATTGCGGTTGCTGCAGAAGCGGAATCTGTAACGTTTTGTTTGTCATCGTCGGGATAGGTCATTTGAGCACCTACCAGATAAGGATCAAACACCGTTTTTTCCATCACCTTCGTTTTAGGATTATCATTCATGTAACGATAAGCGGATGTATACGACGTTCCCATGCCGTCTCCGATAAGGAAGATGATATTTTTGATTGGTTTTTTCTCTGTTCCTGCGGCTTTAGCCATACTTGCTTGTCCAGGGGAAAGAAGAGTGGAAGCTGATACAGCCAAGGTTAGTGCTAATGCAGGCAATGCTTTTTTAGACAATTTCACAATGATTCCTCCTCGATATCTCTTTAACATGAATGCATGAAGCTTTGTTCATTTGTTCATCCTTAAGAAGATTATCATTCAATTGTAAATGAAATCCATCACAATTGTTTGCTGGGTGTAAAATAAACAAATCAACCGAAATAAAAGCCTTAAAGCTTAAAAAACGAATGAAATACATTTGATCAATCAAAATAGTTCGTAAATAATGTGAACAAAGCTCAAATTTGATTGACATCTTGTGTTATTTTTAATAAAATTCGAAATGCACCTCAGCTTAAAAACAAAATCCTTATCTTTATCTTCACATTCGGAGCTGTTCAGATCCTGATGACGAATATAGGAGCGTGAGAATTCCAATCCTATAGGAAATTAGGATTTTTTTGTTTTTAACTGTGCTGGAGGATCTAAGAAGACAAAATGAAAGTTGGAGGCTGGCTTGACGATGGACAACTGGTTCAAACTGAAAGAAAGAGGCACCACCGTTTCAACCGAAATTATTGCTGGTATTACTACATTTTTCACGATGGTATACATAGTGATTGTGAATCCCGGAATTCTGAGCGACACAGGAATGAGCTTTAACGGGGTATTCATTGCTACGATTCTGGCGAGTATTGTGGCAACGCTGATTATGGGACTGTGGTCCAATTATCCGATTGTTATCGCACCAGGTATGGGATTAAATGCGTTTTTCGCGTTTAGTGTGGTACAGGGATATGGCGTAACTTGGCAGACAGCACTTGGTGCTGTATTCATTGCAGGTGTTCTGTTTATTATCTTATCGCTTACTTCGTTTCGTTACATGCTTCTGGATGCCATTCCAGCCAGCCTCAAACACGCTATTACAGCAGGAATCGGATTATTTATTACAACCGTAGGGCTACAGAATGCAGGCATTATTGCCAATTCTGAATCTAACTTGATTACACTCGGAAACCTGGCACAACCAATGACCTACCTAACGATTATTGGTCTGATCATCACTGTTACGTTGATGGCTTACAATGTGAAAGGTTACCTGTTTATCGGTATGGTCATTACAGCGATCATTGCCTGGTTCATGGGACTCTTCCAGATGCCTGCATCCATTGTAGCCATGCCGTCAGGGCTCGGCGAAACAGCATTCCAGATGGATTTGGCAGGTGTCTTCTCCAATGGAATATACACGATTATTTTCACCTTCCTGTTAATCACCTTGTTTGATACGACGGGTACGATGCTTGGTGTGGCGGAACAAGCCGGATTACTGAAAGACGGCAAATTCCCGCGCTCCCGTGGTGCATTGCTCGCTGATGCTGTCGGTACAACGACGGGTGCCATGCTCGGAACAAGCCCGACGTCGGCTTATATTGAGTCCAGCACGGGTGTAGCCGCAGGGGGCAGAACAGGACTGACTGCGGTGACAGTAAGTATTTTGCTCGCCGTAACCTTGTTCTTTAGTCCAATTGTTAGTGTCATTTCAAGTATCCCGGCGATCACCTCCCCGGCGCTGATTATTGTAGGTTTCTTTATGATCAGTGTTATTAGCAAAATGAACTGGAGTGATCTGGAAGAGGCATTCCCGGCGTTCCTCATCATTATCCTCATGCCGCTGACGCACAGTATTGCAACAGGAATTGGGATTGGTTTTATTTTCTACCCTGTGCTGAAACTGCTACGTGGTAAAGGTAAAGATGTTCATCCGATTTTTTATATTTTTGCAATCCTGTTTTTCATTCAACTCGTATTCCTCGACCACTAAAACGGCCTTAAACATGGCAAAGAGAGCTGCGTTTATATAAGCGGCTCTCTTTTTTTCATGTATACTGCTTAAAAACGATATAAAATGAATGATTTATTTACACAAAAACGGAGAGGACAGAAAAAACCTGGAAAAGTGGAGCTAAAAGCTTTCTGAAGGAAAGCTACTTCGGAAGCATAAGCTTAGCCTTTATCACCGGATTTATCCCTTTCAAAAAGGGAATCCAAAAAATTTGGGGATAACAGCGATTGAAAGGTTATTCTGTCATCGGAGTGCTCGTGTAAAGTAATTCAACTTATATATGCCAGTTCATATTCCGTTCATATTGGCGTCACGCTGGCAACATCTTGTCTCATTATACTGTAAATAAGTCACCAAGACAGTTACACAGACTTAAGGACGGGAGAAGATGAGAGTGGAAGGAATCGTAGAAATGAAGCAAACAGAGAAGAAGCGCGGCAAGAAACGCAAGTTGTTTTTAAAAATAATCGGGGGAATCATCGCAGCGCTCGTATTATTCATGGGCATCGTATTTGTAATAAATCTGATTAGCAATGGGCTGGAAAAGAAAAAAATTGAATCCTATGGACAGTATGTGCAAGTGGATGGCAAAAACATGAATGTCTCCATTCAAGGTAACGGAGAACAGACCATCGTGCTGCTTCCGGGACAAGGAACGCCATCTCCGGTGTTGGATTTTAAACTATTAATTGATCAATTAACTTCGGATTATAAAGTGGTAACGATTGAACCATTTGGCTATGGATTAAGTGATCGTACTGACAAAGAACGTACCTCTGAAAATATTGTCAGTGAAATTCATGCCGCTGTCGAGCAGCTTGGTCTGAAGCGTTATATTCTCATGGGGCATTCCATTACAGGAC
The DNA here is from genome assembly GCF_050435065.1 of Paenibacillus sp. 4624. Taxonomy (NCBI): domain Bacteria; kingdom Bacillati; phylum Bacillota; class Bacilli; order Caryophanales; family Paenibacillaceae; genus Paenibacillus; species Paenibacillus sp. 4624. Next base: position 320,244 of record NZ_JBNDJR010000005.1, read on the forward strand.
TATACGGCGTGTCTTATGTGAAAAATTACCCTGACGAAGTGATGGCCTTTATCGGTATAGACAGCAGTGTTCCTAATCAGCCTGGCATGGATGTTAAACTACCTCTGAAATCGATGCAGTTCCTTCAAACATCAGGGCTGATGCGATTGCTGAAGAATGTGAGTGCAGATCCTTACAAATCTATGGACTACGATGAGCATACCATAGAGCAGATGAACCTAATCTCCAACCAAGTTTCGAGCAATCCGACCCTTATGAATGAGTTGAAGCATCTGGGTTCCAATTTCAAAAATGCAGAGAATCTTACCTATCCTCGCAATTTACCAGTACTGCTCTTTGTTCAGTCCAATAATACAGCGAATCCAAGTTGGATACCGCTGCATGAGGAGCAAATCAAACAATCCGATCAGGGCAAAATGATCCCGATGGAAGGCTCACACTATCTGCATCATACAAAGTACAAAGAGATTGCAGCAGAATTCAAAGCTTATATGAAGAGTGTTCAATTCCAATAAATTAAATCAAATATAGCAACGGAAGTACGTATACTCTCCACACTTTATTTAAAGAGCGGTGCCAAACCTGGTGCCGCTTTTTGCTTACCACGCATTTTGCATCTTTTGTACAAGTGAATCTGACAATTGTTATGTTGGAACGTCATGATAAAATCCCTTCCTCATATCAAATGGGATTTTAAGGTTTATTTGTCACTAGTTCAAGCTTTTCCACATCATTTTTATTAAATATATATCTTCCCTTTGTATTGAAAGTTATAATGATTCCTGAGCAAGCAAAAATTAGAGTTTGTCCAAAAATCAAGTGCATTCGGAGGTAACGATCAGCATGAATATTCAGTTTGGCACTCCAGCCACCTATTGGGTTGAAGCACTGCCTATCGGTAATGGCAAGTTGGGCGGAATGGTCTTTGGCGGTATCGAAAAAGAACGCATTGCATTGAACGAAGACACGTTGTGGTCAGGCTATGCACAGGATTGGAATAATCCGGAGGCTCGTGAAGTATTGCCTCAGATTAGGGATTTAATTGCTCGTAAACAGTATGTGGAAGCAGATCAACTTAGCAAAAAAATGATGGGACCTTTTACACAATCGTACCTGCCATTTGGTGATTTGGAACTTGTGATGGAACATGGGCAATTATGTGAACGTAAAACCTATCAGCGCAAGCTGGATTTATCTACAGGTGTTGTAAGCGTTTCCTATGAAATTGGTGGAGTACGATATGACAGGGAGGTATTTGCTTCCCATCCCGATCAGGGTATCGTCATTCGTTTAACCGCAAGCAAAGAAGGAAGACTTAACTTCCATACCAGACTGAGCAGTCCGCTCAGACACGAAACTTCTGCTGCGAACGCTCAATATGAGCTGTCCGGAACAGCTCCTGAGTATGTGTCACCGAACTATCACGATGTTGAAGTGCCTGTTCGTTACGGAGATGCGGCATCTAGTCGTGCGATGACTTTCCATGGCAGACTTGCGGTATCTCATACTGGAGGTACACTGAATTCAAGCGGTGGCGGACTGCAAATTGTTGGTGCAACGGAAGCGGTCATTTACTTTACAGGGGCTACGAGTTATGCTCCTACAGGTCAAACCGATGACAGCGTTACTTCCCCGAAAGAGAAGACTGCGGACGTTATTAGGCAGATTATGACTCGTGATTACACGGAATTGCGTCAACGTCATGTACAGGACCATCAAGCGCTGTTTAATCGTGTGCAATTACACTTGGGTGAAAGCGTTGCTCCGCAGGACATGCCTACAGATGAGCGCATTGAGAAATACGGCAGCAGTGATCCAGGGTTAGTCGAGTTGTTGTTCAACTATGGCCGTTATTTGATGATCGCCAGCTCCAGACCGGGAACGTTACCAGCCAACCTGCAGGGAATTTGGAATCAGGAAACACGTGCGCCGTGGAGCAGCAACTATACATTGAATATTAATGCAGAGATGAACTATTGGCCTGCAGAGACGTGTAACATGGCTGAACTGCATGAACCGTTACTTGATTTTATTGGAAAACTTGCGGAAAACGGACGGAAAACAGCTGAAATAAACTATGGTGCTCGAGGCTGGGTAGCCCATCACAATGCAGACATCTGGGGACAAACGGCTCCTGTTGGAGATTATGGTGCCGGTGATCCGTCATGGGCTTTGTGGATGATGGGCGGTGTATGGCTGACGCAGCATCTGTGGGAGCATTATGCTTTCTCAGAAGATAAAGTGTATTTGCAGGAAACCGGTTACCCGTTGATGAAGGATGCCGCTTTGTTTTGTTTGGATTGGCTTATTGAGAATAAAGAAGGTCATTTGATCACATCACCATCAACGTCACCAGAAATGAAATTTGTCGTTAACGGAGAGCATGTTGCTGTTAGTGAAGCAACCACAATGGACATTTCCCTCATTGCCGAGTTGTTTGATAACTGCATTAAAGCAGCTGAAGTGCTACAAACAGATGAGGAATTTGTGGATCTCCTGCGAGCGAAGAAAGAACAACTTCTGCCCTTGCAGATTGACGCAAAAGGTCGCCTTCAGGAATGGAGCGAGGATTTCACGGAAGAAGATCCGCAGCACCGTCACGTATCCCACTTGGTAGGTGTATTCCCGGGACGACTGATTACAAAGAAAAAATCTCCTGAACTGATGCAGGCTGCACGTACTTCACTTGAGATTCGTGGTGACGGTGGCACAGGCTGGAGTCTTGGCTGGAAAATCGGTTTATGGGCTCGCTTTGGAGAGGGCAACCGTGCTGAACAGCTTATCTCCAATCTGTTAACTTTGGTAAAAGCGTATGAGCCAAGTAAACATGAGACTGGCGGAGTGTACGCCAACTTGTTTGATGCTCATCCACCATTCCAGATCGATGGAAACTTTGCGGCAACCGCAGGTATTGCCGAGATGCTGTTGCAATCTCATCAGGGATATCTCGATTTCCTGCCAGCCTTGCCTGAACGCTGGTCTACAGGTTCGGTTAAAGGGTTGAGAGCAAGAGGCGGGTTTGAGGTTAGCCTAAGTTGGGAGAACGGTAAGCTGCTTGAAGCAGAAATCCTCTCGCATACAGGCAATACATGTTATTTGCAGTCTGTACCTGGTCTGAATGTTCGCCAAGGGGATACCGTTGTGCAAACCACCCCGGAAAAAGACGATCAAGTTAGCCTGCCAACGCAAAAAGGACAAACATATACCATCCGATTTGAATAATATTCATCAAAAGGTTCACCTGCCGCTGATCTTCAAGGATCAGCGGTTTTTGTTTATCATAAACGGAATAGTTAAGTGTTGTAATGAAAACGGTTTTATGCTATTTTGAATGTATAAAAACGTTTTAATAGCAAAGGAACCTGAATGTATGGGAAAAATCACAATTAAAGATGTTGCAAGGGAAGCCGGTGTCTCGATCTCTACGGTTTCGAATGCCTTAAATGGTGTGGATGTACTGAATCCGGAAACGAAGTCCCACGTGCTCAAAGTGGCAGAACGTTTAAACTACATCCCTAATCTCAATGGCAAACTGTTGAAATCAGGCCAGACCAAAATGCTTGGTTTCTTCACAACAAGTGTGTCGGGGCCGTATTTTTACAAGTTAGTCGAGGCCATGTCGCGTGAGTGTGACCGTCTCGGTTACGGACTCAATGTGTTTGTAACCAAAGATAAACATGTGATTATGAGCAATATTCTTGGCAGGCGGGTAGATGGTGTAATCATCTATGAAGAGCTGCGAATTGATGAGCAGGATATTTTGTCGATGGAAAAAGACAAGATTAAAGCTGTTTTCCTGGATCGTGTGTACGAGAGCGAACGAATGGGAAGTGTCATCTTTGACTCTTACGTAGCCAGCTATGAAGCGACCAAATATCTGATCGGGCTTGGTCATCAGAAAATTGCTTATATCTCTGGCGTAGATGAGATGTTTGACAGTGTACAGCGTCGAGAGGGGTATCTGGCGGCCCTTCGAGAATACGAGCTCCCCGTCGATGCAGACTACATCATTCAGGGGTATTTTGAAGAAGAGGCCACTTACAGTGCCATCAAATCCTTCATTCATAAGCATCCAGGCAAGTTACCAGATGCCTTTCTCGCCGGCAATGACCTGAGTGCGATCGGATGCATACAGGCATTGAAATCTCATGGTTATGAGGTTCCGAGTGACATCAGCGTAGTCGGATTCGATGATATTGATATCGCTCCGTACTATTCTCCACCGCTAACGACCGTTCGGAATCAAATTGCAAGACAAGGCATTCTAGCTGTCACACAATTGGTCGATATGATCAAGGGACAGGAAGAAGGCGTAGCGCAAAAGCTGTCTGGAGAACTTATCGTAAGAGGTTCAAGCCATGTGAGAATCAACCGGAGAGATGGCCGCTAATAAAGGGAGAGAGACTCTTCGGGTCCATTTTCATTCATATTACAGGGAAGGGAGTTTTTTGGGACAAAATAAAAACGTTTTTATAAAACGGAATAAATACACCTATCGACACATACAGAGGGGAGCAACGAAGGATGAGTCACTTGACGACTACAGCAGACAGACAGCAGCAACCTCTTAAACCCGGTGGCAAAAAACATTTCAAGCAACGGTTCAATACATTCTGGGTCGATTTCGCCAGACAATGGGAGATCCAGTCCATGGTTCTACCCGGCATTCTGTTCATGATTGTCTTCTGTTACATACCGATCTACGGATTAACGATTGCGTTCAAAAATTACACCGTCATTGATACACTGTCCAGTGCCCCATGGGTGGGGCTGGATAACTTCAGAATCATCATGTCAGACAAATACTTCTGGGATGCCGTTGTGAATACGCTGGGCATCAGCTTTTTGAAGCTAGGGATTGGCTTTGTCATTCCGATTATTCTGGCCATTATGATTTACGAGCTGAACAGTGGACGATTCAAGAAATTCGTGCAAACGGTTTCATATCTGCCTCATTTTCTCTCATGGATCGTGCTGGGCGGTATGCTCATCACCTGGTTCTCCACAACCGGCTTGTTCAATGAACTACTGCTCGGTCTTGGCATCATATCACAGCCGCAAAACATATTGCTGGACGCAGGCAAGTATTGGTGGATCGCCACGTTATCGGATATTTGGAAGGAAGCTGGCTGGGGCACCATTTTGTATCTCGCCATCATGTCCAAGATCGATCCTACGTATTACGAGGCCGCCAAAATCGATGGAGCCAGCCGGATGCGTCAGATCTGGAATATCACCTTGCCTAACATGAAATCCATTATCAGTCTGAATCTGATCCTGACGGTCAGCGGACTACTCGGTTCGAATCTCGATCAAACGCTGGTGCTCATGAACTCACAGAACCGCGAAAAGGCCGAAGTCATCAATTCATATGTCTATCGTATGGGGATGTCGCAAGGAGACTTTTCGTATGCTACCGCCGTAGGTTTGGGTGTTTCCATCATTTCTGTAATTCTGCTGGTCACGGCAAACAAAATCACAAGCAAGCTTAATGACAACCAGTCTGTGCTGTAGAAGGAGGTCCCTCATGAATGGAAAAGCGGCAAAAGAAGATCTGGACAGCCGGATTTTTGATACGCTCAATATTATTTTTTTAATGATCTGTACCATCATCATTATCGTTCCGCTCTGGAATGTCATCATCTCGTCCTTTAGTTCAGGCAAAGCACTCGCAGAAGGTGGATTCATCTTCTGGTCACCGGAGTTCTCGCTGGAAAACTACCGAGCGGTGTTTAACGATTCCAACATCTGGCAGGCGTTCTTCATCTCTGTGTCCAAAACTACCATCGGTGTCGTGACACATGTATTCTTTTGTGCCATGGTCGGATACGGACTCAGCAAGAAGTACTTGAGAGGACGTAAATTGTATGTAGCCATGGGTGTAATTACTATGTTTTTCTCCGGCGGCATGATTCCAACCTTTTTGCTCATCAAGGCACTAGGTCTCCTGAACAGCTTCTGGGTGTATATTATTCCGGCTTTGTTCAGTTTCTTCGATGTAGTTATCCTGATGAATTTCTTCCGAAATGTACCGGATTCACTGGAAGAATCGGCGAAGATGGATGGGGCTGGAGACTGGCATATCTTTCTCAAAATCTTTATCCCGCTGTCCATGCCAGCAATGGCGACCATCGCTTTATTTAATGGGGTAGGCCAGTGGAACGACTTTATGACGACCAAACTGTATATCACAGACCAATCACTGTACCCGTTACAGATGATGTTATATGAAATTATTGTGCAATCCCAGACACAGTCCATGCAGAACGTTGGCGGGTCTGTCGTGATCGAAACAACAACCAAAGGGGTGCAGCTTGCCACCATCGTCATTACGACATTGCCAATTGTGCTGATCTACCCTTTGTTACAACGATATTTCATTTCAGGCATGATGCTTGGAGCTGTTAAGGAATAAAACGATAGATTCACATCAACGATTTATATTCGACTACGAGGGGGAAAACACATGTTTAATATTCACCGGGTACTGGGCAAAAGAGGGGTTAAAGGATGTGCAGCATTACTCACAGCTGTGTTCATGATTACGGGATGCAGCGGCGGTTCCGATGGATCGAGTGAAGCAAACTGGGTATCCATTGAGAATCGCTATACGGTTGATCCGGAGAAACCAGCATGGCAGCTCGATAAAAAGGAAGAAGTGACCGATCTGACCTGGTACGTCAATGCAGACTGGTGGAATACCGATTTTGGCAAAGATATCGTCACTAAAAAGATTAAGGAAGACTTGAACATTAACATCAAATTTATTACAGGCGATGATACCAAATTAAATACCTTTTTTGCTGGCGGAGATATGCCTGATCTGCTGACGGTGTTTGATTCCAATTCGCAAGTCGTGAGCAAAGCATCAACCTGGGCCATGCCTCTTAATGATCTAGCTGAGAAATACGATCCGTATTTCAACAAGGTCGCGGCTGCGGACACGCTGAAGTGGTTCCAGCAAGCGGATGGCAAGACCTACGGTTATCCGAATTATTCCAACACACAAGCAGATTATGATAGCGGTAACATTCCAGCAAAGACCGCCTTTATTATCCGCAAGGATGTATATGAAGCATTAGGCAGTCCAGTCATAGGAACACCGGAACAATTCCAGAGTGTGATGAAACAGATCAAGGAAAAGTTCCCATCGCTCATTCCGTTTGGCTTCAACGCCATCGGTGGAGGCACAGGTTCACTTGGCGATGCGTTACAGGATTTTATCGGCGTACCTCTGGAGACGGAAAACGGAGAGTTCTATGACCGCAATCTGGACGAAGATTACCTGACTTGGCTGAAAACATTAAACGCCGTGTATAGAGACGGCAATATTAGTGATGACAGTTTTGCGGATGACGGTACAGCCTTTGAAGAAAAAGTGAAATCCGGTAAATATGCGGCCATGCTGCTCGATGGCACACCTCAGCAGGGTGGAAATCTTCAGATTTACATGAGTGATAACGAAGGCAAAGAGTACATTGCCATTGATGGGCCGCAAAGTACCAAGGGCAACGCACCGACACTGAATCAGTCCGGTATTACAGGCTGGATGATTAATTTCATCTCCAAGGATGCTAAAGACCCTGCCAAAGCGATGCAGATTTTCACCTATTTGCTGAGTGAAGAAGGACAAATGCTGATGAACTATGGCATTGAAGGAGAGACATTTAAGAAAAAAGCCGACGGTACAGTGGAATTACTTCCGGCAGTGAAGGACATGCAATTGCATAATGCGGATCAATTCAAGAAGGAGTATCGCCTGGGTGAATTTATGTTCTTCGGTCATGACCGTCATAAGGCGCTGAGTGCCGATGCCTTCCCAGAAGCCATAAAACAAATGCAAGCATGGGGCAAAGGCAAGCTGACACCTCATTTTATTCTGGAAAATATTAACCCAAACCTGGGCACACCGGAAGCTCGCGCCTTGTCCGCCATCAACACCAAATGGAACTCAACACTGGTAAGCATGTTGCGTTCAAAGGATGATGCCTCGTTTGACAATGCCCTTGCCGCATATCAATCGTTTCTAGAGGAAAATCGCTGGCCTGACATTGTGAAGATCCGCAGCGAGAAGATGAAGCAGAATAAAGAGAAATTAGGCATGCAATAATGAGGAGGCTTCGCAATGACAACATACAAAATATTCAAAACTACGGGAGAGAATGACCTGTTTCGTCTGGTTCACCCTGAGGAATATAATCCAATCAAGTCTGCAGACGCTGATTCTTTAACGGCAACCGTACAGTTGAATGATCGCCAAACGTATCAGGAGGTGGACGGGTTTGGAGCATCGTTCACGGACGCTGCGGCATATCTGATGAATCAAAAGATAACGGACGAACAGCGGGCGGAAGTGATGACACGGCTGTTCCATCCGACAGAAGGAATCGGCTTGTCGGTGATCCGCAACCCCATGGGCGCTTCGGATTATGCCCGCACGGTATACAGTTATAACGATCTGCCCGACCATCAGACAGACCCAGAATTAGACGGATTTAGCATTGCACATGATGAAGCGGATATCATCCCGTTAACCCAGCAGGCGCTTGCACTGAATCCCGATTTGAAGCTGTTCGCTTCACCGTGGAGCGCACCCGGCTGGATGAAAACAAGCGGCTCCATGATTACAGGCCAGCTCAAGCCTGAGTGGTATTCGGCATATGCCGAGTATTTTGTAAAATATATTCGGTCATATGCAGCTCATGGTCTGCCAATCTATGCAATCACCCCGCAGAATGAGGCTTTATATGAGCCGGGACATTATCCAGGTATGCTGATGCCTGCTGAGGCGCAAGCAGATTTTATTGTCCATCATCTCAAGCCAGCTTTTATACGCAACAACCTTGACACCAAAATCTTCTGTTATGATCATAATTGGGATCGTCCGGATTATCCACTGACCGTTCTGGAACATGCAGAAGAAGCCGTGGATGGAGTGGCATGGCATTGGTATGGGGGAGATGCGTCAGCCCAATCCAAAGTATACGAAGCTTTTACGGGAAAAGAAGTGCATTTCACGGAAGGTTCTGGAGGGGAATGGATTCCCCCGTTTGAACAAGCGTTCTCCAATGTGATTCGAACGGGCATTCAGATTTTGCGAAACTACAGCAAGTCACTCGTGCTATGGAATATGGCACTGGATGAACACAATGGCCCTACGGTGCCGGGTTTTGGGCAGAGCACCTGTCGTGGCATTGTGCAGATTAACCAGCAGACGGGAGATCTTGTCTACACGCTGGATTATTACGCGCTGGCTCATTTCAGTGCTTTGATTCGCCCTAAAGCGGTTCAAATCCAATCGGTCTCCAGCGACGATTCAATATACACGGTAGCTTTTCGCAACACGGACGGAAGCACAGCATTGGTACTGTTTAACGATGGTCAAGAAGGCAAACAGGTTAAGATTGATATGCAAGATCAAGAGAGCCTTGTTGTATACATGGAATCCAAATGTGCTGTATCCATATTAATATCGAACGAATAAAAGGGCAGCAGCTCGGCTATGACCTATTAGTTGTAGAAAAGAAAACCTGCCTCAGCATGTATTCATGTGTTCTCGATATTACTGAGAGTAATAATGCGAACGATGTAGACCGCCAACTTTGGCGGTCTTTTGTCTGTTTTTTAATCTGCTGTATATTTTTTGATCGTTTTCTGATCATTTTTCTACACATTAAGGGGATTTCATGCATGCAGTCCGAATAAATTACAAGATAGAATGCACATGCCCATGAATATTTAGGGTGATATCTCGTGTATAAATAACCAACTTTGGAGGACTTCCATGTATAAACTGATGATTGTAGAGGACGAATTGCTGATGCGTGTTGGCATTCGTTCCATGCTGAACTGGGAAGAATACGGTTTTTGTGTGACAGGTGAGGCTAGTAATGGAAAAGAAGCACTGGAGCTTGCGCTTGAGAAGGTGCCCGACCTGATCATTACAGACATCCGAATGCCCGTTATGGATGGATTAGAGTTAATCAAACAGTTATCCCCATCGTTAAAAAGCTGTAAATTCGTCATTCTGAGCAATTTTGATGAATTAGATTATGTGAAAAATGCTTTAAAGTTCGGTGCCGCCGATTACTTAATTAAAAGCGAAATTAATGAGCAATCGCTCATCGAGCTTTTGACGAATATACGGGAGAAGTTGCAAAGTGAACACCATCAATTAAACGCCTCACCCTATATATCCTCCGATTATTCCAAGAGTATTCGATATTTAAAGGATAGCTTTTTCCAAGATGTTGTAAGCGGATTCATCCATGAAAAAGAGTTGTTTTCCAAAGCGGAAGAACTCCATTTTCGTATCCAGTCAGACCAACTAGTCGTCATCAAATTCATCGTTAATCATTATGAGAAGGTCAAACGCAAGTACATTGAAAAAGGGGAAAAGCTGCTCCGTTTCTCGATACTCAACATTATGGAAGAGGTTATTCCATCCCGGTGGGCAAAGGAGATTTTTGTGGAAAGCTCGTCTGAATACTGGGTGGTGGTTAACGTTGAATCTAACGCGGATGCACATGCTGACCTGAACAAGCTGATTCGTAAAGTGCTCATTTCCATTAAGGATTTTATGAACCTGTCACTTACAGCAGGAGTAAGTTCGGTTTGTATCGGCTTTGTGTCGTTGCGGAAAGCATGTCAGGAGGCAGAATTTGCGCTCAAGGAAAGCTTTTTCACGGATGAAAGCCAGATCCTGTATGTTGATGAGGTACGTGAAACCCCGAACAGGGAAGACGTTGAACATCTGCTGAGTCCGCAGCAGGAACAACATTTCATGAAAATTTGTATGAGCAAAAATAAGGAGAAAGCCCGGCAATTTGTTGAAGAAATCTACATTCGCCTGAAGACCATACGGGCGGACGAGAACAGCATCCGCAAGCAATACATTACGCTGCTCGAAACGATGCACGCCCATTTGCTGAACAGCACATCACGAAGCAAGATCTCAGTAACCGAAAAATCCCCCTATGAGATTGTCCTGAACGGGGAGCATTGGGAGGATATCCATCAGAATGTGCTGACTTATATCACGGAGACATTTAGCGCGAGCTCCCAGGTCACACACGAACTCAAATATACAGACCTCGCAATAGACATCATCAACCGTTATTATGCAGAGGATCTTTCCCTGCAAAGTGTAGCTAGCCAGATTAACGTGAATCCGTCCTATTTAAGTCGTTTGTTCAAGCAGGAGAAGAAGGAAAATTTCATCTCATATCTGACCCGGGTTCGTATTGATCATGCGAAGGCTTATCTGCTCAGCAAAGATCTGAAAATATATGAGATTGCCGATAAAGTCGGGTATCACAACTACACGTATTTCAGTAAGATTTTCAAAAAGAACACAGGTTTTACGCCAGAGGAATATCGGGAACAGCAGCATGTGCATGCCATTCGTGAATAGAGGTGTGATCGATGAAATATACGCGGCCTTTTCAGATTAAATACAAGATTATGGTAATCTGTATGATCGTCATCATCTTTCCTGTTTTTGTGATGACCATTAATTCGTACTATTCTTCCGAACGGTTATTATCACAGAATTACAATACACTGCTTAGTGATTTGACCAAACAGACGAACATTCGCATCGACGAGTTTTTGAAAGAAATCGAAAAGATCACCCTGCTCGCCAGCAACGGACTCAATGACAGTTTATCTGCCACCCATGAAGGCAGCTTTCCGATCCAGGATTTTCTGCGTGTAAGTGATGAGGAAACCGAAATCGCGGCATATAACATATTAATGAATTATATTATGATGAAGGATCGTGTATTTTCCATTTATTTATACAATATGAACGGTGGACAAGACTTGTTTGTAAGTCCACATCAACCGATTGACAAAGCCTTCAATGTAAGAAATGAGCTGTGGTTCAAGAAGTTTATGCATGACGACGAGCGTACGATCACGTTAACCACCCGGGTTGACAAGCAGCTCGAAAATAAAGTACTCGCCGTGTCCCATGCACGAAAAATTCATGATGTCACGAACGGAAAATTGCTTGGCGTGATGGTGGTTAGCATCGATATTAAATTTATTGAAATCGTCAATCGTAACTTGCAGGAAGGACTTCGATCCAGATTCATGATTATCGATGAAGACGAAAAGATCGTCTACAACGTCAACGACCAGTTAATCGGCACCTTGTTTCGAGATAACGTTCGTCCATCCGAGGCAACCAATGTCGTAGTAAAAAGTCCGCTTAGTCAGCAGAAATGGACTACATATGTCTATATGCCGCTGGAAGAGCTGACAGCCGACGGTAGAATACTAGGTAAAAACCTCGTAACACTAGCGATCGTCATGTCACTTTTCGCTGCAGTTATCTCCATTTTCTTGTCTCACGTCATTACACGTCCCATCAAAAAGCTGTTAAACAATATACGTCTTGTCGAAAAGGGGCAGTTTGAGCAGGTGCAGGATATTCGCTCCCGTGATGAGATTGGTCATTTATCCACCAGATTCAACCGAATGTCACATGAATTGAAACGAATGGTGGAGCGCATGCAGCAGGAAGAGATCGAGAAGGCCGCCGCCGAGATGCGGGCACTGCATGATCAGATTAACCCTCACTTTCTGTATAATACTTTAGGTTCCGTGAAATGGATCGCTTCCATGCAACAGGCCGACAAAATTGTAGATATGACCGATGCACTGATCTCTATGCTTCGATATGCCACCAAGTCTGATGGAAGTCTCGTCATGATTCGTGAAGAATTAAACCACATTGCACATTACGTGACCATCCAGAATGTTCGATATTACGGCAGTATTCAGATGAAATATGAGATCGATGAAAACCTGCTGCATTATGCAATGCCTAAAATGATCCTGCAGCCCATCGTAGAGAACGCGTTCTTTCACGGTCTGGCCGAGATCGAAGAGGATGGCTTGATTACAATTCGAATTGGGGCCCAGAAGGAAGATATCTGCATTGAAGTTTGTGATAATGGAACGGGTATGGACCAGAGTATGGTACGAAGCTTGATGGAGGAAAAGCATGAAACAGGAAGTGGAGGCCGGGGGATAGGCCTCTATAATGTACAACGACGTATTCAACTTCACTTTGGCCAGCCGTATGGAATACAAGTGAAAAGTGAGATCGGCAAAGGAACAACGTTTGCGATTCTGCTTCCAGCAATCCCCTGTGTACCAGATAACAAGTGAACGTGTGCTCGACAGTCGCATACGAAGTCGCCCTTTATGTCACCTTAGCCTTTAACACTGCCGAGTACCAGTCCTTTAGTAAAATATTTCTGCAAGAACGGATAGATCAGCAGAATCGGTATTGCACCGAGGAACATCTGTGCCGCTCGCCCTGTTCGGGCATTCATCATGGATAAGAGCTGGGTGTAATCCGATCCGGATTTCAACATCATCTGCTCAAAGCTTTGAAGCAGCGTCTGCAAATAGCTCTGTAACGGATAGTTGGCCGGATTGTTCATGTAGATAATGCCGTCAAACCAGGAGTTCCAGTGACCCACAATGCTGAACAATCCAACCGTTGCAAGTGCTGGTTTGAGAAGAGGCAGCATGATGCGGATCAGCACCTGCAGAGGGCCTGCGCCGTCAATGATAGCCGATTCTTCAATCTCCTCCGGCAAGCCTCGAATAAAGTTCATGAGAATAATCATGCTGAACACGGGAAGCGCTCCTGGCAGAATCAGAGACCAGATGGAATCAATCAGTCCCATTTTCACCACAACGAGATAGGTCGGGATCAAGCCGCCGCTAAACAGCATCGTAATGATAAAAAATCCCATGTAGACGTTGCGCCCCATCACTTTCTGTTTGGTTTTGGATAGAGGGTAGGCTGTGAGCACAATTAACACCAGATTCACAAGTGTACCCAGGACCGTTCGCTGGATGGCAACCCATAGCGAGGAATAAAACGCGCCACCAGAAAGGGCAAACTCATAAGCTTTGGTTGTGAACTCTACAGGCCAGAAGGTAACACTACCTGCCGATACCGCTGAACTGCTGCTGAAGGACACGGCGAGTAAATTCACAAATGGCAACACACAGATTAGCGAGATGGTCAGCAGGATCGTGTAATTTATAATAAGAAACACGCGTCTGCTTATACTTTTATCATAGATCATGGAATATGCCCTCCTTAGAAGATACGGTAACCCGCCACGCGGTAAGCCAGAATGTAAGAGACAGCTACTAAAATGCAGGAGATCACGGATTTGAATAATCCAACGGCGGTCGCAATGGAATATTGGGCCTGCTGTATCCCCAAACGGTAGACATAAGTATCGATAATATCACCAGTCTGATAAACGACAGGAGAGTAGAGATTGTAAATCTGGTCGAATCCGGCATTCAGCACATTGCCAAGGGAAAGCACAGACATCAAGACAATCGTTGGCATCAATAGCGGCAGGGTGATATAGAGCGTTTGCTTCCAACGCTTCGCTCCATCGATCACTGCGGCTTCATACAGTCCGGGATCAATGCTGGTTAAAGCCGCGAGATAAACGACCGTTCCAAAACCGAAACCCTTCCATATGTCACTCACGATCATCGTCCATGGAAAGATTGAAGGAGTGCCGAGAAAAGAGATCGGTTTGACGCCGAACAAACTCAGGAACGTATTCACGATGCCATCCGCACTCAGAATATCCAGCATAATGCCCGCCATAATGACCCATGACAAGAAATTCGGTATATATACGAGGGTCTGGAACGTGCGTTTAATCCCGTTGTGAAGGACTTCGTTCAATAGCAGTGCGAAAACAACCGGCACGACAATGCCGCCAATCATTTTGAATATGGACATGTAGAGGGTGTTCCAGATCGTTCTCACAAAGTTAGGCTGATTGAATACATGCGTGAAATTGTCCCATCCTACCCAAGGCGAGTTAAAGCCGAGACCGGGGTTATATTTTTGAAACGCAATAATTAGTCCATAGAACGGGATGTAGCTAAAAATAAATACCAGCACAACGCTGGGGATCAACATGAGGTGGTACGGACTTTGCTGCTTCCATTTTTTCAGCATGGTTTTTCCTCCGTTCAGTTATCAAAAAGAGGGGGTGAGAACGGGCTCACCCCCTCCAGCTTCACAACGCAAATGCTTTATTTCCCGTAGGCTTCATTGACTGCTTCAATGGCATTGTCTCCGCCGGCTGCTCGCCAGTTCTGTACGACCACGTCAAAGTAATCGATGCTTTCACTGCCCATAATGATTTTGGTAAATCCTTCGGTCAGAATGTCATCCAGCGTTGTGCCGTAGCTGGAGAGAGCTTCTGGCGTAACCCCCCATAGCGCGGTTTTGATATAGTTGTTGCTATCGAGCACTTTTTTGGCCAGACCATATGCATTTTTCGGAGCACCCTGCTGCAAATAATCGCCAGTTGCTCCTGGTGTCGCATTTTTGATAAACTCCACGCTATTGTTGTATTTCTGCCACATTCCTGAAGTCGTGAGTCCGCTCGTATCCTTCGTTTCAAGAGCTTTGGATACAGCTTCAAACTGCTCATAGTCCGAATTCGGATTAAGTACACGGAATGCACCAACCACGTGGGCAATATCATTGTCGAGCAGGGCAGACAGTGTCTCCGGTTTCTCCTTGCCGTTGCCTTCATCTACGATGTAGGCATAATCATTCAGGATTTCGATCACCGCTTGCGGATTGGCGGCATCCTTTTTCATAACGATGTAGTTGTTGTTGGCAAAAAAGATAGACTGTTTTGCTTCCTTACCATCAACGGTTGGAATGAGATATGGATAAAAGATCGCATCTTTGCCCAGATTGGCAATCGTATCTACGCCCGGATTATACCCCCACCACTGATAGTAAGGCTGGATGCCTACTTTACCAGCAACGATGTCGGCATTCATGGCATTGAAGTCTTTAATCGCGAATTCGGGATCAATAATGCCCAATTTATACCATTCCGCCCACTCGGCAAGCGCGTTTTTCATCTCAGGTTGAATGGAGCCATAGGTGAGTTTTCCCGAACGATCTTCAATCCACATGTCGGGATGTGCGTTCCATGCAATGGCTAGCAGGTTGAGATAGTCCAGGGATTGATCTACAGCGATGCCGTATCCGCCGTGTTTTTCCATAAATTTGAGCGCCATATTTTTGATATCTTCAACGGATTTCGGATCTTGCAGTTTAAGCTCTTCTTTCCAGTCGTTCCGTATCCAGATAAAGTCGGGCTGATCAATTAACCCCCAGTGCATCTGCGGTATACCGTAGAGTTTTCCGTCTTTCTTGCCTGATTCGTAGCTGTCTGCATCCGCTTTCATATAACCTTTCAGACGTTCCGAGGCATGTTGTTCAAAGGCTTCTGTCAAATCCATGACCATATCGGCTTCAACCAACTGGCGCAGCTGAGAAGGGTTCACCCGAAAAACGTCTGGTAATTCATTGGAAGAGATGGCGAGATTAAGCTTGGTTTCGTACTCATCACTAACCCAGTCCGTCTTGACGTTAATGTTTAACTTCTCTTTATACCGGCGAGTCCAGACATTATTGGTGATATCATCGCCCTTGGGATATTTCGCTGAACTGTACTCCGATGTGACCGTATGAATGGTGACTGCACCTGTGCCATCATCGTCCGCATCGGTTTGTGCTTTACCTTTTCCCGTGTCACTACAAGCTGTGATCAACAGAGCGGACATGCTCATCGACAAGATTAGAAGCTTCATCTTTTGGTTCATTCACGTTCCCCCTCAAGTTCAAGTCATATTTAGGAAAGTTGTACATGAAGATATTGTAATGGAGAATAAGAGGAGCGGATATAAACGTTATTGACCAGAATCTGTATGATTTTTTACTTTAGAGGGAGATTGCGAGGACGATTGGGATAAAAAGTGTGTACGGATCTTGCACTTATTTGAACTGTGTTGCACTTTTTTGACCTGGTTGAACCGATAAAGTCACTATAATAGCCCTATTGCATGATATTGATGTTGAGCGGTTCTAGGGAAAATCGTGAGAATAATCGGAAGTATACATATTTTTTCAGCTAAGTTGTGGCTATTCGTTGTGCTGCGGTGTCTAATTCATTGTAAATCAAGAGGAGGTTCACACCATGTCAGGAGCTCATGACACAGAATTCACAGCTGTTTATCCGGATGAACAGGACATCACTACCCGATTTGAACGCATCTATGCATTATATCGTGACCGCATACGAAGTTACTTTTTGCTGAAATTAAATGCCGCGGCTGCAGACGACCTTACCCAACAGGTATTTATGAAAGCATCGGAGAACATGCATCGTTTTAGAGGGAACGCGCATATTTTCACATGGATTTTCAAGATTGCCCAGAATACGTTAAAAAACGAATATCGCAGATTGTCACGTCAGAACGAAACACCGCTTGATTTTACACAATTAGAATCGCAGTCCATCACTCTTGAGTTTACAAAGTATGTTGACTTTCGAATTGACATTGGCGCGGCACTACAGACACTGGATGAGAAAAATCAGGAGATTATTGCGTTACGTTTTTTCGCAGATTGTACGCTACCCGAGATTGCGAGTATTGTTGGCATGCGTGAGAGCGCAGTGAAGAACCGTTTATACCGCGCCCTTGGAAAGCTCAAGCATGAATTAAATGAATGGGGGAACATGGCCACCATGTCGATTGAACAATTGATTTCTATAGAAAATAAAGGAAGTTCAGAACATTCGGACAACCGTCTGAAAAAAGCAAATCATGATCTCTTCACGGAACTAAGCGGTAATGTCGAACGACTTGTGACCAAATACAACTACCAGCCCAAACGTAAAGTCATCATTGAAATGTATCCAGATCTCCCAACCTTTCATCGGGCTGTGGGGGAAGCGGATGCGCCTAACTGGTTCACGGGTACGTATGAAGAAAACATTCTTAAGATCGTATCACCACTCAATCCCGGACCCGAGCATACCTACGAGTCTATTATTAAAGGTACGATTCACCTGTTTTCCATGTGGCTGATTGAGGAGATTAATCCTAAGGCCCCCAAATGGATTAGACAAGGAATCGGCGGATACGATGCCAAACTGATGACACCCGATTTTCTGGAAAATTCGACGAAAGAGGCCATTCGCACGAATTCGATTCCCACCTTTGCTCAATTAGACGATGATACATGGGATTTTGAAACCAAGAAAGGATTCCAATTCTCGTATATGTTTGTCGAGTTTGTCCTAGAGAAGTACGGTATAGAGGCTTTGAATCAATTGATCCGTCAGCCGCAGGATCTCAAAGGTATTTTAGGGTGCTCAGAAACTGAATTTCATCAGAAACTGGTTGACTATCTGGAGAAATTATATTAAGAACTCACATGAAACGAACGACAGTTTAACGATTATAAGCCTGCACACCTTCAGCAACATGCAGTCCCCGTTCATTATGGGATATCATGACTGGAGGTGTTTTTACATTTAAATAAGGTGGAAGGAAGGTTTATAGCGTTCGTTCATGTTCCGTTCATATTGCATTCATTCTAGGGACATCGAAGTTGAGTACACTTGACTTGGAGTAGAGCAAGACCCACCCCAGAAGGAAACATGACATAAAGGAGCTGAAGGTGTTGATCGAACCAAGTCATTCAGATTCAAAAAAAACAAAAGCAAGCCAGGATTCCAAAGCCAAGCGAGTTCTTAAACTTTTACTAAAAGTCGTAGTCTCTATACTTATCGTCATCCTGCTTTTCATCGCGACCGTGTTCACGGTGAACCAAGTCAGCAGTCATGCTGAACAAAAGCGACTGGAGAACTACGGGCAACAGGTATCTGTCGATGGAAAACGAATGAACGTATTCATGCAGGGTGAAGGGAAAGAAACAATAGTCATTTTACCTGGGTTCGGAACAGCTTCTCCTGCACTTGATTTTAAGCCACTCATCTCCGAACTAAGTCCTCATTATAAGGTCGTAGTTATTGAACCTTTTGGTTACGGACTAAGTGAGCAGACCGACAAGGAACGTAGTTCGGCTAATATCACACATGAGATACATAGTGCATTGCAAAGCCTGGGTATCAAACGTTATACGCTCATGGCGCATTCCATCTCAGGTCTCTACAGTCTAGAATATGTGAACCGATACGAGGATGAGGTGCAGGCGTTCATTGGGCTAGATCACAGTGTTCCGTCTCTTAGCGAGCAAAAAGTTGAAGCATCCGACATCGAGCCAATTAAATGGTTCCGTAACCTTGGTTTTGCCCGTGTTCAGTTGAAACTGACTGATGACCCGTATGAAGGGCTTTCCTATGACGACGATACCAGAGAACAATTGAACATTTTGATACGCAAAAATATGTATAACAATACACAATTAAACGAGGCTGTGAGCATGTATTCCAATTTTCAGGCAGCGAAACAGCTTACATGGCCTTCGGATTTACCTGTTCTTTTCTTTGTGCAGAAGAATCACCCTGTCGTGAAAGAATGGGTCGCAGAGCATGTGAAACAGATCGCGAACGTTGAACAGGGAGAGATGGTTTTACTGGAGGCCGGACATTACTTGTATCGCTCCCATCCCACGGAGATTGCTGAAAAGATTAAGGAGTTCACTGAAACGATCACTACACATTGAAACAGCAGCGTTATATGGCGTACTTAAAGTACCCGTATAACGCTTTTTTTGTTATTCTATTGTTTTACGGGCCAAATGCCGGTATATCACACAATGAACACAAAAACAAAATCAGGAGGTTTCAATATGCATATTCTAGTGCTTGGGGCTACTGGACGTGTCGGAAGCCATATCGTTAAATATGCGCTTCAGGACGGTTATCAGGTAACTGCATTGGTCCGTACTCCACAGAAAATAAACACGCAACACGATCGCTTGACCATTATCGAAGGTAACGTACTTGAACCCAATGATCTTGTCCATGCCATGCACGGCGTTGATGCGGTAATCAGCGCGCTGAACACGGATGGAACAACCACACTATCCAAAAGCATGCCGTTACTCATCAATGCCATGCAGCACGAGGGCATAAAACGAATCATTACCGTAGGAACAGCCGGTATTCTGCAAAGCAGAACCGAGCCTGGGAAACTGCGATTTCAGTCGAGTGAATCCAAACGCAAGTCAACTAGGGCCGCTGAGGAACATGAACAAGTGTACACACTGCTTAAAGAGTCCACCCCGGAGTGGACCATTGTATGCCCTACGTATTTGCCAGATGGGGAGGTCCGCGGCAACTACCGGGTAGAGCGTGACGTCTTACCTGAGGGCGGCACAGAAATTACCGTTGGCGATACCGCTGAATTCACCTATCGTCAACTTAGCGACCGCCGTTTTATAAACACACGTGTAGGCATTTGTTACTGATGCTTTAAGAAAATAAATGATGGGTTGGAAAAATACAGAAATCTCCTCTGTCAATGCGAAAACAATTTAGGTAGATCCACACGACTAGGGCCTGTCTTCTTTTAATAGAAGATAGGCCTTTTTGTGCTTTACAGAATATTAACATGTGCCTGAAACAGGGCTGATGATTTCACCTTAACATAGTATTGGATGTGGGAACGGTCCCACACTGAACAATCATTTCATTTTTTATAACACGCTGAAGGGCGGTGTGGTTCAAATGAAGGTGCTGGATCTGCAAGGAAGCCTCACTCCCCATGATTCAAAGACACATATATGCATGCCATTTGTCGTTGAAGCCGGATGTTCGAAGCTTCATATGCGTTTACAATATGGACCCAAAACCCTTGAGGATCAGGATAGATCCATAGAGTTGCTTATGGAAAGTTACGATCTGTACATTTTACCCGAACACCGGGAATACGCCATTGCCAACGCAACTCGTCATCTCCCGTTAAAAAATCTGATTACACTCTCGCTGGATGATACCAATCGATATAGAGGAGCATGTCATCGCCATGACCCGATCC
Source organism: Paenibacillus sp. 4624 (assembly GCF_050435065.1). Taxonomy (NCBI): domain Bacteria; kingdom Bacillati; phylum Bacillota; class Bacilli; order Caryophanales; family Paenibacillaceae; genus Paenibacillus; species Paenibacillus sp. 4624. The sequence goes on from NZ_JBNDJR010000005.1 coordinate 341,124, forward strand.
AGGAACTTTACATAAGTAAAATGGATGCTTCCCCTGGACTGATGCCGGGTGAACTTCCTGCGGGGACCTGGACGATCATGTTGAGCGTGCATTGTATTGTCACAGAAGAGTGTACGTACCAGATGCAAATCTGGACATCCGAGGAGGACAACCTATGAGATGGCTCGCTTGTGAACTGCATACCCATACGCTGCATAGTGATGGCAGTCAAACTTTGGAGGAACTCGTTAAAGGCGCTGTTGATCTCGGGTTCGATGCAATCGCTTTGACGGACCATAACACGATGTCTGGTCTGATCGGCAAAGATGAGATAGAGCAAAAATATGAGTTATACATCATCCCTGGTATGGAGTGGACGACCTTCTACGGTCATATGGTGACCATTGGACTTCATGAATTTGCAGATTGGCGTGATGTGAGTCGGGAGCATATTGAAAAAGGGATCGCGGCCGTTCATCAACACGGCGGTATTGCCGGAATCGCACATCCATTCCGCATCGGAAGTCCTGCCTGCACAGGTTGCTTCTGGAAATATGATATTACCGACTGGTCCAGTATGGATTATATCGAAGTGTGGTCAGGTACGTTTCCTTCCATTCGAACGGATAATCATCGAGCTTTTGATTTGTGGACACAAAAACTGAATGAAGGATGCCGCATCGCGGCCACATCAGGGCGAGACTGGCATTCACAGGATATGACCAATGACCCCATCTCTGTCACATACCTTGGCATTGAGGAAGAGGCAAACATGGCTTCGCATCACACCGATCGCTTGATTCGCTCCTTGCGTGAAGGAAGAATATCTGTAACGATGGGGCCATTGCTCACACTGACACTGAGCGTTGGAGAAATTTTGTACCCGCTGGGTTCTATGATTCCGGCAACGCTTCCTGAGACGCTAAATACTACACAACAGTTGCTGGCGCATATCGCTTTGGACTTCTCTGTACGTGCCGGGAAATGGTCTTTGCCCGAGCAGCCTTTAAGGTTAGTGCTGTACTCCAATCTGGGAGAGGAAGGGCACGCAGAGGTCATCATGCAACACAATGAGCATGTTCTGGAACTGGAGATGCCGTTGTCCACAAACGATGGAGCATCACCTCGAAGATGGATTCGAGCCGAATGCTGGGGCACGATGCAAGGCGCCTATGTACGAATTGCGTTTACCAACGCGATCTATTGGGAGGAAGGAGGGAAGCCGTTATGAGTAGCTTTCCGCTGATTACAGCGCATACCGGCAGTATGGGGTATCCGGATCACTCGTTTGAATCCCTGCAAGCCTCCTTAGCACTTGGGATAGATATTTATGAAGATGATATTCGGATAACCCGGGATGGCATCCCAGTACTGGCACATGATGATGGGATCGAACTCGGCGACGGAAGACAAGGAAGTCTCGAAAAGCTCTCGTTGAATGAGGTACATGCCATGAGTCTAACGCCATTCCCGACCCTTCAGGAGATGCTGGTGCATATTCGCAAGGCAGGTAACATCATGAACCTGGATATCAAAACGGATCGTGCATTAGAGCCCGTGTCTGCCCTGATTGAGCAGATGAACATGAAAGAACACGTATTTCTAAGTGGTTGTGCCTACGACACTGCTTTGAAAGCTGGCAAGTATGCACCTGAAATTCGCCGGTTGCTGAATGTGAACCTTCAACATCTCGAACGTCTCAACTATGCGGATGCCATTATTCAGATGTGCGAAGAGGCCAAACATGCTGACTGCTTTGGACTGAACCTGCCCTTTCAAGTTGTGAGAGAGCAGCTTATAGATATTGTGAAGTCAAACGGTCTTGATATCTATGTATGGACGGTCATGGACGTAGAGGATATGCGTACGCTAGCAGGCTGGGGTGTCGATTCTATCACAACGCGTAATCCGCTGAAACTGACGACTTTGCGAGAAGAGATGAAACGAGCGGAGGAGAAGCAGGTTGAACCAAAAGCTAAACTATAGTCTGCGTGAACTCGCAGAGCTGGCGGGTGTGTCCAAATCGACAGCATCGCGTGTAATCTCTGGAAACGGGTACGCAAGTCCGGATGTACGAGAGCGTGTACTACAGGCTGTCGATCAGCTCCGCTACAAACCTAGCGCGGTGGCAAGAGCCATGGTTTCCAAACGCACGTATAACATCGGTGTCATCGTATTTCGGGACAGGCTACCGATTGTATCCCACACACTATATGGGCGAATCATTGATGAGATTCTAATGGCCGCCGAAGCGCTGGGTTACTCGATCTTTTTGAAGACAGATCGGGAAATGTCGTTACGCTCTACCGACTATATGCTGGAGCAGCGTGTGGATGGACTTATTCTGGTGAGCAGACTACAGAAGAACGTAATCGATTACGTAAAAAAATTCAATATTCCGTATCTCATGGTCAACGGATCTACCGAAGATCCTGAGGTTGTGCATCTCGTTAGCAACGACGAGGCTGGAGGTGAACGTGCAGCAGAACATTTGGTTGCATGTGGACACCGCCGATTTTTCATCATTGCCGGGCCAGGCGAACATCGGAGCCACTCGTTACGGCTGAAAGGTTTTTGCCAACGTTTGCAAAGGTTTGGTTTATCCGTATCTGAAGGACAGGTTCGTATTCTGCAATCCTCGGAATCGAGTTTTGAATCCGGGCACCAGTTGATGGAAGAGTACTATCAAACATTCCGGGAAGGACAATACAGTGCTCTTTTCAGTACAAACGATATGCTGGCACTGGGAGCAATGAAGGCCATGTTAGATCGTGGCATGCGAATCCCGGGAGATGTAGCTATTATGGGTTACGATAACACAGAGTTATCGATAATGGTTCACCCTTCACTAACAACCGTCAGCGTGGATGCTACAGGCATTGGACGGGATGCCGTATCCCTTCTGGATCGCCTGATACGTGGGGAAGAGAATGTACCTCGTTTGACCGAATATGAAAGCCACGTACTGATTCGTCAATCAACGAAAAGAAAGGAGGAATAGCGATGTTGTGGTATTGGAAACATGTTGGACCAAGGAGAATCATTGAATTCGTGTTACTAACTCTATTCGCCATTTTCTTTGCAGGGCCTCTGGTTAATCTGCTGGTACTTGCATTTACTGAAAAATGGAATTACCCGGACATTCTACCTCAGATCTGGGGGTTCAAATGGTGGAAATTTGTACTGGCTAAGGATGACATTGTCTCGTCGATCTCCTTATCCTTCCTGATTGCGACGCTCGTAACGTTGCTGTCCATCGTGATCTGTATTCCGGCTGCGTATGCTTTTGCCAGACTGCAGTTTCCGCTTAAGCGTATGTTTCTGTTTTCGTTCCTTCTGACACATGCATTTCCCAAAATGGGGTTGTACGTATCCATCGCTGTGCTTTTCTATCAGCTTGGTCTGATGAATACCCTGCTTGGTGTTGTGCTGATCCATATGATCAACGTACTGATGTTTATGACCTGGATTCCGACCTCGGCCTTCCGTAATGTACATCGGGCACAGGAAGAGTCCGCTCGAGATGTTGGAGCGAGCCCCTTCAAAGTGTTCCGCAGCATCACACTGCCTATGGCGATGCCTGGCATCATGGTTGCATCTATCTTCACCTTTCTCAATTCACTTGATGAAGCGCAGGGAACGTTTCTGGTTGGAATCCCCGATTATAAAACGATGCCTGTTGTGATGTATTCAATCATTTCCGATTTTCCAAGCAGCGCTGGAGCCGTATTCTCGATTATTTTGACGCTACCAACCATCATTCTGCTCGTGGCAGCCCAGCGACTCGTGAGTGCCGATGTGTTAGCAAGTGGTTTTCAGATGAAATAATAACGTTTCGGTCTCGATACCGGGGCAAAAGGGAGGCAGTTAGTAAGATGCAGTTGTCTGTACGCGCGTTATCCAAACGTTACAAAACCGGTGATGGGGTCAGTGGGATCAACATCGATATTCAAAAAGGAGAACTGGTTACGCTGCTGGGTCCTTCAGGCTGTGGTAAAACAACCGTGCTGCGAAGCATAGGTGGATTTCTCGAACCGGACTCTGGCGACATTCTGATCGAAGGCCAAAGCGTAATACAACTCCCGCCTGAGAAAAGGCCAACTTCCATGGTGTTCCAAAGCTATAATCTATGGTCCCATATGTCTGTATACGACAATCTGGCGTTTGGTCTGAAGATTCGTAAAAAATCCAAGGCCGAGATTCAATCCGCTGTAGAGGATGCGCTCAAACTGGTTCGGTTATCAGGCTTTGGCAAAAAATATCCGGCCGAGCTGTCCGGTGGACAACAGCAACGGGTTGCTCTTGCACGATCCTTGCTGCTTAATCCGGCGGTGCTCTTACTGGACGAGCCATTCTCAGCATTGGATGCCAAACTGAGACATGAGATGCGTGAGGAATTGCGTGAGATTCAGATGAACACCGGACTCACGATGGTATTTGTAACACATGATCAGGAGGAAGCCTTGTCCTTATCCGACCGCATCATCGTTATGAATCATGGGCGTATCGAACAAATCGCAGAGCCTCAACGAATCTATGATGAGCCTGCTTCATTATATGTTGCCAGTTTTATCGGCAAAATGAATTTCCTGAGAGGGGTGGCAGCACAGGAGAGCATCCAAATTGGAGATATCCATCTCCCGAATGAAAAAAATCTGGATGGACAGGTGATCGCAGCCGTTCGTCCGGAAGATGTACAGTTGCAATTCATCGCAAGGGATCATCCGTCCTTGGCAGGTAAGATCAAACAAGTCATGATCTTGGGGCATTATGCAGAAGTTACCGTTGATCTGGGCCAGTTAGGCGTTATCCGTGCTTTTCTGAACAAAGATCGAGTAGAACAGCTTCACACAGGCAAGGACATTTACGTTTCGATCAGCAAAATGATTGCATATCCACATGAGGAATCATACTGAGGAGGATGAAAAATATGCCAAAGAAAAAGCCCTTTTTATCATTGTTGACGGTAGTTGGATTGTCGATGTCCCTATTAGCTGGTTGTGGCAGTGCAAGTGATGCGAAGACAGCTTCAAGTGAAAGCAGTGCAGCGGCATCAAGTAAACCCGTTTCCTTTAACTTCTACTTTACAGGCTCACAAAATGTTAAGGATCTGTGGGATTCCCTCGAACCTATGTTTGAAAAAGAACACCCGGATATCGACGTAAAAATGGTCTACATTCCATCAGGAACTGGAGCAGAGCCGACATATGACCGCATCGTTGCTGCCAAGAAGGCAGGCAAAGGATCAGGAGATATCGATCTGTATGAGGATGGCATCGTCACTGTTTCTCAAGGGATAAAAGATGGCGTATGGGCACAATTGGATGCAAAGGACATTCCTAATCTGAGCAAAGTTAATGCAAACACGATGAAGGATGTTAACAATTATGCGATTCCCTATCGTTCATCCGCAGTGGTGCTAGCGTATGACAGCAGTAAAGTTAGCAATCCTCCCAAAACACTGGATGAACTCCTGACATGGATCAAAGCAAACCCTGAGAAATTTGCCTATAATGACCCTTCAACTGGCGGTTCGGGAAGCTCTTTTGTGCAAACGATCGTGTATAAAGACCTGCCGGAAGAAGACATTCACAACCCCGATCCAGCGGTTATGGAGAAGTGGAGTGCCGGTTTTAATACCCTTAAAGAAATTGGACCATTTGTATACGGCAAGGGGATCTATCCGAAGAAAAATCAGGGTACCCTGGACTTGCTCATGAATGGAGAAGTATCCATGATCCCAGCTTGGTCTGATATGGTACTGCAACAATTAAACGAAGGATTGCTGCCGGACACCATCAAAATGCAACAGATTACGCCAGGATTTAACGGTGGACCAACATACCTGATGGTGAATGAAGCGTCGGACAAAAAAGAAGCGATCAACACTTTCCTGGATTTTGTTCTTTCCCCAGAAGCACAAGCAGTGATTGTAAACAAAATGAATGGATTCCCAGGAATCGAGCTCTCCAACATGTCTAGTGAAGTACAAAGCAAATTTGATGGAGTAGCTGAGGGCTTCCGCACATTCAACATCGGGGATCTGGGCACAGAGATTAACAAACGCTGGCAGAGTGACGTTGCGGCCCAATGAGTAAGGAAATCAGGCAGTCAATTACAGGCATAGCGATGGTGCTCCCCTCCTTCGCCATCCTGCTGATTGTGGTCATCATTCCAATTATTCAATCGTTTATAATGAGTCTGAGCAATGATGCAGGCGGTTATGATCTGAGCAGGTACACGTTTTTGTTTACCGATAAAGGCATGCGTGACAATATCGTTTTTACGCTGCGAATCACAGTAATAACCTGCATCGTCGTCATGCTAATCAGTTACAGTCTGGCGATCTACATGCGTTTCAATCAAGGTCCGATTGTGAATCTGATTCGTAAAACGTACATGATTCCGCTTTTTATCCCGGGGGTCATCGCAACCTATGGTCTGATTAATCTGCTTGGAAACCATGGCTGGCTGGCACGTATGCTGGAAGTGGTGGGGGTAACGTTACCACGTATCATTTTTGATGAAAAAGGAATTATTATTGCGAACCTCTGGTTCAACATACCGTTTACCACGATGCTGCTCAGTTCAGCACTGTCGGGAATCCCGTCATCAGTGATCGAAAGTGCAAAGGACATAGGTGTAGGCAGGTTGACGCTGTTTACCCGGTTTATTTTCCCACTGTCCTACAAAACGTTCCTTGTTGCAATCACCTTTGTCTTTATGGGAGTGATCGGTTCGTTCACCGCGCCGTTTCTGATCGGAGCCAACTCTCCCCAAATGCTCGGCGTATCTATGCAACAGGTGTTCAGTGTATTTCAGGAGCGCGAACAGGCCGCAGCGATTGCATTTTTCTCTTTCTTGCTCTGTTCCGTACTTGGGGCGTTCTACATTCGTTCCATGGCGCAGGAGGAGAAGGGAAGAATCTAAAGAAGCAGCAAGCGAAATAAAAGGTAAGTTGAACCAAAGTTGTACAAGCAGACACTCCACAGCAATGTTGAAATGATCTAAACTAATGGTTTAAAAATGAATGTAGCCCCTCGGAAGAGAGGGGCTACATTCATTTTTTTGCTTAAGATAAACATTCTAGCTAAAGTTATCTCTACTTGCAGTTGAACACTACTTCATACGTCTGGAGATGGGATGGTCCTCATTCATTTGCAGCAAATCCCACAGGTTTCCATAAAGGTCTTTAAATACAGCAACGATGCCATAGTCTTGTTCCTTCGGCTCTCTTACAAATTCAATGCCTTTAGCAACCATGTCGTTATAATCTCTCCAGAAGTCATCGGTATTCAGGAACAGGAAAACACGCCCACCCGCCTGGTTGCCGATAAATGGCTCTTGTTCCGGTTTGGAAGCTCTTGCGAGTAAAATGGTTGTGCCTATAGATCCCGGAGGGGAGACCACCACCCATCTTTTGTCCTGCTCAGGTTGATACGTATCTTCAAGCAATGTGAAGTTTAATTTCTGAGTGTAAAATTCGATTGCTTCATCATAATCGTTAACGACCAAGGCAATATGTATAATCGATTGAATCATTAAAAGGGTCTCCATTTCATCTTCAGATTATGATAGAACTCTACCATTGTAATCGTATACACCACAACGGTAAATGAGGAAGAGCAGGAAGTTTCCCTATTCCTAAGCCCTGAATTGAAGTATGATAACACTAGGTTAAGCGCTTTCTTTTAAATCGAATTGAGTATACATACTTAGGAGGCTACCAAACTTGTTGAATACAAACACAAATTACGCAGGATATCTTTTTGTGCATTTTATCGGTGAACAGCCCGATGGAGAGCAGGTTTATTTTTCATATAGCGAGGATGGCCTTCATTGGAAGGATTTAAACGGAGGTAAACCCGTATTACGCTCCAATCTGGGGGAACAGGGCGTACGCGACCCGTTTCTCATTCGCTCCGCTAAGGAAGACAAGTTTTATCTGATTGCTACCGATCTGCGAATCGCAAACGGCAAAGGCTGGGGTGTTGCTGTAAACGAAGGAAGTCGTGATATTGTCGTATGGGAGTCCAGTAATCTCATGGATTGGTCTTCTTCTTGGACAGTTACACTTGGCACCCCGGGTGCAGGTTGTGTGTGGGCACCTGAAGCCGTCTATGATGAGGCGGCTGATGAGTTTCTTGTATTCTGGGCCTCGGCCACACAAGATGCAGATGAATCTGAACGTAAACAAAAGATTTATAGCGCACGTACCAAAGACTTCCGTACATTCACTCCATCCGAAAAATATATTGAGCGTGAGAATCACATCATTGATACCACCGTTCTTGCTTCATCTGGTTCCTACTACCGTTACTCCAAGGATGAAACAACCAAAAACATTCGTGTTGAAAAGGGGAGCTCTCTGGATAAGGATGCATTCACTCCGCTCTATGCGCCTGTGCTCGAAGCGTTGATGGGAGTAGAAGGGCCGCAAATCTTCAAATTCAATGACCGGGAAGAGTGGTGCCTAATAGTGGATCGGTTTGCCGAGGGGAAGGGGTATCTTCCACTTCTGACCACTGACTTGGCAAGTGGAGACTTCCGCATTGCAGCGGAGAATGAATTTGATATGGGGACGACAAAGAAACGGCACGGCGGCATTCTGCCCATCACCGCGGAAGAAGGTAATCGTCTGCTGGCCGCTTATGGAGACGGTCACCAGGTACTGGCTGGTCAATATGCTGACCCTGATGTGGCGAAGTTTGGCGACCGCTACTATATGTATCCAACTACCGATGGTTTTGATGGATGGTCAGGTACACAGTTCAAGGTGTTTTCCTCCAGAGATCTGCAGTATTGGCAGGATGAAGGGATCATTCTTGATCTGGCAACGGATGATGTGCCTTGGGCCATCGGAAATGCTTGGGCACCAGCGATTGCCAGCAGCAACGACAAATATTACTATTACTTCTGCGGCAAAATGCCTAATCAGGAAAGTGCTATTGGTGTGGCTATTGCGGATTCCCCAACGGGTCCTTTCCGAGCGGAGCCTGAGCCTTTAATTACAATGGATCAATTAAGACGTCTTGATATCAAGATGGGGCAAGCCATTGATCCTTCAATCTATGCTGAGCAGGATGGGAAGATGTATCTGTTATTCGGCAACGGGGATGCTGCCATTGTGGAGCTTAGTGACGATATGATTACTGTTCGTGAAGAAACGATGCGTAACCTTGCAGGATTGCATGATTTCAGGGAGGCCGTAACCGTATTAAAGAGGGAGGGCCTGTACCACTTCACATGGTCTTGTGATGATACGGGAAGTGAGGATTATCATGTCAATTACGGTACGTCGGAAAGCCTCTATGGCCCGGTCACCTATCACTACCCTGTCTTAAGCAAAAATGTAGAAAAAGACATGCTTGGAACAGGACATCACTGTATCTTCCATGATGCTGGAACAGATCAGTACCACATGGCTTACCATCGTTTTGTCACTCCGTTATCGCGGTTTTCCGAGGGAAAAGGGTACCACCGGGAAGTGTGTATTGATCCGATTCAGTTTGGAGCGGATGGGCAAATGAAGCCCGTTGTTCTGTAAAATGATGGGATGGTTTGAGCATCGAAGCATACAATCACGATACAAACAATGACTTTGAATAGATTATCGTGCTTGGACTTTATCATTTGTATGTCTCATGGAAGCCGCTAACCATAGCGGCTTTTTTTTAGATTTTGCTTACATACGTACCTGGGTCGAAGCATTGTTATTACGGAAGAAGAAGTTTCTGTATGTCAAGAATTCATGTTTTAAATGAAACGTTTCGAACTAAAAAATAAAAAGAAAAGCTAAATTCAACTTTAAAAAGTAAGGGTTTTCATTTTGTTATTTACCAAATATGGACACTCATGGTATCATAAATGCGAAACGTTTCGAATTCATTTTTGAAGGGAGAAAAGAGATGAACATTGTAAAAAGGTTAGGATTCATTTTAACTTTTTGTCTGTTTGCCAGCACAGCTTTCACTCCTGTCATATCCGCACATGATTCAGGCAAGCCGCCAGGCTTCAAACCGGAATTGAAAGCGGTTGCCAAAAAAACGTACAAGTACTTCAAAGATTTTACCGATCCCAAAACCGGGTTAACGTATGATGAAGTCCGAATGAAGGAAAAGGGAACGGAAGAAGCCAAGCGTACCTCGCCAACAAACATTGCGATGTACATGATGAGTACCGTTTCTGCCGAACAAATGGGCCTGCTTTCAAAGAAAGAAGCCGTATCCCGCTTGAAAACAACGTTAAACACGCTGGAGAAGATGGATAAGTGGAACGGGCTCTTTTATAACTGGTACAATACGGACGATGGTTCCGTCAAAAAAGATTGGGGGCAATTTATATCACAAGTAGATAACGGTTGGTTATCCGCAGGATTAATCGTCGTTGGACAAGCGTATAAAGAGTTAAATGCACAAACCAGCACTCTCGTTAAACAGATGAACTATACAACGTTATACGATCCGGAAGTAGGCCAATTCCGTGGTGGCTATGATGTCGCCAAAGGCGCACTGACAGAGCATCATTATGGGTCCTTTTATACGGAACCTCGTGTAGCGAGTTATATTGCCATTGGTAAAGGAGATGTACCAAAAGAGCATTGGTGGAAGATGTATCGAACTATGCCTCTTGAATGGGATTGGCAGTCTCAGATTCCGCAGGGTCAAACGGTGAATTATGATGGCGTAGATGTCTTCGAAGGAAGTTATGAGTATCAAGGTAAAAAATTTGTCCCAAGTTGGGGCGGTAGCATGTTTGAAGGACTTATGCCGGGTCTGGTAATCAAGGAAAAAGACTTGGGTATAGAAGCGTTAGGTCTAAACAATAAACGTCATGTCGAGCTGCAAATCGAATATGCCAAAGAAAAAGGGTATGCAGCATGGGGATTCTCGCCATCAGCAACAGCTACCGGATATAGTGAGTTTGCAGCGACACCGCTTGGCATCTCAGGTTACAAAGACGGAGCAACGGTAACTGCGCATGCAACATTCCTTGCCCTGGACTATGCGCCTGAAGAGGCACGCAAAAACATCAAAACATTGAAAAAGTTAAACATGATGGGCAAATATGGCTTATACGACTCCATCAATCTGGAGACCAAAGAAATCGCCAAAGCTTATCTGGCGTTGGATCAAGGCATGATTATGGTATCTATTGCGAACTATCTGGAGGATGGGGTTATCCGTGATTATTTCCACAGCGATCCCATCGGTCAAAAACCTGAAGAGCTGTTGAAAAAAGAAGTGTTCTCCATTCAGTAGACCCGATTCAAATGGAACGAGACATCGCTTAATGATGCTTCGTTCCGTTTTTTCAGCAAATGCTAGCTAATAACATATTCCTATTGTTGATTAGGCATATGACTTTTTTGTGTATAGCATAGTTTAAATTGTTTATTACATATTATTAATCTTTTACGATCGTTACAATAACTTATAAGAGAAGTGGTTGATTTACTTCATAAAAACTGCAGGAGGATAACCAATGAATGATTTTTTTAGATTTGATACGCATGAAGAACGGCGAGCGTTATTGATCAGAGCAAGAAAAGTAGCTTTATCAGCAATTCAACAGTATGACATAGAGTGGGATAACATCCAGTTTATTCAACTATCTGATACGATCACGTATAAAATTGAAACCAGTACAGATAACCATTATCTGCTTCGCATTCATTCGGACCGATTAAGCAGAGAAGAAATTCGTTCGGAACTCCTACTGTTACAAGCACTGAACAAATCGAAAGATCTTAAGGTACCCGAAGGGATACCAAGTTGTGATGGTATTTATGTATTGGACATCGAAACAGAGATAGGATATAGACGCCCTTATATAACGATGATGCGGTGGATCGAGGGTGAAAAAGCAACAGGTGAATTTACGGATAGTCATGCATATAATATGGGTGTATTGATGAGCAGGCTCCATGAAGCAACAAAGGATTTCAATCCACCTTCTGATTTTGTAAGACCTACTTGGGGAGTAGAAACTTTTAAACGTGATATGGCTAAGTTGGAACGTTGCCATGAACATTTTTTATCCGAAGAGGCATGGAAGCTGTATCAAGATGCAGCTGAGAAGGTTGTATCCCAACTTACCACTATGCGTCCAAGTGAACATAACTATGGGCTCATTCATGCTGATTTACATACCGGTAATATGGTTTTTAACGATAATCAACCTTATCCGATTGATTTTGGAAGATGTGGGTACGGATATTATCTCTACGACATGGCAGGCACCATGTTGGAGCTTTGGCCAAAGCATCGATGGATGCTTATCCAAGGTTATGAGAGTATTAGGAAGCTCGAAATGGACTATACTCGGGATCTGGAATGTTTTTTCGTTATGATCATAATCGAGAATTACTGTCATCACGCATCTGATCCAAGAGAAACAGCCAGTTTAATCAATGAACAAAAATATGCCCAAGCATACATAAGAGAATATTTAAACGGTAATCCATTTTTATTCGAAGTGATCGAGGCTGTAAATGTGGATTAATATGGACTTATGTCAAGAAAGTAGACACTTACGCGACGGATTTGACCGTAAATTTCAGTGCAAAACGAGCAGGTGAAAGATAACCTAGCGCCATCCGAGCCACGATCCGAGTGACGGAGCAATCCTGGAGCGGGGCGTTTGGCCTGGTAAGCATCTTTCAATGCATCTAGCACCAGGCTCGTTTCCTTCCGTACGTTAACGGGTGTCCACATTTTATTTTAGCAACACTGGGATCGTTAGAGAAACAAGCCTCCGTAGGACAATGATACGACCTCCTCTTCAAGTGATAACTCCCTCAAATTGGACATGAGCTAGCTTGAGTTTCGACTCTAGAACCGAATGATTAGCTCTGCAAGATACATATCGCACGTCCTTGCCACGACCTCTGCTAATGGGAGGTCTATTTTTACTCCAACCTGCCTATTTCACCTATGTCAACTTATATCCATCTATGCCTGTCTAGCCCTACGTAAGCGCTGCGCAAGTCTGCCTAAGATATTCCTTTTTTTGCATCACCAGAGTATATTCCTCTTCTTTTCGTGGAGATTATCTCATTTCATGTATCTAAAGTGCCTTTAAGCAACCGTTGGAATATCGACTTTCAAGCAAATAGTCATCAAATTCACCTATAAGGTCATGAGATTGGTCTTAAAACAGCTGGTGTTCAGAAGTTACAATGAGAGTGTTCAACAAAGAGTTCAACGAGAACAGGTATACGAAGAACACGCATTCGAAGAAAATGCAGAACGAAGAAAAGGAGGTATGCACGTGGCTTCAAATATGGCGGCGCTGGAACAACCCGAAACTCCCGTACCCCGCAAGATCAAACCTGAGCGATTCAGGTCTTTCAAAAAATATTGGGACTTATATTTGATCATGCTGCCAGGGCTCGCGTATTTTATCGTCTTTAAATACTTGCCGATGGGCGGCATCGTCATTGCATTTCAGGATTTCAGCGCCTTTGCCGGCATTCGCGGCAGTGAGTGGGTAGGACTCACCCATTTTAGAAACATGTTCATGGATAGCGAATTCTATTCCGTTTTCAAAAACACCCTGTTAATCAGTCTCTACAAACTGGTCTGGGGGTTTCCTGGACCGATTATTCTGGCTTTAATGCTCAATGAAATTCGTAACATGATGTATAAACGATCCATTCAGACCCTGGTTTATTTACCACACTTTCTATCTTGGGTCATTATCGGAGGCATTTTGATCAATGTTTTGTCTCCATCAACAGGCATCATCAACCAGCTTCTGGGCATGATCGGGCTGGAGCCCATCTTTTTCCTTGGAAGCAAGGAATGGTTTAGAACCATACTTGTAGCCAGCGATATCTGGAAGGAAGTCGGCTGGGGAGCGATAATCTACCTGGCGGCACTGTCCTCGATTGATCCTCAAATATACGAAGCCGCAGTTGTCGACGGTGCAAACAAATGGAAGCAGTTGATTCATATTACGTTGCCATCCCTAATGGGAACGATTGTTATTTTATTCGTTCTTCGTTTGGGGAGTGTGCTGGATGTCGGGTTCGAGCAAATTTTCGTACTTTATAATCCGCTCGTCTACGACGTCGCTGATGTCATTGAAACCTACGTGTACCGAACGGGGATCACACAAGCGCAGTACAGCTTTACAACAGCCGTAGGTTTGTTCAAATCGGTTATCAGCCTCATTCTAGTCGTATTTGCAAACCAGGCAGCCAGAAAACTCGGGCAGAACAGTTTATGGTAGAGAAGGGAGAGATCACGTGAGACTTACAAGGGGAGAACGAATGATATCCCGTCTGAATGTTGTGCTCCTTGGCCTTTTCGCCGTGCTGGCCTTGCTACCCTTCCTGCATGTCATTGCCCAGTCCTTTAGCAGTCACCAAGCAATTACGTCAGGGCGAGTACATCTGTGGCCCGTCGATTTCAGTTTTGAAGCCTATCAGAAAGTGCTGGCAGAGCAGGCATTCTTGAATGCTTTTCAAGTCAGCTTGCTTCGTACGGTAATCGGCACTGCGGTAAATGTAGTCATCACATGTATGCTCGCTTACCCGTTATCCAAGTCATATATCCAGGGTCGTTCAGCCATTATGTTTCTGATTGTATTTACGATGCTGTTTAGCGGTGGCATGATTCCGACGTTTCTGGTTGTCAAAGCAACGGGACTGCTGAACTCCTTCTGGGTGTATATCATACCTGGAGCTGTCAGCGCGTTTAATGTGATTATTATGAAAAACTTTTTTCAGAGTGTGCCTCTGGAACTTGAGGAATCTGCCAAAATCGATGGTTCGTCCAATGTCGGGACGTTAATCCGAATCGTCGTTCCACTATCCATGCCCGTGATCGCAACAATTACATTATTCCATGCTGTGGGGCATTGGAATGCCTTTTTTGACACCGTATTGTATGTGACCGATCGCAAGCTTTTCCCACTTCAAGTCTATTTGCGAGAATTAGTGATGTTCAATCAATCCAACATCAGCAATAATAATGGATATTCCGCCAACATCGACAGCACCTTGCTCGCTTTGGAGTCATTGAAGGCAGCAGCACTGATCGCAAGTACACTTCCAATATTGCTGGTCTATCCTTTCTTGCAAAAACATTTTGTCAAAGGCATTATGCTTGGTTCTGTAAAAGGATAATATACAGCTGACCACACGGAGGGGATTGTCATATGAAAAGAAATAAAAGTAATGGATCAAGCATGGGGATTTATCTGAAACGGTCTGTAACTGTGATGGCTCTGGCCGCCTTGTTCATCGTTACCGCATGTTCTTCTGGAGCAAAAGAAGGTACGGCAGATGGAACCGGTGAAAAACCATCCATCGAGATTGTATTAAATAATGCGGGTCGGAAGTTCCCCGAAGGCATGGACGAAAACAAAAACCCGTACATTGATTACATTCGTGAAAATACGAATATGGACATCAAGCTGACTACCCCGCCAGCAGACGGTTATGGGGAAGCATTGAATGTCATTATGGCATCAGGTGATCTACCGGATATGATTCTGTCCTACGACCCGAACTGGTTTGAAAGTTATGTTCGACAAAAAGCGCTAACTCCATTAAACGATCTGATTGATCAATACGGGCAAAATCTGAAAAAAAATATACCTGAAGAGGCTTGGAAAACAGTAACGGTCGACGGGAAAATTTATGCCATTCCAAGTTTAAATCCGATCCCGGGAAATGAAATTATATTTGCACGCAAAGACTGGCTTGATAAACTGGGGTTGAATGCACCTAAAACGCTTGATGAATATAAAAACGTAATGCGTGCTTTCGCACAGGATGATCCCGACGGAAACGGTAAAAATGACACCTTCGGGCTGATCCTGCAAGAAAATTTGGGGAAAACAGCTCCGTTCATCGGTGCATGGGGCATTCAACGGGGTCAATGGACAGAACGGGACGGTAAGCTGGTGATGTCCAGCACTTTACCTGAGATGAAAGAAGCTCTGGCGTATCTTGCTGACCTGTATAAGGAAAAATTAATAGATCCCGAATGGGCATTGAACAAAATGGCGAATGTGGATGAAAAAGTTGCGAGTGGTAAAGTCGGACTGTTCTCAGGAAACTGGTATGATACGAGGGGACCTATTTTAACCAATCAAAAGAATGATGAAAAGGCCGAGTGGATCACGCTGGAGTACCCGACTGGACCGGATGGTAAACAAGGAACTTGGGGCAACAATTATGTATCCGGTTACAATGTTGTTCCAATCACTAGTAAAAACCCGGATGCTGTCATTCGCATGCTTGATTTTATGATTGGTGATGGATATCGTACGCTTGTTCTCGGCTTCGAAGGGGAAGTGTGGAACACGCAGGACGGAAAAGTTGTCACCAACTTTGATGAGCACAACAAACATATTTACCGTCAGACACTGAGTGAGGCCATTGTGCCATTTGAAGCTGAAGTTTCCAGAGATCGCCTGGATTCACTAGGGATGGAGTTCAAACTCAATGAGATTATAGATCAGATCAACTCCGTTGCAATCCGTAATCAATACCTGGGAGTTCCGACAGCAGGTATGGGTAAAAACGGCCCGAAATTAGGCAAAATGGAAAACGAAATATTCACCAAAATCATTATGGGTGATCTGCCACTGGATGCTTTCGACCAGTTTGTCGAAGATTGGAAGAAGAACGGTGGAGAAGAAATTACGAATGAAGTGAATCAGAGTAATTAAAAAGTTCAGTTAGTATAGGTAGAGAAGGCAATTTCGAAACAGCGCTCAAATTGGGCGCTGTTTCAGCCCGTTCAACAAGCAACACCCCTGCTAAGCGTAAGCGTATAAATAAACGTAACATATCGTATCTGTCTTTGGGGGAGTGCAGCAAATGAAATGGCTCAAACGATTGCAGAATCATTATTCCCAGTCCATTCAAGTGAAACTGACCTGTTATTTTCTCTTGATTCTGTTGCCACTGGTTGCTTTCAGTATCTATGCTAACGTGAAATCCCGGCAGATTCTGGAGCTGGAGCTTGGTGAGCGAACAATCAGTGCGATGAGTTCGGGTCTGGAGTTTGTGGATCTGACGCTCGGAAGCATCAAAAACTTATCTACGCTCATCTCGACAGACTCCAATTTATTATCCTTACTGTCTCATGAAGAAGAAACGTTGAGTCCTGGTGCTATTATGGATTTCTCCCGTGTGATTGAGCGAATTACAGATATCACTGCGGTGAATGATTATTTGAGTAACGTCATGATCTATCATCATGCTTCGAGTTCCTTAATGACTACCAAGCTTGGCTTGATACATCTCGATTCCTCCGATTCGGAGCGATGGCACGCGGATGCCCTAAAAGCAAATGGTGCAAGTATCTACTACTTGCCAGATCGTTACAAAGAGACCATGGCAGGGAGAGCAGACTCCATCTATAATCGTAACGACCTCATCATGATGAGACTGCTAGATTTTTATCGTGTAGATAAAAGTGAAAACGTACTGATGTTGTCCATATCCAAAAGTAAGCTGTTGCGTTCTCTGTCATCTTTAGTGGAAAAGAATCAATCCAAGCTCTATCTGTACGATGATCAGGATCGAATGATTGTCTCCAATGCTGCCGATGAACCACAATCTTTTGAGCTTCATGAAGTTCAGGTAGATCAAATCATTGTACAGGACAGCCTGGAGAGTAACGAGAAAAACATGATATTACGGGTGACCTCACCCCGGAGTGGATGGTCCATTTTACTGGTGCAGCCTGAAAAAGAAGTTTATATGAAATCAAAACCGCTGGAAATCTTTACGTACGGTATCATCGTTCTTAGTGTGGTCCTTGCATTCTGGATTGCTTGGCTGGTGTACAGTGGAATATCTTCTCCCATTTCCGGTCTGGTTTCAGGCATGAGACAGCTGCGAAAGGGGAATTTAAACATCCAGCTTGAGAATAAAAGACAAGATGAATTAGGCTTTTTAACAGATTCATTTAATCAGACGGTGACGCAACAAAGGCATTTAATTAAAGACATCTATGAGCAGCAGCTGCGCATGACCAAAACAGAGCTGAAGTTGCTGCAAGCGCAGATTAATCCGCACTTTTTGTACAATACACTTGATTCCATCTACTGGACAGCCAAAAATTATGATGCTGAAGAAATCAGTACCATGGTACTGAATCTGTCGAGTTTTTTCAGACTTAGCCTGAGCAAAGGGCAAGAAACATTTACGGTAGAGGAAACGTTCAAACATCTGCATTATTATGTACGCATTCAGCAAATCCGTTTTTCCGAACAGTTCACTATCACTTACCATGCCTCTGAAAATAGCAGACATCTGCATATTTTGAAATTGCTGCTTCAACCGTTAGTTGAAAATGCCATTTTGCATGGGCTTGAAAAACGAAAAAAAGGGGGTACTTTGAACATAAGTACAAACGTCATTCATGATCGATTGGTCATTCAAGTCAGTGATAACGGGCGCGGGATTCCGAAAGAACGGTTAGACCAAATTCAGGAAGCACTCGCACTCATAAAGAAGGGGAATATAACGTCACCTTCGGAACGAAATTCATCGTTTTTCGCTTTGCTCAATGTGCAAGCACGTATAGGCATCTATTACGGAGAGACAGCTGATCTAATTATTGAAAGCATAGAAGGCGAAGGCACAACGGCCACCATGAAATTACCCGTCAACCGCTGTATTAAGGACAGAAGGGAGTCAGAACATGAACCTAATGATTGTTGAAGATGAGATTCGAATTATGAATAGTCTAGTTAACAATATCCCATGGAATGAGTATGACATTGAGGTGGTGGCCGCAGCCGAGAACGGGCTCGAGGCGTTAAGTCTCATTGAACGTAAAAAACCTGATATTGTACTGCTTGATATTGAAATGCCCGAAATGGACGGTCTGACTTTGGCTAAACTCGTTCGAGAATTGGAACCCCAGATTAAATTGGTTGTGCTCAGTGGCCATGATGATTTTCACTATGCCCAAGCGGCAGTGGGACTTGGCGTAATGAAGTATTTACTTAAACCTGCAGGCGATCAAGAGATTATGGATGCTGTTTTGCAAGCTGCCGGAGAGATTCGCAAAGAACTCATGGAGAAGCACAGTATGCTTGAATTAAAGCGGAAGTGGCAGGATCGATTGCCTCAGCTGCAAGATGATTTTTATCGAAACTGGATGATGGATCGTTATGCGGAATGGGAACTGCAAAAACATATGCAGGAGTTAAATCTATCCTTGAACGTTTTCTCAACCTTTGTCGTCGCCGTGTGTGAAATAGACCCGCTTTCGGAGCAAGACGTACGGTTCACATCCTCTGATCAATCTTTATTGCAGTTTTCGCTGGAATGCATCACTTCTGAATGTCTTCGGGACGAGGATTGCCGGGTGTTTACGGATGCGGACGGAGCAACAATTCTGCTGTTTGTGGGGAAACCCGAAGAATCGGAGCAGGAAGTGATCCAACGGATCAACGTAAATGTAGCACGGTTGTTGAACATCGTGAAGGAATGCCTGAAAATCACAGCCAGTGCCGGACTAGGAACCTTCGGTTCATGGGATCATGTATCGCTTTCGTACCGTCAAGCGCGCCGTGCAATACAAGAGCGGGCCATCTATGGGAATGATATGTTCATTCCGTATTTGGATGTGGCAAGCAGCAGACAACCCGTACAATTTGATTCTGATTTTGAAAAACAGCTAGAGATTGCGGTTCATACCGACGATTCATTGGAAGTCATCCGTCTGATTGAGAACTACTTTGAGCAGCTATATGCCTATGATGTATCTACTCAACGTGTATATGAACATCTGTTGTATCTAAGCAGTTTGTTTACTCGAATCATTCAATCCAGAGGCTGGTCGATGCAGCAAGTGCTACAAGAAGACTATTCCGCATTCCTTGCCTTCGGATCACTGCTGTCCAAAGATCAGATCGTGACATGGGCGAAAAGAGTCGCCAGTCGAATCATTCTTTACCGGGAGAAGGAACGGAAACATTCGAGCCATGAGCTTGTTAAAAAGATGCTCGATACGGTCGAACTCATGCTGGGAAAAGAAGAATTGACATTGCACACGCTTGCCGAGCGTTTATATGTCAACCCTTCATACCTCAGCCGCCTCTTCAAAAAAGAAGAGGGGAAGTCGTTCTCCGAATACGTGCTGAAACGAAGTATGGAATACGCCAAAGAACTGTTATTAAACGGGGTTAAAGTTTATGATGCTGCTGAGGCAGCCGGTTATCGTGACGTTAGTTATTTTGCCAAAGTGTTCCGCAAATATTGGGGAGTCGCGCCGAGCGAATTCAAACGTCAGGAACGTACTACTGAGCTGACCCCGGATTAGGGCCACACTATCGGATACGCTTCTCACGCTCGTCGTTTCGTAATATCACTCACCGTCGCGCCAGAATGAAATGCTCCTTGCAGGCGGATATGCTCATAGGGCAGGCTCGGATTAGAAATTCTCCATAACATCCGATCCGCCCCGCGCACCCCCACCTCTTTCACAGGCAGTTGTGGCCGTGTCAAATCAGGGATTAGCTCTGAAGCAGCATGCTCCAAACCGATCAGAGAGCAATCCTGAGGGATTTGCCGGGTCAGTAGACTGCATCCGTAATAAATCCACGCTAAATCATGCTCCATGCCTACCAGAATCGCGGTTGGTTTTTCCTTTTCCAATAAATCCGTCAACTGCTGGATATACAACGCTTTGGACTGAAGTCTTGTCAAATGTTGATCTTCATTCACGGGAATTCCTTCGAGCTGTAGCGCTTCCTGAAAAGCATGCCAGCGCAGCCGGAAGCCGCGATGCATTCGTATGTCTCCAATGTACAAAATACGTGAATGGCCCTTGCTAACGAGAAAACGAACAGACTGGTGCACCGCCGACGAAACATCCCATATCACACTATCCACCTGTGCAACAGGCGGCGGGTAATTAAGCAAAATCTTGGGGAGATCAAGCTCCATCAATCTGGCCTCCATAGGCGGAAGAATCATCGGTCCAATAAAGAAACCGTCCAGATAAAGTAATTGATTCTCGTCCATCCAATCAAAAAATTGCGAATCTGAAACTGTACCCTGTGGTGCAAAAAGTATTTCCAGTTTGTGCCCAAACTCGGCAAGTCGGGACTTGATACCCTCATACAAAGAGTGATGAATGAACGGCAGTTCTGTGTTCGGCACGATAAACGCGAACCTTCGCGGCTTGGAAGAATAGATGGGGATCTGCTCAACCGCCAAGCTGCGCTCTTGCTCCTTGGTTCGATACCCCAACCGGTTAGCAAGGGCAACGACCTCATTACGTGTATGCTCGGACATCCCCGGCAGACCGCGTAAAGCCTTGGACACCGTGTGTACGGTCAGATCAAGCTGATCCGCAATCATTTTTAGCGTAACCTTCTTGGGAATGGGCATATGAACCACCTTAACGATCAATTTTCTATCATTATAGATAAAACCAACCAAAAGTGAAACTAAAGTGTAACTAAAAATAAGGTTCGATGGCAGTTAAAATGAAAGTAATTCATGGAGGTGGTTCACATGACTCAACCCAAATCAGAGATACGAATTCCGGAACGTCGTATTCCGTTATATAGCGAAGTGGATGTATTGGTCGCTGGAGGAGGACCTTCTGGCGTAGCAGCAGCGTTGGCCGCTGCAAGAAACGGAGCATCTGTATTACTTATTGAGCAGCGAGGTTACCTTGGAGGCATGGCGACGGTATCCCAGGTTCCAGCCTTTTGCCCATACACCGATCAGGTTAAACCCGTGATTCGCGGGATCGGACTGGAAATCCTGAATGATATGAAGTGCAATATGGAGGAAACGTTCCGTAAAGATTGGCAGGATATGCTGGACTGGGTTCCTATTGATGCGGAAGTGTTAAAGAGGGTGCTGGACGATAAGATGATGGAAGCGGGCGTGCAAGTGTTATACCATACGTTCGTTGGAGATGTTCTGCATAAGGATGGTTGTGTGGAAGCTGTCATTATTCATAACAAAAGTGGAACACAGGCAGTGAAGGGCAACATTTATATTGATGCCACCAGTGATGCGGATATCACCTATCTTGCCGGCGGACAGCTCCTCAAGGGTGGTGAGAACGGAGAATTGCAGCCGGGCACGATGTGTTTTGTGCTTACCCATCTGGATCGAAGCCAATTCCTGTCCAGCGTGGAGGTTCACGGCAAGGATTTGAAACATGCCATCCGTCAAGCTAAAGAAGAAGGACGTCTGCATGTAGCGCGAGAGTGGGCGGGGATTTCATGGCTGAACAACCATACGGCAGGTCTTAACTTTGGTCACGTCTTTGGTATTGACGGCTCGAATGCGGAGGATTTAACACGCGGGGCGATCCAAGGCAGGGCACTGGCTGCACATATTACCGAATGGTTACGTGAGGCTATCCCCGGATTTGAGAACGCTTTCCTGACATTGACCGGTGAACAGGTTGGCATCCGGGAGACTCGGCGAATTGTGGGCGACTATACGATTACAGCTGACGATTTCATGGCTTGCCGTTCGTTCTCCGATGACATCGCACGTAATGCTTATTTTATCGATATTCATATGGCTAAACCGACAAGTGGTATGACGATGATTCATCTGCCAGCAGGGGAGTCACACGGGATACCTTATCGTTCTTTACTTCCTGCAGGTATTCAAAATGTAATTGTAGCCGGCAGATCCATCTCTACAGACCGAGCAACACAAGGCTCCGCGCGAGTCATGCCGAATTGTTTTGCCATGGGTGAAGCTGCCGGAACAGCTGCTGCGATGCTTCGAGAGAATGGATCGAATGAGACACGAAGTATCGATGTAAGTGCTTTGCAGAGCAGGCTTGTCCGCCAAGGGGCGTGGCTGGGGGAAGCGTTAAACGAGCTTTACTTGGAGCAAGCGTAATCAAGCTTCAATCAAAGGGAGAAAAACTTCGGATGATGCTGGAGGGGTTGCGTATTGAACTTGAAAATAAAAATGAGAATGAAGCGGTTCACTTTCGTTGCCATCATTTTGATTATTGCAAGCTCCACTTATTTTGCTATTGCAGGTCATACGCCTTCAGAGAACACCTACGTTGCCAAGGTCAACGAAAGCTGGATTACTGTGCATGAATTGCAACGTGAAATGCAGCAGCAGAGGGCAATGGTCATCCATTATTTTCAATCCACATATGGGGCGCCATACAACAAGGATTTCTGGAAAGCTGATTATGAAGGTGAAAATCCCGAACAGTTTTTGAAACAACTCGCCATGGAGGAGATCACCAAGATTAAAGTGGAAATGGATCTTGCACAAAACAAAGGGCTTATTCGTGGCTCAAGCCATGATGATCTGATGCACGAAATGGAAATTGAGAATCAGCATAGAAGGGAAGCGTTAGCTTCTAATCAGCCTATCTATGGGCCAAAACAATTGGATGAGATCTCCTTCATGAATTATTTTACGAGCAGAGTACGAAACAGGCTAAAAGAGGCCTTATCCTTGAACGAATTAAAGCCCACGGACAAGGAACTTGAAGAATACTATAAAGAGGTTCAAGGACAACTTTTTGTGAGAGAGGATACGATAAAGTTCGATAAAATATCGGTATCCTATAAGCATACTGATCTGGATTTGAACCAGACTCAAGTACACAAACAGACTGCCAAAAAGGTCATTGAAGTTGCACAGTCGCTTTTGGAGCAGGGAGACAAAAGCGAGATGTCTGAAATCATCACAGTCCTGCAAAAGCAATTCAACAGCGCAATCCTTCATCATACCATAGAAGAATTCAATCCTCAGACAGCGAGCACATATTTCAAATCCCAACCTGCACTGTACGCGGAACTCCAAAACCTTTCGAATGTTGAACATAAGAGCTTTATTATCGATGAACCAGCACAGAGCCAGTATGTTTTGATCAGAACCTTCGGAGAACAGTTAAGTGAACGTATAACAAAGAGTCTAACAGCAAAAGAACAAAATCACATCCGGCAAAGTTACCTGAACCAAGCTTACGCCCGTTACATCCTCAAACTAATTTCCCATGCTCAGATTGATATTATGTCTGAAGCATACCATCGTGTCTCCATCGATTAAATCCTTCCCGTTGATCTTGAAAGCGGTTACTTAAGATTTATAAGTTGAACATTTCTTTTACACTTTAACGGAATGGACTGTGTAAAAACTTTAGCTCAACTTATACAGGAACGGTAACTTGCTATTAGGATAAATCACAAAATATTAAGGAGGTTCGTATGCAATTGAGAAATGTCAGGGTTAAACATTGGTTTAGCTGGGTTGTCGTTTTTATGATTACGGTATCAAGCGTTATGCCTCTGCCAGGGGAGACTGTGTATGCAGAGAACAACGTATATTATGTGGATTCGGTGACCGGGAGTGATGCTAACAACGGTAAAAGTCCACAATCGGCCTGGAAAACCCTTGATAAAGTAAATGCGACTGAATTTCAGCCTGGCGATACATTGATGTTCAAGGCAGGCGGAGTATGGACGGGAACCCTTCATCCCAAAGGTTCAGGTACAGAGGGAAATCCCATCAAGATCGATCGGTATGGGGAAGGGAGCAAACCTTTAATTTCGGGTGCTGGCGCACCCGCAACGGTTTATTTTTATAATCAGGAGCAATGGGAAGTTCGGAATCTGGAGATTACAAACGACGCACCTACCAAAGGTGTAAGACGAGGCATTCACATCGATGGTAGCAGTGGAACCTGGACGAATCCCAAAGTGTATAAACATTTTGTGTTTGAAAATTTGGACATTCATCACGTGAAAGGTGATGTATCCAACGATTATGCGCATAATGGAGGAATCATCGTTTGGGGCACAACGTGGGATTATCACGTATCTGATGTGGTCGTGAACAATTGCAAAATCTATTCTCTGGATAGTGTAGGCATATATCTGAACGGTGCTCAAACGAAATATTCCTCTAATCTGAAAGTGACCAACAACCTGATTTACGATGTGGCAGCGGATGGCGCGTTTATTTTGAATACAACCGATGGACTCATTGAAAACAACGTTGTTCATGATACACATGTGCGAGCAGGCGGTTACCATGTGCCTCTGTGGGTTTTCTCCGCCAAAAATAATGTCATCCAATTCAACGAGGTGTACAACACAGCGCCTGGCGGCGATGCCATGGCCTATGATGCAGATTATGACAGTGACGGAACGATCATTCAGTATAATTACAGTCATAATAACGCAGGTGGAGCTTTTCTCGTTGTGAATAACGGAACCAATGCCGCCAACAAAAACACCAATACAACGATACGATATAACATTAGTCAGAATGACAGCGGTGCAGTGTTTAATTTTAGCGGATCACCGGATACCACCGCGATCTACAACAATACGGTTTATTTGCCTGCACACTCGAATACCAAAATTATAGATACGCTCGACTGGGGAGGTTACGCAAAGAATACGTTTTTCTATAATAACCTGATCTATAATCTGGGCTCTGGAGGGTATAATTTTGCGAGCAGTACCAACAATGTGTTTGAAAACAACCTATTCTTCGGCTCACATCCAACGAACGAACCAGCTGATCCTTACAAAATTACTGCTGACCCACAGCTGGCTTCACCCGGCTCTGCCGGTATAGGCCGGGATACACTTGCCGGTTACCAACTGCTGAATACATCACCAGCCATCGGGGCAGGCAAAATGATTGCCAATAACGGAGGAAGGGACTACTTCGGGAATCCGGTTTCCACCACCACCGCACCTAATATCGGAGCATACCAAGGTCCGGGGCTTGATCCGAACAACTTGCCTCCTTTGCCGGAAGCACCTTCGGGTGAAAATTTGCTGGCGAATCCGGGTTTCGAAACGGGAGATTTCTCCGACTGGCCCATCCATTACAATGGAGCATCGATAGAAAACACCAATGCTCACAGCGGCACCTATGCGGCCAAACTGACCGGAAGCACGGCAGGTGCAGAGCAGACGGTAGACGGTTTATATCCGAATACGATGTACAAATTGATTGGATGGGCGAAGAGTGTGGATGGCGGTCGTGCGGTTTTAGGTGTGAAAAACTACGGTGGAAGTGCCAAGGACGCTCATATCAATTCAACCGAATATAAGAGGGTAGAGCAGATCTTCACCACAGGAAGCACGAACACCAGTGCAACGATCTATCTCTATAAAGCTGGTGGAAACGGCCATGTGTACTTTGATGATCTGGACTTAATTCAGTACAGCGCTTCCCCCGGACAAGCTGAACCGCCTGTGTCATATCCGGCAGGAACAGATGATGATTTTGACTCCGCAACGTTAGATGAGCAATGGCGCTGGGTTCGAGAAAACCCGGCCAAATGGTCCCTTGAAGCAAATCCTGGATATATGCAAATGACTAGTGAGCAGGGGGATATCTCCGGCGCAACAGGGGATGCCAAAAATATTTTATTGACTGGTGCACCTGCAGGGGACTGGACAATTGAAACCAGGCTGGAGGGCAAACCTACCTCAAGGTGGTCACAGGGCGGACTGGTTGTTTACGTGAATGATCAGACGTATATTCGAATGACACGGTTGTATGGGGAAGGCAATCAATTTCAATTGGATACAAAAATCAATGGTGTTCGCAACCACACCGAAATTCCGGACACCCTCTCATCCGAAATAGCGTATTTGCGTATTGTAAAAGAGGGGAATACGTATACCGGATATTACTCTGCCGATGGCACGAACTATACACAGGTTGGAGATATCCAGACAGCCCAGCTGGAAGACCCTAAAATCGGTCTTATTGCCTGTGCAGGCACAGGACTTATGGCCAACTTTGATTATTTCTACATCAAGTAAAGAGGAAACAGAGAGGGTAGGGAACATTCCAAAAGCAGCTTCCATTCCAAATCTATTCTATATGGGAACGATAAAGTTGCATAAACGGAACGAAACGGAGAATTCTTCCGCATCGTTCCGTGTTTTTTTGTTTTATGAGCTGCTTCAAAAGAATAAACGATCATCCCTGCCTAATGCGTCTCACATTCCTATTCATTAGATGCCGAACCACATTGCTGAATACTATTCTTCTGATCGGACTTAACTTTTGCGGGTGGAGAGAAAAGAATTCATCTGGATGTTCGAACGTACCGAAATCCTGAACAATACCTTCTTTTTGTACATACGTGTCACTTTCATTCCAAAAAATAGCGGGGTTCTGAAAATCGTCCGTAGCCACTCCATAACCGCAAAATGAACCAGTACATTGCTTAAACTTTTGCTGAAGCTTGGTCAGATAACGGAGATCCAGGATAAAACCTTCGATATTTAACCATCTGTCGTTATATAACACTTCAATCCAGCTGTGGATGATCTCTTTCGGAGAAAGGTGATAATACCAGCCTTTCATGGCTCCCTTTTGCAATTGCTTATGAATCGTAAAGCCGTGAATACGGCAAGGGATGCCGAGCGCTCTAAGCAGTGCCATGAATAAAATGCCTTTCGTATTACACTGTCCATAGCCGTCGTGGAGTACTTCTGAAGCCTGAATATTATCGCTTCGATTATAACCAAATTTAATTTCGTCACGAACGTAATTATATACGTGAAGGATCTGCTCCTTTACAGGGAGTGAAGCCCAGTTACGGCTGCGAATGAGGCTCTGAATGGTCGAATGATTGTAATCTAACAATTGCGTTTGCTCGAGATTGTTGTTCATGATGAGCACCTCCTGCAAACATTGTATCGTCAGTGCAGGGAGGAAACTTGCAAAAACACGCTATCTTTGCGAATATCTTTGGCGGTCATGCCGAGCAAGCGTTTGCTGGTATTGGCAAAATGGGAGGGCGTATCAAAACCAGCTGCCATGGCTGCTTCCGTGATGCTCGTTCCTTGGAAAATCAGATAACATGCCTTCTGTAGCTTATGTAAGACCAAATAACCACTAAGAGATATTCCTGTATTCTCTTTAAACAGATGTGACAGCCTGCTACTCGAAAGACCGAACTGTTCAGCGTAATTACGAATGGAGTGCTCCGAATCCGTGCAATCCTTCATATGTTGGATCAGTTCCTTGATTCGTGTATCCGTGATCGCAGGTGGAGTGTAGTCCAGTTGAAAAAGAGTCATGAATTCTTGTAAAAAAAAACTGTAACACTCTGCATCATGAATTTGCGGTAACCGAACTTTTATAAATTCGGCGACTTTTTTACTATCCACTGGAGGAAGATTGGCGTATGCCTGTTTGCCCATATATTGTTTAAAGGCGGCAGCTATGCTTGAAGTGCTGTCTATTAAAAGCAAGACTAGAGGTTGCCCCAATCCCTGCAAACGATGAGTAACATTAGAGTTTAGCACGATTCCGGCAGTACTTATAATCTCTCCCTGAACTTCAAACTGAAAATGATTTTCTAGTGCAATCGTAACTTGAATAAACGTATGTTGATGTGCCTCAGCATCAATGGCATTGGAATGCACAAGAATGTGATGCTGCGCGCCATATAAATTCATCAAACGGCTATCACCTCATAGATAAAATAAATCAATGATCACTGTATATTACAATACAACTGGATTGATATTGAAAGGGGTATTACATATGAATCTTCTTTATCTCTTTATTTTAGAATAATTTCCCACTATGCAGAACGAAAATGCTTCACTATAATGCAACAGGACATAGGTTACGATTATTTTATAATAGACTACAATGGGGTACACATGTGATTAACTTGTTATGGACGATTTATCTTGGATTACTTGGAACAGCATCCCTTGGTTATTTGCTAAAAGGGAAATACACAACAACACTCGGCAAAATTGATTTTGTTGTATCTGTTATCACTTGGATTGGATTGTTAGGGTACGTAAAACACATTCAATGGCTGAACCCTCTAACATGGAAAGTAATTACAATCTCGGGATTATTGTGGGAAATACTGTTCGGGATGCTGCTTAAGGATCACCAAGGCGAAGAAATTCTAGCAGAAATCTCAATTCGTAAGAGAAGATTGTTAATGTTTGTTACTCTAGTACTCACACTTGGGCCTCTTTACTATGGGCTGTTCAGATATTCGTTTGGGTAGAAGTGTTTCATAAGTTACCTCTATTCACTATAATTGATGAGAAACATACACATCTTTTATGTAAGTGGAGGTAGAAGGATGACTTTAACTCAGAGAAAAATTGCAATTATCACAGGTGCTAGCAGTCCCAGAGAAATGGGAAGTGCTTTTTGCCGCAAACTAGCTTCCAGAGATATTGATATTTTCTTCACACACTATAAGGCTGATCGGGAATGGATCATTGCGTTTCACAAGGAGATTGAAAACATGGGGGTTCGCTGTGCCTCCATCGAGATTGATCTATCCGAACGGAATGCAGCTCATCAAGTTTATGAGAGTGCGGTCCTGCAACTGGGACAACCCTCTGTACTCATTAACAATGCAGCTTATTGTGTCAACACGGATTACAAGTCCTTTGACGCCGAACTCTTGGACAACCACTACGCCGTAAATATGCGATCCACTTTTCTACTATGTACGATATTTGCCCGCGAATTTGAGAAATCCAATCTAACCTCAGGCAGAATTATCAATATGACGTCGGGACAGGATATATCGCCGATGCCAGGTGAGCTAGCGTACGTTGCGACCAAAGGTGCGATTTCCGCTTTTACAACATCCTTATCCCGTGAACTTGCACCATTGAAAATTACAGTGAATGCTGTAAACCCTGGGCCGACAGATACAACGTGGATGGATGACTCCATTCGTGATTATCTTGTGCCCAAGTTCCCGCTGGGACGGATTGGAGCACCTGAGGATGCAGCGAACATCATTGATTTTCTCGTGAGTGAAGCCGGAGCTTGGATTACGGGGCAAGTTATTCATTCGGAAGGTGGATTTATAAGGGATTAATTAGGTGGTCTGATGAAGACGAGATTCGCAATTCAAAAATGGGAAACGAAAAAAGCCCAGCTCAATAAGTTGAACTATACTTTTACACTGAAACAGAATAACCTGTGTAAAGTTTGTAGTTCAACTTATTCATATTTGCTGAGCTTTTTGTAGATTGAAACGGAGCCATTCAATGAAGGCAACAACGATTTCATCATATTAACTCAAGAAGTACCTTTGTGCCATGGGAAGTTCGTCAACCGGAAGGCAGCGTAGCGTTTCACCATTCACGGATACGGTATAATTTTTCGGATCGACCATAATAGCCGGGGTTTCTCCATTCAAAATCATATCTTTTTTGCTAGCTGCACGACAGCCTGTCACAGGTTTTAATGATTTCGTGAGTCCGAGAGTAGTCAGAGTTCCTGCATCAATGGAGGCTTGAGAAACAAAAGTTGCACAAATGGCTGAACGTGCCTTTCCATAGCTTCCAAACATCGGTCTGTACATATACGGTTGCGGAGTCGAGATCGTCGAGTTTGGATCTCCCATCACACTATGAATAATCATGCCGCCCTTCATGACAAGCTCCGGTTTAACTCCGAAGAACGCGGGTTTCCATAGCACAAGATCCGCCATTTTACCGACTTCAATCGAGCCTACATACGTGGAGATGCCATGTGTAATGGCAGGATTAATCGTATATTTCGCAATATAACGTTTCACGCGCTCGTTATCCGCCTGGGTATCTGCGGTAAGGGAACCGCGTTGTTTTTTCATTTTATCTGCTGTCTGCCATGTTCTGATTGCCACCTCACCTACACGTCCCATCGCCTGTGAATCCGAACTGGTCATACTGATGGCACCGATATCATGTAATATATCTTCCGCACCAATCGTTGTCTCCCGAATCCGTGAAGCAGCAAAGGCCACATCCTCCGGAATTTTAGGGTCCAGATGATGACAGATCATTAACATATCCAAGTGTTCATCAACCGTATTTCGGGTATAAGGCATCGTTGGACTGGTGGAAGAAGGCAGGACGTTAGGCATCGAAGCGACACGCAACAAGTCCGGCGCATGACCGCCGCCCGCACCTTCCGTGTGGTAGGTATGAATGGCTCGACCATTGAATGAACGCAAACTGTCCTCCACATATCCAGCTTCATTCAGCGTATCGGTATGGATATTGACCTGAATATCATATTTTTCCGCCACGCTTAAACATTTGTCGATAACATAAGGCGTGCTTCCCCAGTCCTCATGAATTTTCAGTCCGCCAACGCCTGCAAGCACTTGTTCCATCAAGGCTTCAGGTCTGGAACTGTTACCACGACCAAGCATCACAAAATTCATTGGCAGTGAATCGAGCGCTTGTAACATGCGTTCAATATGCCATACGCCCGAGGTACAGTTGGTTGCAAGTGTACCTGTAGCCGGGCCAGACCCTCCACCAATCATTGTGGTTATTCCACTTTGCAACGAAATTTCAATTTGTTGGGGCGAGATGAAGTGAACATGGCTGTCTACACCACCAGCGGTCACGATCAAATTTTCACCAGAGATCACTTCTGTGCCTACCCCGATATACATGTCAGGATCGACGCCATCCATCACAAACGGATTTCCTGCCTTGCCAATGCCTCGGATCAGTCCGTCCTTAATGCCAATGTCGGCTTTGACAATTCCCCATGTATCCACAATAACAACGTTGGTAATGACCGTATCCAGGACACCTTCGCTGCGCGTTGCCAGAGGATGCTGTCCCATGCCATCCCTGACCGTTTTACCTCCGCCAAAAACACACTCATCTCCATACACGGTAAAGTCATTTTCAATCTCAATTTTTAACGAGGTGTCCGCGAGCCGAATCCGATCTCCGGTCGTTGGGCCATACATGCTTGCATATGTCGCACGATCAATGGTGTTCATCATTCAACCCTCCCGTTGGTTAGTCCGGCGAATCCGTGGATTTCTTTCGTTCCACCGATTTCAACCAGCGTAATTTCATGCATTTCTCCTGGTTCGAAGCGGACGGAGAGACCCGAAGCGATATCCAGTCGATATCCTTTAGTACCTTCCCGGTCAAATGATAAAGCGGGGTTCGTTTCAAAAAAATGAAAATGTGATCCGACCTGAATGGGGCGACTGCCTGTATTGGTCACGGAACGGGTAATTCGTTTGCGGTCAGGTAACAGGATAATAGGGTCATCCGCAAATTCATACTCACCGGGGATAATCGCACCATCGATCCGGGCAACAGGCTCATGTACAGTCACCAGCTTCGTTCCATCGGGGAACGTGGCTTCAATCTGAACTTCACTCAGCAATTCGGCTACGCCATCCATTACCTCGTTTGCTGATAAAAGGTGACGAGCTTCTTCCATCAGTTGTTTTACGGTTTTTCCATCCCGTGCACCCTCTACGACAAAACCTGAAATATAGGCGGCGGCTTCCGGGTAATTCAGCTGAACGCCACGTTTCAGCCGCTTTTCAGCCATGTCTGCAGCGAGGTACATCAGTAATTTTTCACGTTCCTGTACAGTTAAATGCATAGTCAGCAACTCCTTCGCTGAGTTAAAATAAGTAGGAATAACAGGTCAAGTTTCATGTAATCTTTTTCCAATCATTGCTTATGTTTGAAAATGTAACATGGTTGTGGAGGGGAGTCAAACAAAAATGTCAAATAACATAACATAAGAAGATCGATTTGTGCAAGATCACAAATGATTGTTAAAGAAAAGGTGCTGAACACAATCTTAATGCGGAGATGGGTGGGGCATGATGAAACTTCAGAGTGCACAAAT
This sequence comes from Paenibacillus sp. 4624, assembly GCF_050435065.1. Classification (NCBI taxonomy): domain Bacteria; kingdom Bacillati; phylum Bacillota; class Bacilli; order Caryophanales; family Paenibacillaceae; genus Paenibacillus; species Paenibacillus sp. 4624. The sequence goes on from NZ_JBNDJR010000005.1 coordinate 373,726, forward strand.
CGTTGCGAAACTTTGGTTACATAAAGCTATACTTTACTTTAATTGAGAGGAGGGATCAGATGGATTGGCTGATGAGAATGAATCGTGCTCTAGATCATATTGAAACGAATCTATCCAACGAAATCAGTTTAAAAGACGTTGCGCAGTGTGCCTGCTGTTCTTCATATCAATTTCAGAGGATGTTCTCGTTCATTACGAATGTGCCACTGGCAGAGTATATTAGAAGAAGACGGCTTACACTGGCTGCTATCGAATTACAGACCAGTGATGCGAAAGTGCTTGATGTTGCAATAAAGTATGGCTACGAATCTCCGGTATCGTTTGCAAGGGCGTTTCATGCTTTACATGGAGTGAACCCTGCACGTGCAAGAGAAAAAGGGACAGCGCTCAAAGCCTATCCACGGCTTTCCTTTCTTATCTCTATTAAAGGGGCTGAGCCTATGAATTATCGCATTGAAACAAGAGAAAGCTTTGAAGTGTTCGGGATCGAAAAAATATTCAGCTTAAACGGAAAAGAAACCCCAGCCGACTTATGGAAACAAAGTCATGAGAATGGTGAGGTTGAAAAACTTGCACTCCATGCCAATGGGCTGCCTGATTTTTTAAATCAGAACTATCATCCAGTACACGCTGTGTGCAGTTACAGACCGACGGAAGAAGAAACATTTCCGTATATGTTGTGTGCATTTAAAAAGGAGACAAGTGTAACTGCTGGTTACAAAGTAATCTCCATTCCTGCTTATACGTGGGCCATCTTTTCATCCGAACCATTTGAATGGGATCAGCTGGGGGAAGTAATGGAAACATTATATAAACGTTTCTTCTCGGAGTGGCTCCCCACAGCAGGTTATGAGCAAGTTGACGGCCTCGAATTCGAGGTTACAGGAAGCAAGGATGGACTGCAATTCGTCGAATTATGGTTTGCTGTACGAAAAATCAATTGATCTGGTTGATCTAAAATAAGCCAGCCTAAATAGCCAGATCCAGCAGTCTTCCAATAGAAGGCTGCTATTCATTTTATACACATAAATGACGATAATGGATCTATAAAAAAATAAAAAGAAAAAGGTGATATGTTGCTTCACATCAAAAGATTAATATCTCTGGTAATCATCCTAATGCTCAGCAGTGCTTTTACCGGAACGGTGTCTGCAAACAACTTTCAAAACCTGCCCAAACCAGACTGGACCTTCTCCATTCCAGATGGACACGAGTATTTGTCGGACAGTAATGTTCGGATTACAAATCAAACATTGAACTTTATGAGCATGGACAATCAGATGTACATTTTTGACAAGAAGACAGGAAAGCAATTATCCAAAACCGATTATACTGCTGGAAGCAACCTGTTTTTTAGTTTTTTTGGTACATATGCACAAGTCGCGCAAAACGGTAATGTTTATATCCTCACTTCGATAAAGAATAGTTCTGGCGTTGTTAAACAACGTCTAACCGCATACAATCCTAACGGAAAAGTATTGTGGATGAAGTATTTTGACGAAAAAGTCCGTTCCATATCAGGAGTATCCATCATGCCTGATGGTAATTTGTTTGTTTATCTGGAAACAGCTTCTGAGCGGGTGACTAGTTATCGGTATAATCCGGAAGGTAAGTTTTTGGGTAAAAACAATTGGAACGCATCCATTCTTTACGGTTTTGTCAATGGTTTACTCGAAACCATCAATAGTACAAGCAAAACGTCCAGCCGCATGACATATTTTGACTTTAAAGAAGGCATGTTTTCAGGGTTCGGTCCCGATGGTTTACTTCATTTTCAGAAGAATCACGGAAACAATGTTATAAGTTTCAGTGCTAAAACAACGAAGGGGAAGGAAGTATGGACTAAAAAAATCAGCAATGTGAGCTACTATGACGACATGGAGACATCCATGACCGTGAAAAGAAACGTGTTTTCTAATGGATTCACAGGAATTCAATCGAATGGAAATTTTTTCATTATTGACCCCAAAGGCATCATGCAAACTGTCCCTGCTTCAGCCAAAATGTACCAGACCGCGCCAGATGGAACTGTCATGCTGGTTGAGGACTCAAAAATATCCATCTATCAGACAAGTGCGTCGGCAAAGACCAAACTGAAGTTACTTCATACCGTTAATATTTCTGAACTAAAGGAGTCTGATCCCACATTTGTATATGAGGGCGAAGGCATTATTTATGTAATGACCGATAATGTTCAGATAAACCGATTTGATTTAAATAAGCAACCTTAGGGTATCGTTTCTTACTCATGTAAATAATCTTTCCTAAACAAGTCGCCGATATGGCGACTTTTGCTATTTTTAGATTTTTCTGCGGTTTCGTGTTTTAATAATGAGGTGTCTATATCATTTAAGGTCAGGATGTTAATATATGAGCAAATATATAATCGGAATAGATCTGGGCGGAACCAATATTAAATCGGCTATATTTAATACAGCATTTCAGAAAGTTCACGAACGAAGTGATGCCACCGAAGCCGATAAAGGCCCGATCCATGTGTTAAATAGAATGGCAAACATTACACAAGAAATGATGTTGGCCGAAGGAATCCATCCAGATGAGATAAATTGCATGGGTATAGGTGTGCCAGGCTTATTGGACCCACAAACCGGCTTATCTATATTTTCGCCTAATTTTCCTGGATGGGAGAAGATCCATGTAGTGAATCACATGGACAAACATGTTGATTTCCCTGTTTTTATCGACAATGACGTACGTGTTAATCTATATGGTGAATGGCTGTTTGGTGCAGGTGTCGGTCATCGTAATTTGGTATTAATCACCTTAGGGACTGGTCTGGGTTCTGGAATCATCAATGACGGGAAGGTAATCTACGGAGCAACATCAAGTGCTGGGGAAATTGGACACATGAATATGTATAGGGAAGGCCGTGCTTGCCGTTGCGGGAGTTCAGGCTGCCTGGGCAGATATGTATCTGCCATTGGAATGGTTCGAACGTTGACGGAAAAGCTGGAGGCAGGCCGATCCAGTATGATTATAGAGTGGGTAGAAGGAGAGCCGTCCAGAATTACCGCTCAGATGATCTCGAATGCGTATGACCTTGGCGATGCACTTGCTGTTGAAGTCATGCACGAAACAGGAGAGATATTGGGTTTCGGCCTTTCCAATGTCATAAATATGTTGAATCCCGAAATGATTATCATAGGTGGCGGCATGTCCGCAGCAGGTGATCGGCTCCTTAACACCGTCCGTTATACCGTTAGAAATCACTCATTGAAGCTCTCTTCAGGAGCCTGTACCATCGTGCAAGCCAAATTGGGTGGACAAGCGGGCGTAATCGGTGCCGCCGCATACGCGAATCACAGGTTACTTTCGAACACCGGAATGTAACTTGGAAGTTACTAAATACACCTTTAAAAGCCGCTTTTACAGCGGTTTTTTGTTGTCCCTGATCCACTGAATTTAATCCTTTGTTCTTTGATCTTTGAATTGTTTGGGTGTACACCCCGTATACGTTTTGAACACTTTCGCAAAGTAACTCTGATCGTAAAAGTTTAAAAGAGTAGAAATCTCCGCTAAAGTATAATGAGAATACGTCAACAGATTTTGAGCTTCTTCAATTTTCGTTTTCAAAATAAACTGCGAAATGGAGATGCCGACTTCTTTTTTAAACAGATTGGACAAATAATTCGGATTCAACGAACTGATTTCAGCCAGTTGTGCGACCGTAATCCGTTCATTTAAATGGTTGAAGATATAGTTTTGGCATATGTTGATCGGTTTCGAGTATTTGTGTTTTTTACTACGCTTCACACGTTCCGCAAAATCAAGCAGAGCAACCTCCATTAAATCCTCTACCGCTTGGCTGTCGGTTAAGTCCTCAATTTTAAGAATATAAAAATCACTAAGATTATAAGCAATCTCTTGAAAAACACCACCTTCTACTGCTGACCTTGTTGCAAGCGTGATAAGGGAGATCGCCAGATTCTTTTGGCTACGCAAATAACTCGTCTTGGACAACACACTTTTTTTGCCTTGTTTGTGAATGGTATGAAAGGATTCCAGCACCTTATCGGTTCTACCCAATCGAATGAAATCAAATACTTTCTTCTCTTTATCGATTTCCGTGTGAATAAGATTATTTTGACGGTCGTCTATGATTTGCTTATACGGCTGCTCGATTTCCAGCGTTTTTCTCCAACGCTCATTCTCATTTTTCATTAAAATTTCGTCCAGCGTCAGCTTCTCCTGATAGAGCATGAAATACATCGTCATACTAAGATTAATCAATTTAAAAGTACTCATCACAGGGACTCCGTCGTAATACATCTTCACTTCCTGGTGATCCGCCTTAGCTAACAAATCACTTAGAGTAACACGAATGATTTCCTCTGTCATTTTAAAATTAATAATCGGGCCAACAATGATGATTCCTTTCCACTGATGATCTGCACGAATACGTATTGCAAAAAATTTCTCCAAATAGATTGTTTCTCGAAGGACAGGAAGCTGCTCGAGTGGCATGCTGGAAAACAGGTCTGTCATGATCTTATCGTCAGTGGGAAGTAACGGGTTATGCTGGAAATCCACAGGGGTGACCTGATAGATTAGCTTGTATTCGTTATCAAAATAGTAGACGGGTACATTGTATAAATGATGTGTCATATTACATATATATTCAACGTTTTCATCACAAAAGTTATACATCACCAAGCCTCCGTTCCAGTCTTAGAAGTGAAAAACACATGTGAATATTCCTATTTACATGTGAAACTTACCATATGAAACCTCACAAGACCGATTATAATTTGTCATGAAATCGATTTCAAGCATGGATTTAAGGGGGATCAGCTACTCAGCCAATATAACACACGACCTACACCCTGAATTGAGAGCGTTATCAAAAGAACAAATTTGTATTGCAATAAAATTCGGCAATAGTTACTCCAAATTTTGAATAAAGAGGTGGATTTTTATGCGTCCTTTCGGATATAAGGATAAATTCGGCTATTTGTTTGGTGATTTTGGAAACGATTTCTTTTTTGCGCTAGTTGGCTCATTTTTAATGGTCTATTACACCGATGTATTTCATATTAACCCGGCAGCGGTCGGAGGATTATTCCTGTTAGCCCGTTTGTGGGATGCCGTAGCCGATGTCACGTGGGGACGTTTTGTTGATACGCGTAAAGCAAGCAAACACGGTAAATTCAAACCATGGATTTATCGCATGTCATTTCCGCTTGTGATCTCCGGGGTACTCATGTTTGTTTACATTCCCGGAATGCCCGATGGATTTTATCTCGCCTACGCTTATGTTACTTATATTCTCTGGGGAACGCTTTACAGCACCGTTAACATTCCTTACGGTTCCATGGCTTCGGTCATTACGGCTGACCCAGTAGAACGAACCGTGCTGTCTACATGGAGATCGCTGGGAGCAACATTGGCGCAATTATTTGTAGGCGTGGTGGGCCCCTTGCTGTTGTTTGTAAATAACGAAGCCAACGCAAGCCGTTTTTTACTGGGAGCTGTTATTTTTGGAATATTGTCCATTGCTTCTTATATGGCGTGTTATAAATTATCGCTCGAACGTGTTATCCCGGATATGAATGAGAAACCAAATACCAATTTGAGAAAAACATTATATGGACTTTTGAAAAATAAACCACTCATCGTCTTTTTGATCGGATCGCTCATTTTCTTAATCAATTTAATGTTGCTGGGTACAGTTAATACGTATTTGTTCAAGGACTATTTTGGTAACGCGCAATTACTTAGTGTGTTCAGTCTGGTTCAAGCTGCGCCTATTTTTATCGGAATGCCGTTAATCAAACCGCTCGTAGCAAAGTTCGGAAAAAAAGAAGTTGCCGCTGCTGGCTTTTTACTCTCAACGCTCGTTTACTTGCTGCTCTATTTCATACCGAACCTTTCGGCTGTTCAATACATGGCGATTCTGTTCATTGGGTTGTTAGGATACGGTCTGTTCAATCTGATCAGCTGGGCGTTTATTACAGACCTGGTTGACTATCATGAACATGTTACAGGACTGCGAGAGGATGCAACGATATATTCTATTTATTCCTTTTCGCGTAAAGTTGGGCAGGCCGTTGCTGGAGGTATTGGCGGGGTAGCTATGGCGGCTGTCGGGTATAATGCTACACTGCATGTTCAAACACCACGTACACTTGAAGGCATTTATTTCTTGGCAACGCTTGTTCCAGCTATGGGTCTGTTTCTCGTATTTATCTGCATTGCTTTCCTATATCCATTAAACAAGAAACGTACAGCACAACTTGTAAGCGATATCAACGCAAAACGAATGAACTGATACCCGAGACACGTTTCACAACCTGTAGAAGGCAGGAGGTAGAGGAAGCATCTACTTTATAGAGAATGAAGGAGAGGTTCATATGTTATACCCTATATTGACCGAGACACGTAATCTAATCGATCTGAATGGAATCTGGAATTTCAAATTGGATGCCGGAGAGGGATTTCAGGAAAATTGGCAAAAGGAAAAACTCCAAGATCCGATGCGCATGGCTGTTCCAGCTTCATATAATGATATCGGAGTAAGCGCCACAATTCGTGACCATGTGGGCTGGGTCTGGTACGAGCGGGAGATCACGCTACCGAGTGTGATGAGTGAAGAGAGAGTTGTACTACGATTTGGCTCCGTTACCCATTTGGCCAAAGTGTATGTGAACGGGAAATTTGTTACTCAGCACAAAGGCGGCTTTTTACCTTTTGAAGCTGAGATAAACCGTTACCTTCACAAAGGAAAAAATCGCCTAACCGTCGCTGTAAATAATATCGTGGATGAAACAACACTACCCGTTGGTTCCATCATTGAGAAACAACATTCAAATGGACAAACAACGGTGCACAATCTGCCGAACTTTGATTTTTTCAACTATGCCGGTCTGCATCGCCCTGTAAAAATATATACAACACCAACGACCTATGTTAAGGATGTCACGATCGTAACGGAATTGGATGGACAGGTTCAGTATTCCATTGATGTGGTTGGATCTGCGTCAGTTAAAGCTAAAATTATCGATGAATCCGGCTCTTTGGTTGCAGCATCCGAAGGCGAATCCGGCACAATGATCATATCAGACGTTAGACTCTGGGAGCCGCTGAATGCCTACTTATACACGTTGCGTGTAGAACTGGAAACCGAAGGAGAAACAATAGATGTTTATGAACAGCCATTCGGGGTGAGAAGTGTCGAAGTGAAGGAAGGCAAGTTCCTGATTAATGATAAACCTTTTTACTTCAAAGGGTATGGCAAACATGAGGATACGACCATTCATGGCAGAGGTTTTAATGAAGCAGCCAATGTGCTTGATTTTAATTTGATGAAATGGTCTGGAGCCAACTCCTTCCGTACCGCACACTATCCATATTCAGAAGAAGTGATGCGGCTGGCTGATCGGGAAGGTTTTGTCGTGATTGATGAGGTGGCCGCAGTTGGCATGCATCTGAACATGCTGGTCGTTCATCGCGGAGGTGTGCTCAAGAACACATGGGACGAACTTGATACGTTCGAACATCATCAGGACGACATTCGGGAACTCATTCAGCGGGACAAAAACCACCCCTGTGTAGTCATGTGGAATATAGCTAACGAGCCTGCCTCTGAAGAAAAGGGAGCATATGAATATTTTAAACCGTTGATTGATCTAACGAGAGAATTAGATCCACAGAAACGTCCGGTGACCATTGTTACTCAAATGGAATCCTCACCTGAGAAGGATCAGATTGCGGAGATGCTGGATATTCTCACTTTTAACCGATATTACGGCTGGTATGTGGATGGTGGGGATCTGGATGCTGCCAAGGAAAAGCTTCGCGCTGAATTCAATGGCTGGCTAAAACGATGCCCGAACAAACCTTTTATGATGACCGAATACGGGGCAGACACGGTTGCCGGATTGCACGATGTTGAACCTGTCATGTTTACGGAGGAATACCAAGTGGAATTTTACAAAGCGAACCATGAAGTATTCGATGAATTTGAGCACTTTGTCGGTGAACAAGTATGGAACTTTGCTGATTTTGCCACCAGTCAAGGAATTATTCGTGTACAAGGCAATAAGAAAGGCATTTTCACACGGGATCGCAAACCGAAAGCTATCGCACATGAACTGAAAAGACGCTGGACGAGCATACCGGATTTTTATTATAAGCGCTAAGAACGAAACAGGAATATTCACATAAAGCAATCCGCGTGATCAATAGATAAGGCAGCTAATCATTAAGATTAGCTGTCTATTTTTTTATTTAGCGAAGTAGTAAGACAAGTTGCAGGAGCAGACCAGGGGACAGCATCAGAATCGGTAGTTGAAGTCCTTAATCGATTGTGTCTGCCCCTTCAAATAACTGCCGAATCATCTTATCCTTGTTATTCAAAAATTCCTTCATGATCAAGAAATGATCGGTTTCCTCCAAGGTCTGTACCTCGATACCTCCCGGTGTCAGGTTATAGATCTGCGAATCTGGATACGCCATCAGAATAGGAGAATGGGTAGCAATAATGAATTGTGAATTTTGCTCTACCAGCTCATGAATTCGGGCAAGCATGGCCATCTGGCGAAGCGGCGATAATGCCGCCTCAGGCTCGTCCAGAATATAAAGACCATAACCGCCAAACCGATGAACAAACGTGGAAAAAAACGACTCTCCATGGGATTGCTCATGCAGCGATTTACCGCCATATGAATCCTTGATGGGAGCACCATAGGAAGGCTCACGATCCAACTCATCAATGGTTGTTGCCAGATTATAATAACTTTCAGCTCTGAAAAAGAAACCGTCCTTCGGACGTCGTGTGCCTTTGATTAATTGAACATAACGAAACAGATCCGAATGTGTGGCCCGGGTAGAAAACGTAAAGTTCATGGTGCCGCCTTCGGGATTGAATCCCCATGACACAGCAATGGACTCCATTAACGTAGACTTGCCCATCCCGTTCTCACCAACAATGTACGTAACTTTGGGATGAAAATCCATCGTATGTAGATTACGAATGATTGGCAAGTCAAAAGGATACTCATCGTAGTTTGCAATTTGATTCCGTTTAAGCTGTATTTTCCTCAAATAGGCTGAAGATCCTTTCAATTCCACTTCACCTCTTATATCTGTACATCATAACGATCACGAAGGACTGACAAATGATGCAGCTCGTGTCCAGTAATCACATAAGCAATGGAACGAGTAGATGCCGTATTATCATTGACCTGCCCCATACGCATCCAAGCTTCCGGACTCAGGCGGCGGAGCAGTACAATGGTGGAATACCGTACCGCTGCATATTCTTCAGCCAGATCAACCACGCTATATGCTTCAAAAGGGTGACCTTCCATAAGAGTGTCCTGATCATATCCTGGAAGAGAGGTCTTGTCTCCTCTAGCGATGCGTAACAAACGGCCGCTCATAATTCGCTCATTATCAATAAGGTGACCAAAAACCTCTTTAACGCTCCATTTCCCTTCACCATAGCGGTAATTGGCTTGTTCGTCTGATAATGCGCGAATTACGCTCTCCACACGTTCCGCTTGCTTTTGTAATAACTCGATGACATTTCCTTCAGGAACAAGGTTGATATACCCTTCGTAGAATGCTGCATATTCCTCTTTACTCGGTCTTTTGTTCATGTTAACTCTCCTTTAGTGGGCATCTTTTTTTGTTTATTTTACCATTAATCTTGATGGAACCGAAGTATAGTGCCAAACAACTGCTCTTATATGAGGATTGATCAATAATCGGTCAGGATAAGTCATTGCATGCATGTGTTAAAAACCTTATCTTAAATCATAAGCACGCGCGACCCATTCACGAAGAAAAGTGGAGAAACAAACACGTCTGTTTCAGAAGCGCAGATTCTCCTTACGACTCACTGATGTTTGAATCGCTTAGGCGATACACCTGTCATTTGTTTGAATTGCCGGCAGAAATGCTCGACATTACGATACCCGCACCTGTCCGCAATCTCTGCAACCGTATAGGGATGATATCTAAGGTACTCTTTTGCTAAGCGAATTCGGCTATGGATGACATCATCTATACACGACAAACCAAATGATTTCTTATAAATGAGTTGCAAGTATCCCGGGCTGATATTCATGGTTTTGGCCATCGCAGCCACTGTCCATGGGTGACTTGGATGGTTGTGAATAGCTGTCCGAAGTTTCATCAGAGGGTAATGCTGCGGGCCGATATTTTTTTGCACATAAGATTCGAGCAACTTGTTAAACAATGTTCGAAGCAAATAATCGATCGATGATTCCCTGTAGCCGTTCTGGAGAGAATGCTCTGCGACAAGTAATTGAAACAACTTATGACAATATTCAGGATCGTCCAATGCAAAAGGCTCCCCCAGAGGGAGAGATGTTTCGGTTACATAGAGCTCATCACTTGCAAAACGTATCCAATCGTTCACATATTGGTCCGAGCAAGCGCGATAGTATATTTTCGAATATGGCGGATACAAAACAGCACAATAGGGCGGGAATTCTTTCAGTTGACCATTGACCCAGAACAGTGCTGGAGTCTGCGTAATAACCAACAGCCAGCAATCATGACCTTCAGGTATATCAAACACAAATGGACTGTGATGCTCAGCATCATATTCAACGTAATAAATCGTATTCATCGTTTTTCACCTTTACCATGCGTATTGTGAGTCTCGTTCTATGTGTTACATTAAAACACCATTGAAACATTGACATTCTCGTTGTCTCCTAATTATACGAAAGTTAGCTTGATTGCAATAGAAAAAAGCAGTATAACACTAATCTTGAAACAGGAACTAAACGATTTAAATCTAAACCATATAAATCTAAACAAGGAGTGCATTTTCAAATGAAAAAACAAGGTTTAAACCCTTATCTCCCATCATGGGAATACGTGCCTGACGGCGAGCCTTATGTGTTTAACGACAGAGTATACGTCTACGGGTCACATGATCGGTTTAACGGACATGCGTTTTGTCTGAACGATTATGTGTGCTGGTCCGCACCGGTAGACAACCTTGGAGACTGGCGCAATGAGGGATTTATTTATCAAAAAACAGATGATCCGCTGAACCCGGACGGTCATATGTGCCTTTATGCACCCGATGTGACACTTGGCCCGGATGGCCGCTATTATCTATATTATGTACTTGATAAAGTGCCCGTTGTTTCTGTAGCGGTATGTGATTCGCCTGCGGGTAAATATGAATTCTATGGTTACGTTCAATATACAGACGGCACTCGGCTCGGGGAACGAGAAGGGGATGAGCCGCAGTTCGATCCGGGTGTGTTGACAGAAGGAGAGTTCACATATCTCTACACGGGCTTCTGTGCACCCGGTGACCGTTCCAGACATGGAGCAATGGCGACAGTGCTCGGCTCGGATATGATCACCATTGTGGAGGAACCGGTATTTATTGCCCCAAGTCAGCCGTATAGTGATGGAAGCGGATATGAAGGACATGAATTTTTTGAAGCTCCTTCGATTCGCAAAAGGGGAGAACTCTACTACCTCGTATACTCCTCGGTCGTCATGCATGAATTATGTTACGCAACCAGTACGTCTCCAACCCAAGGCTTCGAATATCAAGGTGTGATTGTGAGCAACTGTGATCTTCATATCGATACATACAAGCCAGCTGGCAAGCCTATGTATTATGGTGGGAACAATCATGGAAGTATCGTAGAAATCGGCACAGACTGGTATATCTTCTATCACCGACATACGAATGGAGATGCATTCAATCGGCAGGGATGTATCGAGAAGATTTCTTTTGAACCCGATGGATATATTCCTCAAGTTGAAATGACTTCTTGTGGTTTGAATGGAGAACCTTTGGAAGGTAGGGGCGAATACCCCGCTTATCTTGCATGCAACCTTTTTACCCCAGAAGAACAATTGTATACCGGTGGATTTGGTGCAGGCGCTTGGCTCGACAGTCGCTTTCCGAAAATTACCCAAGATGGCCGAGATGGCGACGAAGAAACCGGATATATCGCCAATATGACGGAATCTGCGACAGCTGGTTTTAAATACTTTGATTGCGGCAGCATTCAGCAAGTCACGATTAAGGTACGTGGCTACTGCAACGGAACCTTTGAGGTAAAAACCGCTTGGGACGGCCCAGTTCTGGGAACCATCCCGGTACACTTCACCAATGTATGGGAGTCGTATTCAGCCGCGATTCACATTCCGGACGGAAAACAGGCCTTGTATTTTACATACCGCGGGACGGGGAGCGCAAGTCTGGCTTCATTTATACTGGGTTAACGTAAATTAACTTAATCACCCGTAAAAATGAACAACATTTCATTTCTTCAAACGTGTATACCATGAGATGCAAACTACATCTTCAAAAATACCAAGCAGCCCGTGGTGGGAGCACTCACCCTTGAGCTGCTTTTTCTTTTTCACATGGAATTGAGCTTTATTTTAAACAGTATGTTCTTCTCCATCTTACGTATTATTGGTCTTCCATAAGATTCGTCATATCCTGCTGGGCATGCATGCGAAATTCACTTGGCGCAATGCCTGTCCACCGTTTGAACTGGCGGCTGAAATGTGCATTCGTTTTGTATCCGAGCATCATGGCTATATGGTCAACATTCAGATCCGTTTGTTTTAACAGCCGCTGGGCTTCGTTCAGTAACGTTTCCGATAAATATTTGCGCGGTGCCTGACCGTACACTTCTCGAAAAATTCGATTGACCTGTGACGTGCTCAAGCTGAGCGATTTAGCAATATCCTGAATCCAGGTTCGGTTCGTTTCCTGAATCTCACTATGTAAATGGATATATCTTACCGAGTCCTCGATATACTCAGCGATCTGATGGGCAATCGCTTCTTTTCTGGATACAGGAACGGATGCGTTCTGCGATAACTGTCCTACGAGCGAGCCAAGAAGCTCAAATACAGCGGCATGCACCTTCATTTGTTTCGAGGAGGATAAGGATTCAGACAAATGCTCTGTGGATAGATCATATAACGTAGAGAGGATCGGGGACATGACCATGGCCATATTCGATGCTGCTGGATAGTAGGTGTCTTTGCAGCGGTTGAGTTCCCGGCAAAAAGAAGTATCATGTACACTGAAATGAACCGAAAAATAGGTAAACCCTTCTGGCCCTGCCCCTGTGCAAGCATGGGTGGTTCCTGGACGAATGAACAAAAGATCTCCTTTGGACTGCTGATGCAGTTTCCCATTGATCACCATGCTCATCTGACCCTCCATCATCCAGTGAATTTCATACATCGAATGTTCATGGGATGGATACGTCCAGTTCGAATCTGCTTTTCTGGCATGCAGCCCCATTAATTGAAACGACAGACGAACATCAGGCAAACGGCCTAAATACATCGTTTCTGAATGCTTCGCCACGCAATTCAACCCCTTTGTCAGAGTGATATATCCTTATCTTAACAGAAATATGATGCGTGAAAAGGGTAAATGCTCGGAGTGATTAGAACATCGTCATGAGACATGTTGAATGCTAATCTAGAATTATCAACCCAATAGGGGCACAGGAGGCACGCTTACATGCGAATTATTCGATTTCTGGATGGAGAACAGAAGTGGCTGGCAGCCGTGACGGATGATGAACAAGCCTATCGTTTGCCACAAACCGATTTCATGACCTTGATCTACCAAGCGAGAGAACAGGGCATTTCAACGGTTCAATTAGTTGAAAGCGCTTTTAAACCTGTAAACAAACTGACAGACGATTGGACAACCCTGCATATTGTCAATCCCATTGAAGCACCCGAAGTTTGGGCAGCAGGTGTAACGTATCAGCGCAGCCGGGAAGCTCGTAATTATGAAGCAACGGATGGCAAGCTGGATGCGACCACCTTTTACGATAAAGTTTATGATGCAGAACGTCCGGAGATTTTCTTCAAATCCACAGCCGCACGTACCATTGGGCCGAATGAAGCGGTCACGCTCCGTAGTGATTCCACATGGCAGATTCCGGAGCCCGAGCTTGGACTTGTGCTTGCCGCTGATGGCAGCATTGTAGGATACATCGCAGGCAATGACATGAGCTGCCGGGATATCGAAGGGGAAAACCCGCTGTATCTGCCGCAGGCCAAAATATGGCGCAATTCCTGTGCTATTGGACCAGCGATTCGACTGGTGGAAACGGTGCAGAACCCCTATGACCTCAGCATTATCTGCGAGATCTACCGCAATGGAGAAGTCATTGTAAAAAGTGAAGCCAGCACGAGTGAATTGAACCGCAAGCTGGATGAACTCGTTTCGTTTTTGGCAAGAGACAATGACTTGTTCGACGGTACGGTACTTCTGACCGGTACTAACATTGTACCGCCAAATGATTTTACACTTGAGCCAGGAGACCGTATCGAGATTTCAATCAGCAGCATCGGAACGCTAATTAATCCCGTTATTTCGAACTCGTGACAATCCGACAATTATAAAATCAAATTACTGATTAGAGAGGATGAAAACAATGAGCGCATTTCAGTTAGAGCAGACCTATAACAATTTTATTAACGGAGAATGGGTGAAAGCTGCCAGCGGAAAAACAGAACCTAGTATCAACCCGGCCAATCGAAATGAAGTGGTAGGGCATGTGCCTGCCTCTAGCGTGGAAGACCTGAATCAAGCCGTGGCAGCAGCAAAAGCAGCGGCGAAGTCTTGGCGGAGGTTAACTGGCGCTGAACGAGGTAATTTTCTTTTTCAAGCAGCAAACGTGCTGGAACGCAGAGCGAATGAAGTCGCAGAGGCGATGACGAGAGAAATGGGGAAAACGTTCCCTGAAGCCAAAGGAGAAACGATGCGCGGTGTCGCGATCTTGAGATATTACGCAGGTGAAGGCATGCGCAAAACGGGTGATGTCATTCCGTCCACGGACAGCGAAGCTTTAATGTTTACAACGCGTGTACCGCTTGGTGTTGTTGGTGTAATTGCACCGTGGAACTTCCCGGTAGCTATTCCGATCTGGAAAGCTGCACCTGCGTTGATCTATGGCAACACGGTTGTGTTGAAACCTGCACAGGAGACAGCGGTTACGGCAGCCAAAGTATTGGAATGTTTTGAAGAAGCAGGACTTCCGGCTGGCGTTCTCAATCTGGTGTGTGGTAAAGGCTCGGTTATCGGTTCTGCACTGGCTGAACATCCAGATGTGAACGGAATTACCTTTACTGGCTCCAATGAAGTGGGTAAACGGGTCGGTGCTGCTGTACTTGCTCGAGGGGCCAAATATCAGCTTGAAATGGGCGGCAAAAATCCGGTTATCATTGCAGCTGATGCTGACCTGGATTTGGCTGTGGAAGGAACGATTAGCGGCGGCCTGAAATCAACGGGTCAGAAATGTACGGCGACCAGCCGTGTCATTATTGAACGAAAAGTCTATGATGCTTTCAAGGAAAAGCTTTTGGCAAAAGTTGAGGAAATTCGTTTGGGCGATGGTATGTCTGGCGGTAGCTGGATGGGTCCATGCGCAAGTGAAGGACAGCTTAATACGGTGCTGAGTTACATCCAAAAAGGACAGGATGAGGGTGCAGTTCTACTAGCCGGAGGAAACAGACCGGATAGTCCTGAACTTGCAGAAGGATTTTATGTACAGCCGACGGTATTTGAAGGTGTCGAATCCCACATGTCGATCGCTCGGGAAGAAATATTTGGCCCAGTGCTGGCTTTAATGCCTGTAGATTCCATTGAAGAAGCTATAGCGCTGGCCAATGATAGTGACTATGGATTAAGTGCTTCAATCTATACGCAAAACGTTGGATCGATGCTTTCGTTTATTCGTGATATGGACGCTGGACTTGTAAGAATTAATGCGGAAACAGCGGGTGTTGAGCTGCAGGCTCCATTTGGCGGAATGAAGATGTCCAGTTCCCATTCCAGAGAGCAAGGTCAGGCCGCTATTGAATTTTTCACCGCAATCAAAACCGTCTTCGTGAAGTCTTAAACTGCGGGGAGGGATATTATGTACGAACAGATTCGATCCATTATGGGTGAACATTCGCCTGATCCGAGCAACAAAGCATCTAAACCAGGGGAAGAGACCGTGGATTCCGGGGGAAAAGGTTCTGATCGAAGTCAAAATCAATCTGACCTCTTCACGATTCAAGCCCATGCTCCCGGAGTGGAAGGGCGCCTGCCTCTAACCGATGATTTACTGCGAAATGCGCCAAGTGGCGACTTGTTCGGCATGTCCCAGAATGTTGGCATGGGGTGGAAGCCTGGCGAGTTAAACGGCAAACAGTATCTGATTTTAAGTACACAAGGCGGTATACGCAATGAGGATGGCAGTCCCACGGCACTCGGTTATCATACGGGTCACTGGGAGGTTGGATTGCTGATGAAAGCCGCGGCAGATGAATTGTCCAGCCGCGGCGGAATTCCTTTTGCCGGTTATGTCAGCGACCCCTGCGACGGCAGATCGCAAGGAACAACCGGTATGTTCGACTCACTGCCATATCGAAATGATGCTGCGATGGTGTTTCGCCGATTGATTCGATCTTTGCCCACACGCAAAGGTGTGTTAGGCGTAGCAACATGTGATAAGGGACTGCCCGCGATGATGCTTGCTCTGGCGGGTATGCCGAAGCTGCCAGGTGTTATTGTTCCCGGCGGTGTAACTCTCCCGCCTACGGATGGAGAAGACGCCGGGAAAATTCAGACGATCGGTGCAAGGTACTCAAGCGGAGAGCTTTCACTGGAGATGGCATCTGAGTTAGGGTGCCGGGCTTGTGCTACCCCGGGCGGAGGCTGTCAGTTTTTAGGAACAGCAGCCACGGCTCAAGTTGTAGCTGAGGCGATGGGAATGACTGTGCCTCATGCCGCTCTAGCCCCTTCAGGGCAACCGATCTGGCTTGAGATGGCTCGGCAATCCTCACGTGCACTGATCCAGATGGAGACTCAAGGGATGAGAATGGCGGACATTATCACCGATGCGTCGATTCGCAATGCCATGGTAGTACATGCAGCCTTCGGCGGTTCTACCAATCTGCTTCTTCACATTCCTGCCATTGCACATGCGGCCGGTTTGACATTGCCCAATGTACAGGACTGGATTCAGGTCAATAAACATGTTCCGAGACTGGTGAGTGCGCTCCCCAATGGCCCTATTTTCTACCCGACCATTCGGGTTTTTCAGGCCGGTGGTGTGCCAGAAGTTATGCTTCACCTTAGACGTCTTGGTTTGTTGGATGAAACTGTGAAGACGGTAACAGGTACATCTCTGAGCCACGTCCTGGACTGGTGGGAGTCATCCGAGCGTCGGCATGTTATGCGAAAACAATTGCAAGAGGTCGATGGCATCGATCCGGACAGTGTCATTATGAGTGCGGAGCACTCCCAGCGGCTGGGCATTTCCTCTACCGTGACATTTCCAACGGGCAATATCGCTCCCGAAGGCTCTGTTATCAAATCTACGTCCATTGACCCGGATGTACTCGATGAACAAGGAGTATATCGTCACAAGGGTATGGCCAAGGTATTTACGACTGAACGTGAAGCCATCCGTGCAATTAAAACAGGCGGAATACTCGCAGGTGATATTATTGTCCTGCTTGGACGTGGTCCATCCGGAACAGGGATGGAGGAAACGTATCAACTCACTTCCGCACTTAAACATCTTTCCTTTGGAAAACATGTTTCGCTCATTACCGATGCCCGCTTCTCCGGTGTATCTACCGGTGCGTGCATTGGTCATGTTGGCCCCGAAGCGCTTGCCGGGGGACCAATTGGTAAGTTGCGAAACGGTGATTTAATTGACATTGTCGTGGATCGTAACACGCTGGAGGGAAGTGTTAATTTTGTCGGAGCTGAAGGGATCGAGGTTTCGCCCGAAGAAGGAGCACTGATCCTGGCACAGCGGCCTTTTCATCCGGATATGCGACCAGACCAAGCACTGCCTGACGATACACGCTTGTGGGCAGCGTTGCAATCGGTCAGTGGAGGCACCTGGAGAGGGAATGTATACGATGTAGACCGCATCATAACTGCACTTGAGGCTGGCAAAAAGGCGCTCGGTTGGAACTGAGGTCCTGAAATCAGCCCATTCTTTTACGATGTGCTAGCCAGCCATGTTTTATAGCTATTACTTTTTACCGGAGGTTGCTTTCATGAATACAACCACAACCATGATTACCAATCCGATCCTCACCGGCTTTCATCCCGATCCTTCCATATGCCGGGCAGGAGAAGATTATTATATTGCTACATCCACCTTTGAGTGGTTTCCAGGTGTGCGCATTCATCACTCCAAGGATCTAGTTCACTGGCGTGCGTTACCTTCACCATTGACGCGAAAATCTCAGTTAAACATGGAGGGGAATATCAACTCTGGAGGTGTATGGGCTCCTTGTCTCAGCTATGATCGAGGTGTGTTTTATCTGATCTATACGGATGTGAAGAGTAGAATAGGTGCTTTTAAAGATACTCACAACTACCTCGTGACCGCAACAAATATCGAAGGGCCTTGGTCTGAACCAATCTATCTGAACAGCAGCGGCTTTGATCCTTCTCTGTTTCATGATGAAGATGGACGTAAGTGGCTGGTAAACATGATTTGGGATCACCGTAAGGGCAAAAACCGCTTTGCAGGTATCGTACTTCAGGAGTATTCGGTTCAGGAGCAAAAGCTCGTCGGAACTGCCGTCAACATCTTTAAAGGAACAGAACTGGGGCTGACAGAGGCACCACATCTGTATAAACACAATGGTTATTATTATTTAGTAACCGCTGAAGGCGGAACAGGTTATGAGCATGCTGTGACGGTTGCCCGTTCACGTACATTACAAGGCACATATGAAGTTGATCCGAACAATCCGATCCTCACATCAAACGGAAGAACGGATTTACCACTTCAAAAGGCAGGTCACGGAAGTCTCGTCGAGACCCACACGGGCGAATGGTACATTGCACATCTGGTGGGCAGACCTGTTCAGGAGAAACACTGTATCCTTGGACGTGAAACGGCTCTGCAGCGCTGTACGTGGAGCGAGGATGGATGGTTAAGGCTTGCAAGCGGGGATCGATATCCAGAGCTTCAAGTATCCGCACCAAATATAAAGCTTCACCCGTTTGAACCGACAGCGGAGATGGACCACTTTGATCAAGCAGAACTTTGTAACGACTGGAATACTCTTCGTATCCCGCCCGACGCAACTTGGATTACACTGAAGGAACGTCCTGACTACTTACGTTTGTATGGGATGGAATCGATGAGTTCAACACACAGACAAAGCATGCTTGCTCGCAGACTTGATGCTTTCGAGTGTGAAGCTGAAACGTGTCTGGAATTCGAGCCTGATCATCCACAGCAAATGGCAGGACTGATCCTCTATTACGATACGCAGGATTACCTTTACCTTAGAGTGACGTATCAAGAAGAAAAGGGACTATGCATTGGCATCCTTCAGTCTAAATGTGGAGTATATGATGAACTTGTGGAGGATGTTCCATTGCAATCGGGGAGTCGTATTCGTTTAAAAGCCGTGATTCAGCATGATCGTGCTTGCTTCTACTATGCGATAAACGATGATTCGTCATGGATTCAGGTAGGGGAGTGGACGGATATCACTCATCTGTGTGATGAATCCCCAGAATATATCCGATTCACGGGAACCTATATTGGTCTTTGTGTGCAGGATCTCGGCGGTACCCGTAGGCATGCTGACTTTGACTATTTTCGTTATAGCACATCATAAAAAATGAAGAAGATGGCTCCTGTTTTTACGGGGGCCATCTTTAGGTTGAGCATCAGGAGCTTCCAACATATAACCTAGTTTTAATTAGTTCGCGCGATAAATAGTGTTCAGGTATCTTAGAATCAATGCGCTGTCCTCAATGGAAGTACGTAATGCGATGTATCCGTCGGGACGAATCAATATAAGCGTTTCGCTTGTAACATCGTACATTCGATAGGCATTACCTGCCGTGTCAATGATACCTTCTTCTCCTTCCACATGTGATGGCACAATGCAATGCGTATGGAGTTCATCAAAAGTGAAGTCCTGTAGAGAAAGATGATCTGTACGGTTTACAAAAGCTAAAAGAGTCCAGTGTGGGCCGCGCAACAGGTCAAAGACATCTCCTATGGATTCAGCACCTTGCAGGCCCTCGGCATTAGGAGCACGATCTCCAGGCAATGAACGGGTAACATTAGCCTGAATAGAGGGGCAGGTAAGAGAACTTGAACGATAGGAAATAAGAAGTCCGCTCGTTAGATCATCAGATACGGTACTTAAGGATTGGGATAATGCTCCACGTTCAGTCGCTGTCCCTAAAATCGCTCCCATTTTTTTTGTGCTGTCCTCAAGCACCACTTGAGCTACGGGACGACGTTCTTCATCATAGGTGTCAAGCAGGGTGGTGTTTGCTCCGCGTATGACGGATTCCAGTTTCCATCCTAGGTTGTAGGCGTCCTGCATCCCGGTATTCATGCCTTGCCCTCCGGCTGGCGAGTGAACATGCGCGGCGTCTCCGGCAAGAAAAACCCGACCGTTGCGGTAAGATTCAACCATTCGCACGTTGATCCGGTAGATAGATAGCCAGGAGGCATCCATAAGCCGAACATGCCGAGCACCTGCTCGTCGGTTAAACATATCCTGATACACTTCTAACGACGGATTTTCCGGTTCCTTAATCTCTGAAGAAATGGTAGCTTGGAGTTGCCAAATGTCGGATTTCGGTAATGGCGTTACTCCGATCATCCCCTCCGGAGAAGTCCAGATATGGATATGATCACGATCCAGTCCTGCCAAACGCACATCGCCAAGATACCACCGTTCATAATCGTGTGTATTCCCAATTAAAGGGAGATGGATAAACTTGCGAATACTACTTTTCCCACCATCAGCGCCAACCACATAACGGGCATGAATTTGCTCTTTTCCTTCTGGTGTATTCACCGTTACCTGTACACCCTCCAAGTCTTGAACAAGTTCTACAGCTTCCACACCCAACTCCACTTTACCGCCAAACATCTCATATCGGTCACGTAACGCCTTTTCCACATCAAATTGAGCAATCCAGACCGGATCTGGATAGGGTGATCCTAATTCAGCGCTGGCAGCAACGGTAATAGAAGGCTTAACCATACTTCTGCCATCCTCGTTATAATAGCGCACAGGTAAATCCACGACACCTGTGTCCATAATGTAACGAACGGCTTCCAAATCATCAACGACTTCAAGCGAACGGGGCTGAATTCCTTTGGCACGGGATGCTAGGTTATACGAAGTGCTTCGTTCGATAATCCGATGGTCTACGTTTCGACGGGCAAGGTCACAGGCAAGTGTCAGCCCTGTAGGCCCAGCCCCAACAATTAGAACATCTACAAAAGACTGTGGCGTGTTCATAAGTTAATTCCTCCTTAATCATGGATTTGGATAGATCACATTAACTAAACTACACCGTGCAGTGTAGTTTGTAAAGAGGAACTCATTTTTGATAGTATAGTCATAGGGGGGAAGCTTAAGGATGAATACTACGGAAATCAAAAAAGTCCGCAAAGGCTCTTCTGACAAAAGAGCTAAAATTATTGCGGCGGCACGAGATTTGTTTCTATCAGATGGGTTTGATCGTTCCAGTGTTGATGCGGTCGCAGCTAAAGCGGGCGTTTCCAAACGGACAGTTTATGATTATTATGGTGACAAGCAGAACTTACTGCTTGCTGTTGTAGAAGTAACCAGTAGGACAGTTTTGGACATGATCAAACAAGGAATAACAGACTATCTCTCGGAATTCGAGGATTTGGAGCAGGCTCTTACCTTGTTCTGTGAACAATTCGTAGCTTCTGCAAACGGTTCTTCTGATTACAGTGCTTTGATCCGTCTGGTTACGATGGAAGAAGCCAACCTACCCATCTCTTTTTTAGAAAAGTTAGACAACGCAACGGAAGAGGGGCTGATCAAGAGGTTTACCGAGTTTGGAGAAAACGGATTGCTTAATGTGTCCGATCCTGAACTGGCTACAAAGCATTTCGCCGCATTAACGTTTTTAATGGTATTTAATCAACCGAAAAAAATCGGAAATTTTCAAGATGAACAAACCAAACGAATCATCACAGAAGGGGTACGTGTCTTCCTTCGCGCCTATGGACAACGCGCCAGTTACCACAAAAACGAAGAATTGTCCTGATCGTTGGGTTCACTTCTTAAAGAACTACATTTGGAGGGAGTACATATGAAGCAATACAAGGTAATTCACCCGCATCAGTCGAATTATCCAGACCCTATTGTGCTGGCTAAGGGAGATATCGTTCATTACGGAGAAGAAGATACTGAATTTCCGAACTGGATTTTTTGTGAATCTATTGAATCTAAAAAGCGTGGTTGGGTGCCGAAGCAAATACTGAGTACACCGAATGAAGAACACATAGCAAAAGTACAAGAAGATTACTCTGCTCTCGAATTAAACGTGATACCTGGTACTCTTGTGCAGAAAGAATATGAGTTAAACGAATGGAGCTTTGTGCATACGACTGAAGGTGAGAAGGGGTGGGTACCCAATAAAGTCATCACCCCAATAAAACAATAACCATCAGACTCTTTTCTATATTGAAAAGACCCATATCTTTATAACAGATTACCGCCGCATATTTAACCATTCTGATTGCAAAATCGCATATTGATACTCATCGATCCAATGACCCTTGGACATGTAATTTTCGAGCAAATGTCCTTCGCGTCTCATACCTAAACGTTCCAGAACGTGAATAGACTTTGTGTTTCGCACATCGGAAAAAGCGATCAATTTATGTTTGTTCAGCGAACCAAAAACATAGTCAAGCAGGGCACAAAGTGCTTCGTGCATATATCCTTTACCCTGATGCTCAGGCGCAAGAGTAAACCCAAGCTCGACGATTCGAGGTTCGGCTCCAAGGGTATGAATCGCACAATCCCCGATGATCTGATCAGATGTAGCCAAGGCAACCGCGTATTGAAACCACGCTCCTGGCTGATCAGGGGAAGATGCTAATTGACGGCTGACAAATGATTCTGCATCTTGAATCGTATAATTTTCCCACGATTGAAAACGAGCAATATCGGGATTAGAGCGGTATTGATAGAAGAATTGCACGTCTTGCATGCCGAACTTTCGAATCACTAGACGCTCCGAAACGGCAAATACTTCTTTCGATTTCTCCATTTTAAAAACCTCATTTATTCTCTTTGAATTTTCGCGTTTCACTAGTTCGTTTTCGATTTAAAAAAATCAATCAACCACTCCGCTAGCTGGTGTTGCGCTTTGCTAATGAATCGATCCGCGTAGTAAGTCAACTCCATATGCCGAACAGGTGCAGGCCCTACAATGGGGATCGTTACGATATCTTCCCAGCCCGAATGCTGTTTTAACAGTTCTCTCGGCTGGATCGTTGCACCAATGCCAGCAGCTACTAGCTGCAACAGGGAAGATGCGGAACCTGCTTCCATAACCGTAGTTAACTCCAGGCCTTGCTCCCGGAAAACCTCATCCACCAAATCTCTGCCAATATACCCTTTGGGATACATAACTAGTGCGAGCCGCGTCAATTCTTCCAAGGTAATTTCCTGTTTTTTTGCAAGATCACTGGATGCATGAACAAACAATTCATAAGGCTCACTTCCCAGTGGAATCTGCACGAGACGCTTGTCCTTTGAACCACGTAGCCCAATGCCAAGATCAACTTTGTGTGTTAGTACTTCGTCTCGAACGAAAATGGTTGAAAATGCCTGCAGCTTCGTATGAGGGTACCGGGTCTTGAATTCAACAAACAGCGGAACAAGCTGAAAGTCAAGATCAGAGGGTAACACAGCAAGCCGGACCGTTCCACGCTTCTCCGATACAAGTTCTTGAATCGCACTTTTTGCATCCATTTCAGCCTGAATCATTTTCATTCCGTATTGATGGAGAAGCCTGCCAGCCTCGGTTGCAACTACTTTTTTTCCAATTCGATCGAAAAGGGGCATGCCTACTTCAGCCTCCAGCAGACGTATCTGTTGACTCAATGTTGGCTGTGAAATTCCGAGAATCTCTGCGGCTTTCGTGAAGTGAAGATGCTCGAAGACGGCCATAAAATACGTTATATTTCGGGTATCCATCTCTTCTCCTCGTTTAATAATAGTATTTTACTATCATAATAATATAAATTATTGGATTGATCAATGGATAGGGCGGACGTATACTCAAAGTGACTTCAAGAAGAACCAGGAGGATGAAAACGGTGAAAAAAATATTATATTTATTCGCACTATTTATTGCGGCATTGAACCTGCGACCCATTATTACTTCCGTAGCATCCATGATGAGCATGATTCAAACCGATTTAGGTATAAGCGCATTAACAGCAAGCCTTCTGACCACACTGCCTGTCCTGTGTATGGGATTATTTGCTCCCGTCGCCACAACGTTAAGTCAGCGGCTCGGTTTGGAGCGAACTATTTTTATCTCGCTTCTTCTCATCACACTCGCCACTGCACTTCGCAGTGTAGATCAATCTGTTACCGTACTACTTGCTACCGCCTTGGTCGGAGGGATCGGCATCAGCTTCACGGGACCGCTGCTGTCAAGTTTTATTAAAAAATATTTCCCAGCAAGCCCAGGCATAGTGAGTATTTACTCCGTATCGATGACGATTGGGGCTGCACTGGCATCTGGGTTAACCATTCCGATTTATAATCAAAATCAACACAATCTTTCACTAGCCTTGTCCTGCTGGGCCGCTTTTGGCTTCATTGCTGTGATCTTTTGGACCTTACTCATTCGAAAAAACAAACCCTCCAGCAGCAGATCACAACGCGTTAAACTGCCCCTGGGCAATAAAAAAGCGATTCAATTCACTTTGTTTTTTGGCTTCATGGCCAGTATGTTCTATAGCTTGACAGCTTGGATTTCCCCGATCGCTCTCAGCTTTGGATACAGTTCACAAAACGCAGCGATGCTTCTGACCGTGTTTACATTAATTCAAGTTCCTGTCGCATTACTGATTCCGAATCTTGTAAACCGCTCAGGGAAGATCAAACTATGGCTTGTCTTGTGTAGTGTTTCTGAACTCATCGGTTTAGTGTTACTTTTGTCACCTGTGCCCATGCTTCTTGCCGTTATTTTTCTCGGTATCGGGGCTGGTGGATTGTTTCCACTAGCGCTGATGCTACCCATTATGGCAACAAATACAACCGAGGAAGCAGGGTCTTGGTCAGCCATGTCACAGATGGGAGGTTATATCATGGGTGCCTTCGGGCCACTTGTTATTGGATGGATCTTTGATCTCAGCGGACGGTTTAACGTATCCATTATTGCCATGCTGGTCATTGTAACGCTAATGATTAGTGTACAGTTATCCATGAACATGGGGAGAAAAGCTGTAGAAGCTTCTAAGGGTAATGAACCGCAAAAGAACTGAGAAGCGAAGTGACCAAAATCAGGTTAGATCATTCAGTTAGAGCGCTTAAGTTGTTACAGATCTTACACAAATTCACAGTACAAATCGCCGCAGCCTATCGTTTAAACAGGTTTGCGGCGATTATTCATTCTATGCAGCTTCTACTTCAAGGTTCAATAATGGCCTACGTGACTCTCGTCGCAGGACGAATCCGATGCCTAATGAAGCAATACCTATGATCAAAATACATGCTCCCAGCTCCACGCTGTAAAAACCAAGTTCACCGTTCCGAAAAGCCATACCACGGATCAACCGATTAAGCCAGTTCATAGGCAGTGCCCATGCCGTAATTTGAAAAAAGGTGGGAAACGCAAGCGGTGTTAATTGAATCCCTGTTACCAGAAAAGAAGGATACAGGATGAGGCTCATTCGCGAACCGACTTTCGATACGTTTTGAACAGAATATCCGAGAAACATCGCTAGTAAGCATAATGACATTGAATATAGCAGTAAAGGCACGATGAATACATACGGTGGCACTTCGAATCGCAGCTGTCCCACCTGTTTTAACATCCCGTAACTGAGCAGGGAAGAGCAGGTGCTTAAGATTGCATAAGGCAGAACGCGAATCCAGAGCTGGAACGGAGAGCTTCCCACAGACAAAAGCTTGCCTTCTTGCCGGAGACGGGGAGCTATCGCTCCAGCTGCTCCAGTGGTTAACATTAAAATAACGATATTTACAAATCCAATCACCATCGTTCCTGTATAACTGGAGGTTGGATTATATAACAAGTGCTGCGCAAGAGATAGCGGGGATACTATATCTTTAGCCGATTCTACGTTCATCCCCGTTTGAGTGAGACGGGTTACAGCAAGGATCGTATTTTCGGTCGTCACAATCTCCTGAATCGCAGGACGAATACCACTAAGGCTGGAGGGCATCGTATTATCCATCCAGATCCCGATACTTGAGGATAGTCCTGCATCTTGCCTTTGCTGTAATCCATTCGGGATCGCAATGACCGCCACAGCCTGTTCATTAGCCAGCAGTATATCTGGAGAGAGTCGATTGGGAAAGACGTTTGTAACTTCCATCAATGGTGAGGCATTGATCTGTTCAATAAGCTGCCTTGAATAGGAAGAGTGATCCTCATCCACCACCACAACAGGCGTTTCGCTCAATTGATTTCGGGAAAACATCAGTCCGAAGAATAGAGCAGCCACTAGAGGGGCTACAAAAATAAAAATAATCCATTTACTCCCGCGTAGGTGATTCCATTCATCAGTCAGTGATGTTATCAAGCTGCACCTCCGCAGTCATACCCGGAAGCAGGTCCTTGCTTGTTGGAACCGATATACGGATCAGATACATGCTCAGATCTGCTTGCCCTTTTTCCCGTGTCATGCGCAGGTTAGCAAATTGAGGTGAGGGAGCCACCGAAGTTACCACTCCTTCTTTTACAAGTGGCTGCTCCAAATAAGGAAAGTGAACGTTTATTTTTTGATCTGCATGAAACTGCTCAATCTGCGATTCGGGAATATAGAAGTCGACGTAATACGCTGCTGCATCTTGCGCTGTATTCAATATTCCCTGTTTGTTATTCTCAGCCTGACTTACGGCATCGGTACCTTTTGCAATCAACAAACCGCCTGCCAAAATAATGATCAACATGATAATGATATACAGGCCCCATTTAGATCTCATGATGTTTTCTCCCTCGTTTTCATTTTTTCCATTTTCCCACAAGCTTGTTCTGCGGCCTCCATAATGATTTCCCCCAGCGTCGGGTGAGGATGAATGGTCATGGCCAAATCTTCCGCCGTTGCTCCCATTTCAATAGCAAGAGACAACTCGGAGATCAGCGTAGAAGCTTCAGCTCCGACAATCTGTGCACCTAATACAAGACCCGATGTAGCGTGAGCTACAATTTTAACAAAACCTTCGGTTTCCTTTAGAGCAAGTGCACGGCCATTGATGGAAAAAACAGATTTTCCATCGACAATGGGAATGGATTTTTGCTTACATTCCGTCTCGCTAAGACCAACGCTAGTGATCTCCGGATGTGAAAACACAACTAGCGGAATCGCCTTATAGTCGATGATAGAGGGTTTACCCGCAATAGCCTCTGCTGCAATCTTTGCTTCATACGAAGCTTTATGAGCTAGAGCAGGGCCTTGAACGATATCTCCAATAGCATAAATATGCGGGATGGATGTTCTGCACTGCCCGTCAATCTCAATCAACCCTTGTGGAGTGGGGGAGAGACCTATATTTTCAAGACCTAAAGTGCCGTCTGTGTTCGGTTTCCTGCCCACCGTAATTAACGCATATTCCGCTTGAACAACGTCGCGTTCATTCAGACGTGTATAGTGGAGATCGATGTGACTCGTATACTGGTCTGCTCCTGTAACTTTAGCTCCGGTTAAGATGGTTATGCCGTCTTTTTTCAGTTGACGAATAACAGGTTCAACAAGCTCGGCTTCGAATCCCGGCAAAATCTGTTCACCCCCCTCAAGCATCGTAACTTTGGTTCCAAATCTTGCAAACATCTGACCGAGCTCTACACCAATATAACCGCCTCCAACCACAACAAGGCTTTCAGGAATTTCGGGCAGTGATAGCGCTTCGGTGGATGAAAGAATACGTCCGCCGAAGGGAAGAGCACTTATTTCAATGGGACGGGAGCCGGTTGCCAGGATGAGGTGCTTAAAGACTATATGGCGCTCACCATCTTCAGCATGATGAATCGCCGCGGTATGTGCATCTATCAAGCTTGCTTCACCTGTCAGAACAGTAACACCCGCCGTTTTGAGCAAAAACCGAACCCCTCCAGACTGCTTATCCACCACGGCTTGCTTGAAAGTCTGAGCCTCTTTATAGGAACTACCTTTGTCCACAGCACCCCGTTGCCTGCGTATGGTAAAACGCTCCGCTTCGCCAATTAGTGCTTTGGAAGGAATACAGCCTACATGTGTACATACGCCGCCGATTTGCTGACGCTCCACAACAGCTGTTTTCATCCCGAGTTGTGAGGATCGTAATGCGGCCACGTAACCTCCTGGCCCTGATCCAATGACCAGGGTGTCTACAGCTTCTAATGCATTCATAATGCCTACCTCCAAAATAAAATATGATGATCGTAATATATTATAGTCATCATATTTTAAAGGAGTCAAGACTCCATTTATGATCATTCTTCCTCTGCTGTAGATGCTGATATATGAATTGACATTAAATAATATGATAAATATAATATTTTAAAAAACGATCCATAGATACAGACCTAGACAAAAAGGAGAGGAAGCAAGATGCCTTATCCGAAAGGGCACAAACTCAAAGTGCGCAACCATATTATTACTAGTGCGGCTAAAGCATTTCGAACCCATGGCGTGCGGAATATAAGTCTTCCACATATTATGAAAGGTGCTGGACTGACACACGGGGGATTTTACTCCCATTTTGAGAACAAAGATCAGCTTGTGATGGAGACCTGCCATTTTGCTATTAGTGACACCATGGAAATGCTGCAAAAAGTTGCTGATAAAAACAAAAATGAAGATCAACCTCCAATTGAGGCGGTCATTGATTTTTATTTAGGCTCCTTGCATCGAGATCAAACGGAAGTCGGTTGTATCCTACCAGCACTGTCAGGTGAGATTTCTCAGCTATCGGAGGAGATACGGCAGGCTTATACACGAGAGTTACAGCGTTTTATTACGTTTATTACAAAGTTGGCTGGAATCGATACTTCTGCCGGTTATGCGCTAGTGAGCAGCATGGTAGGAACTGTTGCTTTGGCACGTGCAGTTAGTGATTCAAAGCTCAGTGACGATCTGTTACAAGCAGGTCGTACACAGGCTAAACAAATGGTAAACGCCAGCTCCAAATGACAACTAACCTTGATGAAACAGACGGATGGGGGATTCATCGAATGATCATTAGAGAAGCAATAACTTCAGACTATGCACAATTGAGACAAATTTATTTGCATTCCCGGCAGGAGAGCTTTCACTGGGCTAATGCCGATGAGATGACTCTCGAAGATTTTGACCGGGATACATCGGAAGAAGAGATTCTTGTGGCGGAATCAGGTGATCAAATCCTTGGATTTGCTTCATTGTATGTACCTGACCGTTTTGTTCATAATTTATTCGTACACCCGCAGGCGGCCGGGAAAGGCGTAGGTAAACAGTTGCTCCAGCAATCGATATGCAGATTGGGAACACCCGTCACGTTAAAGTGTGTTTCAGATAACCATAAGGCGCTCTCGTTCTATAAAAAGCAGGGCTGGAACGCTGTTGTCGAAGAGGGTGAACCCGAAGCAAGATACTGGGTGCTTGTATATGAATAGGCTCTAACGTATATTAAGGTGATTTTTGATCCTAAGTTACAGATATGAGATGAGGGAGCAACAGACATGAATATTCAACAAATAAACAAAAATGGAGTGTCCATCGCTTACGTTACAAATAACGAAAAACTAATCTCGGATGTGCAATCGGCCTTGGACTTAATGGCAACCGTTAGATATGAAGTGGACTGTAATCTGATCATCGTTAATAAATCGGAAGTTAGTGAAGCGTTTTTTGATTTAAAAACACGTCTGGCTGGTGAAGTACTGCAAAAGTTCATCAATTATCAGACCAAAATTGCGATCATTGGCGATTACTCAGGCTATTCCAGCAAAAGTCTGAAAGACTTTATCTATGAAAGCAATAATGGTAATGATATATTCTTTGTGTCAGACGAACATCGGGCTATAGAGAAACTAAGCGGCTTTAAAGCATAAAGTGAACAGATTGAAAGTGTAGCTAATATAAAACATGAGCGTTCCATAAATTAAATAGAATCGTATTTTTATGAGACATGTCTTATTTTCATATGCCAAAAATGTTGTTTTACATCCATTCTAGGCAGGTGGAAATTGGGGATGTC
Organism: Paenibacillus sp. 4624; assembly: GCF_050435065.1. Classification (NCBI taxonomy): domain Bacteria; kingdom Bacillati; phylum Bacillota; class Bacilli; order Caryophanales; family Paenibacillaceae; genus Paenibacillus; species Paenibacillus sp. 4624. The sequence continues at coordinate 403,978 of NZ_JBNDJR010000005.1, forward strand.
TTTATTACTTCTCATGGACAAAACTTAGTTTATCCAATATACAAAGTGTTGTAAACATGTTATTATCACACCAAGCTTAAGTAAAAGGTGGTGCAAAGCCCATAATGGATCAACATCTCAAACGAGCGATTGTCGGCGGAGAAACCTCGCTTGGCATTGAATTTGGGTCAACCCGGATCAAGGCTGTTCTGATCAATAACAAGTTTGAAATCATTGCTTCCAGCAGCTACGAATGGGAAAATCAATGGAACAATCATTACTGGACCTATCACCCTAATGAGATGATTCGAGGGTTGCAAGAAGTGTATGCTCAACTGAAGCAGCTGGTTATGATGCATTATGGAGTAACGCTGAGCAGCATAGGCTCCATCGGACTATCCGGCATGATGCAAGGATATCTTGTTTTGGATAGCACGGGAGAATTGTTAGTTCCATTTCGTACTTGGCGTAACCTCACAACGAGTACTGCAGCAAAATTTTTAACCCGGGAATTCCAATATAAAATTCCGGAGCGCTGGAGTATTGCGCATCTGTACCAAGCCATCTTAAACGATGAAGAACATGTAAGGAACATTAACTATATGACAACGTTGTCGGGTTACATGCACTTTCTTCTAACAGGCAATAAAGCAATCGGTGTAGGGGATGCCTCCGGTATGTTCCCGATCAATACTGCGACAAGAGGATACAATGAAGAGATGATCGAGCAGTTTAACGAATTAATTAGGCATAAAGATTACCCATGGAAACTAGAAGATCTTTTACCTTCTGTATATTCGGCTGGTGAACATGCAGGCTATCTTCATGAAGCTGGTGCACGTCTCATCGACCCGTCTGGCGATCTACAAGCCGGTATTCCGTTCTGCCCTCCGGAAGGGGATGCAGGAACAGGCATGGTGGCTACGAACAGTATCCATACATGTAGCGGCAGTCTATCCGCAGGAACATCTATTTTTGCTATGATTGTTCTGGATAAAGATATAGGGATGTACCCCGAGATTGACATTTTGACTACACCTGATGGAAGTCCTGTTGGTATGGTTCTTGCCAACAATTGTACTAGTGATATCAATGCATGGATCAGACTCTTTCATGAATTTTATGAAGCATTGGGATATAAAGCTAACGTCAGTCACTTGTTCCATGTTCTGTTTAATAAAGCGCTCGAAGCAGACCCAGATGGCGGCGGTTTGCTAAGTTACGGTTATTATTCGGGAGAGAAAATTACCGGTATGACTCAAGGGCGTCCGTTATTTGTTCGTTCTCCCGAGAGCCGCTTTACACTCGCTAATTTTATGAGGACGCATCTGTTCAGTGCGTTTGGCACATTAAGGCTCGGAATGGACATTTTAACGCAGAGGGAGAATGTAAAGGTTGACCAGATCTTGGCACATGGCGGACTATTCAAGACCCCCTTAGCTGGCCAGAAAATGTGTGCAGCTGCACTTAATGTTCCCGTATCTGTCATGCCGACTGCTGGTGAGGGCGGTGCATGGGGTATAGCCGTATTGGCTTCCTATATGGTTTGTAAGGAGAAAAACGAAAGTTTGACAGATTTCCTCCATCTGAAAGTATTTAAAGACGTCGAAGCACTGAGGATTGATCCGGACATTACTGATGTGAACGGGTTCAACCGATTTATGGAACGGTACACGAAAGGAATGGCCATTGAGCAAGCAGCAGCTGATCATTTACAGAAAAGAGATGAAATCCATTGACTGAATTCGTTTGGGGAATATTCGCAACAGATGTCTCTGCACACTTTCCTAACTTTTTTCCCATCGGCATGTACAGCACGAGGGAGGAGGCCGTGAAAGAAATCCATTCTTTACCCCGAGATCACAATTATCAATTGCTGCGATTGCCGCTGAATCATAACTTTGCCTTTTACCACAAAAAAACGGGTAAGCTGGCAGGAATGGATTCAATCCATCACGAACATTTCTATTTTAAAGATGATGTTTGACCCGGTGCTGCAGCGCTGGATTGCACGGAAGTAATCTTCTTAGAGAGAAGGTGCGGTATGGATAAAGTCGTTCTGGATTTTATAACATGGGCTGAGCTAAGCGGTTGGATGATAACCCTGAAGTCAGAACCTGAACTCCAGCTGAATCAACAATGGATCGCCAGATACAAGATTATTCCCGCCGAATATGCCTCATTCTTGCGTTTGGTCAGCCAATGCATGACATCTAGCGAGCAGACCTGGTTCCTGTGCGAAGCTGACTACAATAACAGTTCCATTTCGGAATTCCACTGGAATGAATATGAATTAATCAGCCTGGAAGCAGCTGCAAACGATGATGTGTGGAAATCCGAAATCACGAGTTGGTGGGATCAGTATCTGCCGATTATGATGTCGGTTCATGATGGTTATTCCTTTTATGCCATTGATCTATCCAATGAAACTGGTGCAGTTGTACACGGGGAAGAACCTGAATTTGAAGAGGTTACAAAAGTGGCCGAAGATTTCCCTCATTTTTTACAACTGATTACGTCAGGTTCAATTGCTGCGGGATAGCATCAGCCGCGAATCTAAACTGCACTCCTTCGTTTCAAAACCATTAAACTACAGGAGTGCAGTTTAAGTCTTTCCAACAATCGTGCATTTTCCTTTTCTAGCATTTTTCCAGGTATCCGACATTTTTCATATAATTAAAATAACGTTTCATCAAACTGGTGTTGATTTCCGGAAAATGAATCCTTAAAGGACCCAGAGCATTTTGTGTATTGGAAGAGTCGTACTTCGGCATGTTTTCGTACAGCTCCCAGAGCTGATACTTGTCCATGCTGACTTGAATGCGCTTCAAAGCGTGTCTTTCGTCTCTAGCACGAACTAAACAATATATTTGAATATGAGGATTAGTTTGAATCAATTCCCTCACAAGATATGCACCTAAGAAGCCAGTGGCGCCTGTAAGTAAAACCTTATTCTGTTGAAAAGATCGTACTGAAAAGGGGTGCCCAGGTTTAATATCAGCGGCTAATACTGCATCAGAGATGAAGTTGTTTTCAGATTCTGTGGGTTCATGTTCGAGTGCATTGCACAGTTTGCAGACCGTGGGATGTTCATAAAGAAGCCTTTGCTGAATGTAGGTCAAGGTAGGATGTACCTACGCCTAACTGGGATGCATTGGAGGCAGAATGGCTAAATCAATCCTAATTAATGTAACAAGAGAAGTTTTCATATATGACAGATAACAGCCTGATCGTAGGCAGAGAATACAGCTTGGTATGAATGAAAGTGACTTGTTCATGACATCCTACAGAAGTAGTACCATTCTCATTTCCTGAGGAGGAGATCTTATATGGCTCGCCAGAAGAAAAGGCAGGAAGCTGCTTGGAAGTCACGTAAGCAAGAACAGCACCCTCATGGTAAAATCAGATCGCTCAAAGAAATATCAAGCGAATATGAAGAGAAGAATACTACGGACTGAAAGGATGACTGTCGGCGTTATTTGCCGGCAGTCATTTTACATTTATATTGGAATTTTAACAGTACTATATTTTATATATGCAATATGCTCTCCTACGGCAGTCAGTGAAATAGTCACTCTTTTGCTGTGAGGGGATTTTTTCATGTAAAAAAGACCAAGTACAGATATATGAATTATACCCGGGTAATATTGATTTTATATTTTTACCCGGGTATAATTCATATAGAAGATCATTAAAGGAGGGTTAACATGCATGATTCATCTACCCAAATGAACTGCACTGCTTTTGTAGGCAGAAAACATTTCGCTAAAGGCACATTACAAGACGTTGTTAAAGTCGTAAAAGAAAACTTGGAAGAGAATGAAATTGTTGAATTGCTTATTTTTGACGATTTTACTGGGAAACCGATAGATATTGATTTTCGAGGAAGCCTAGAGGATGTATTGAACCGCCTAAACAGTAAGCCTGGATGTTTAACGGATACGAAAGAGAATGAACAACCCGTTCGCAGAGCCGGCCGCCCCAAACTAGGCGTAGTATCTGGTGAAGTCACTTTGCTGCCCAGGCAATGGGACTGGCTTAAAGCTCAACCCGGAGGCGCTTCGGTAACCCTGCGAAAACTGATTGATGAGGCTCGCCGTTCAGGGGAGAACGGAAATAAAGTTCGTGCGGCGCAGGAAATAACGTATCATTTCATGACAGCAATGGCGGGGGATTTCCCTCAATACGAAGAGGCTTTGAGAGCACTGTATGCCGCGAATGAAAATCGTTTTTACGAATCGATCAATGATTGGACACCCGATATAAGAGACTATATTAAGTTTTTGGCCAGTAATGCATTCACGCAGGAATAGAGGAGCATATCATAATGAAAGTGTTAAAAGTAAACGATATTGATATTGCCTATGACAGTTATGGCAGCGAAAAGAATGAAGCCATTCTATTAATTGCAGGGCTTGGCACACAGATGATTCGTTGGACGGTTCCATTCTGTGAGATGTTAGCTGCACGAGGATTTCGAGTGATTCGTTTTGATAATCGAGATACGGGTTTATCTACACATTTTAGCAATCATGCAACATTAGATTTCGAAGCACTTGCCAATACACTCATGTCGGGAAAACTCCCTGATCTTCCATATACTCTTGATGATATGGCTGACGATACGATTGGATTGTTAGATGCCCTGGGAATATCAAAAGCCCATATTGTTGGACGTTCGATGGGTGGTATGATTGCGCAGCTTGTGGCCAGCCAATATTCTGAGCGTGTCCTCTCGCTTACTTCTATTATGTCAACTACAGGCAATCCCGAGCTTCCACCGACATCCCCGGAAGTCATGGCGTTAATGACTCGGCCAGCACCGAATCCGATGGAGGATGAAGGGGGACATTTGGCCCAAAGCGTAGCTTTTGCCAAACGTATTGCCGGTACAGGTCACGCGTTTGAGGAAGACGAGTATCGTTCGCTCATTCGAGAGGAAATACAGCGAGCTTATGATCCGGGCAGTGTCGGGCGACAGATTGCTGCAATTGCGGTTTCAGGTGATCGACGGACGCGACTGGCAAAAGTTAAGGTTCCAGCCTTAGTGATTCATGGTGTGGAGGATCCGATGTTTGTTCCCGCTTGCGGTAGAGATACGGCGGAAGCTATCAATGATGCAGAATTGATGTTACTTGAAGGAATGGGGCATGATCTTCCCAAGCAACTGTTCGAAACAGTTGTTGATGCAATCGAAAGGACAGCCCGGCGTAAAGGATAATATATACGTTCGACTTCAACCAGAATATATGATGAATTATCACCATAGTTAAAGTTATGTAAACCCATGGGAAACCGAAGGCGAAACAGTTGCGAGGAATGATTTTAAGCCAAACAGATGTTACCCGTGTACTTCAACACCTTTCCTTTCACTCACCAAGTCCCGCATTCCTATGTCTCACGGTTGCCTAACTGAATAATCGTTGTATTCTCAACAAAGTTCAGCTAAAATAAAGCTACAAATTTTATATCATGCTTGTTTTTATCCCCGGGTAAAAACGATGATAAGCATTGAGTCTCACTCCCCACTAGGGCCTACATAATGTAGGAGGGATGAGATTCAATGCTTTTTTTGATAAAGAAGGAGGCATACCAGGTGCGATTTTTAAGTGATAACGATGTCAGACAAGGATTGAATGTACCGCAGGTGATACACCTAGTAGAAACAGTATACAAGGCTAGGAGTGAACATAACACGGAGACTTGGCCGACAATCTTCTACGATTTTGTTCCAGGCAAGGCAGATATGGATATCAAATCAGGATACCTGAAGAGTGATAAGGTATTTGGACATAAAACGATCACATGGTTTGCCGAGAATGAAGCGAAGCAGCTTCCCACGTTGACGGGGCTCATAAACGTATTTGATGCCGAAACAGGCAGACCCTTCGGAATAACCGAGGCATCCTTTATTACGGGCATACGTACAGGTGCTTCGGGAGCAATCGGAGCAAAATACTTGGCTAGAACGGACTCTGAAACTCTCCTTGTCGTAGGCTCTGGCAATCAGGCGATCTTCCAAATCGCTTGTGCCTTGTCTGTGCTTCCGAACTTGAAAACGGTTTGTGTTGCCGCCAGGGACCAAGAAAAGCTGATATCTTTTGTAAACACCTTACCACACCGACTTCAATCTGAATTTTGTACGAACGTAGAGAACGTTACGTTTGAAGTAGCAGAATCGTTAGAAGAAGCTGTAAAAAACAGTGATATTATCATCACCGTCACATCATCCAGAACGCCGATCATTAAGAGGGAATGGGTAAAAGAAGGTACACATCTTTCTTGCATCGGTGCAGATATGGCAGGGAAACAGGAGGTTGACTCCAAGCTGATATCACAAGCACGTTTGTATGTAGATGATCGAGAACACTGTATACATGTGGGCGAGATTGAAATACCGCTAAAAGAAGGCAAGATTACAGAAAGCCATATATGCGGTGAGATCGGCGATTTGATTTTAGGGAAAATAGAGGGAAGAACATCAAACCAACAAATCACCATATTTGATGCGACAGGTATGGCGATTCTGGATATATATGCAGCAAAAATGGCGTTACAGAATGCTGAGGAGCGAAATCTAGGCATTAAAATTGACATGTAAGGGAAAATTTGAAATGACTTTTAACTATGAACATGTGTTTCAAGCATATGATCGCATCAAGAAACATCTGAAGCCAACACCACTTGAAGAGTCGTTCTATCTAGGCGATCTGAATAGAAGATACTTTTTCAAACTGGAGTCCTTTCAACGAGCAAAGAGTTTTAAAATCCGAGGGGCTTTAAACAAAATGATGACGCTATCCGAGGAAGAAAAAACAAAGGCGTTGCCGCCATTTCTTCAGGTAACCACGGTAGTGCTGTGAGCTACGCGGCTTCTATTCTCGGAATTCATAACGTCAAGGTAATTATTCCCGAAACGACAGCCCAAAGAAAGATTGATAAAATGAACTATTTTGGGGGCAGAAGTGATGAAATTAGGTAAAGATTTTGACGAGGCTCATATGCTCGGCATGAAATACATTCATGAACATCATTTAACGTATATCGATCCTTACTACGATGATCCGGATATTTATGGTGGACAAGGGACGATAGGCATTGAAATTTTAGAACAAAACCAAGATATTGATACGATCGTCGTTCCAGTAGGTGGCGGAGGTCACTTCATAAATAAAGCATGTGAAGTCATTTTCGGTGAATAATACCTGTAAAATCAAAACCCTCATACTTGTGGAGTGAAAATCCATTGTATGAGGGTTATTTTCGTTCAACGAACGTGTCATATTAACAATTTGTTATCGAAGCTATCGTTTTATCATGTTGACTTGGAAGTTGCGAATCTATACTAAATGTACGGAGATACAACAGAGTATGATGCTTATCTCTGCAGAACATAGAGAAAGAAGGGTAGCACACGAATGAGTAATGCAAAAGCCACCACACCCACGCAAGCCGATGTGATTCGTCCGAGTCCCCGGCGCACCAAACGCAAAAAAGGCTTTAAGCGAACACTGGCACTGGATCTTATGCTACTGCCAGCAGTCATCTTGACGTTCATATTTGCGTACATACCGATGGGCGGATTGGTTATCGCTTTTCAGGATTACAAACCCTGGCTCGGGTTTGCCAAGTCTTCTTGGATCGGCCTGGAACATTTTCAATTTCTGTTCAGCATGCCGGAGAATGTGCAGGTAATCTGGAACACGTTAATTATTGCGGGAATGAAACTGATTGGAGGTCTGATTGCACCATTGATCTTTGCATTACTCCTCAACGAAGTACGGAAGGAAACGTTCAAGAAGAGCATACAAACCTTCGTTTATCTGCCGCACTTTCTGTCATGGGTCATTCTAGGCGGAATTTTGCTGGACATGCTGGCAACAAAAGGCATGATCAATCAGTTTCTTGGGGCCGTGTTTGGTCTTGAACCTATCTTTTTCCTCGGAGAAGGTACCTGGTTTAGAATCGTTGTGGTAACCAGTGATATCTGGAAAGAATTCGGGTTCGGCGCAATCATTTTTCTCGCCTCGCTGGCAGGCATTAATCCGGCACTATATGAAGCTGCTGAAGTGGATGGAGCGAGCCGTTGGCAACAGACCTGGTCCATTACGATTCCTGCTCTCATTCCCATCATGATTGTCGTAGGAACGTTGTCCCTTGGAAACATTTTGAACGGAGGATTCGACCAGATTTTCAACCTATATAATCCGCTCGTTTACGATAAGGGTGATATCATTGATACCTTTGTGTATCGGGTAGGTCTCATCGATGGAAAGTTTGGATTCTCGGCTGCAGTTGGGCTCTTCAAATCGGTTGTCGGATTCGTTCTGATTGTGCTCGCATACCGTGCAGCTTATAAATTTGCGAATTACCGTATTTTCTAGAAAGGAGACCTCACGGCATGTATCATAAAACAAAACCCTACAAAGTTTTCACCGTGTTTAACTATACGTTCTTAATTTTGTTATCGTTACTCTGTATTATCCCGTTGATCCACATTCTCGCGGTCTCCTTCAGCGGTAAAGCAGCTGCCAATGCCAATCTGGTCGGACTCTTTCCGGTTGAATTTACTTTTGATGCTTATGAGAAAACATTGGCTAATGAAAACTTTATCCGTTCCCTATGGGTTGCTGTACAGCGAACCGTGCTGGGCACACTTCTTAGCATGATTGTTGTCATTCTGGCAGCTTATCCGTTATCTCGGGAAAATCGAAGCTTCAAACGTCGTAATATCTATACGTGGTACTTTGTATTTACAATGCTGTTCAGTGGAGGCTTAATTCCATTCTACATTCTTATTCAGAAGCTTAATTTGCTCAATACGATGTGGGTGCTTATTCTTCCCGGAGCGGTATCTGTGTGGAATATGATCCTGTTATTAAATTTCTTCCGCAATGTGCCTAAAGAGCTGGAAGAAGCAGCTTTTATTGATGGTGCGGGTTACTTTCGAACATTGATTTCCGTCTTTTTACCTGTGTCGATGCCAGCCATCGCTACACTATCCCTGTTCTCCATGGTGGGGCACTGGAACGCCTGGTTCGATGGTTTGATTTTCCTGACAGATCACGAAAAATATCCACTCGCCACCTTCCTGCAGACGATCATCGTTCAGCAGGACTTCAGTAAAGTTTCCGTGCGTCCCGAAGACCTGGAGAACATCTCCCAACGGACGATCAAGGCGGCTCAGATTTTCATTGGCATGGCGCCGATTTTGGTTGTATACCCCTTACTGCAACGCTTTTTTGTTAAAGGGATTGTACTTGGTGCTGTTAAAGAGTAAGACCAATTCTGGTTCAACTAAATTTTTATATGATATGGGGGAGACAACGTGTTTAAAACATGGAAAAAGCCGCTTCGCATGTTGATGGCTGCTACAATGTTATCTGGTGTACTCGCAGCGTGCAGCAACGATTCTACATCCGAGAAAAATCCTAACGACAGTAATGAATTTTATTCCGCACCGTTTGAAAATGGTAAATATGTTGAACCGGTTACCATTTCCACGGTATTCCCGATCACCAGCAGCTTGAAATTCAAAAATGGAGAAAATATTGAAAATAACGTTCATACGAAGTGGGCTCACGATACACTGGGGATCGACATTAAATACTTATGGACGGTCAGTGAACAAAATAATGCTTACCAGACCAAACTTCGTCTGATGCTCACATCAGGTCAGAAAATGCCGGATATTATCTCTTTCCGCGGTAGTCAAACATTAATCAGTGATTTAATTGAATCGGGTCAATTCGTGGATGCAGGAGAACTATTCGATAAATATGCTTCGGATACGTATAAAAAAGCGATGGCGGAAGATCCGAATGTGTGGAATCCCTACATCCGTGATGGTAAACGAATGGCAATCCCCATTCTGGAGAACGCTTACAATAATGATCCAGTGATGTACATTCGTGAAGACTGGCTTAAGAAGTTGAATCTGAAAGCACCAACAACATTAGATGAATTAGAAACGGTGATGGAAGCCTTCGTCAATCAGGACCCGGATGGAAACGGGAAGAAAGATACCGTTGCTCTCTCTGTAGGGTTCAAAAACAATTTGAACACGTGGATGGCAGACTCCGGCTGGATCTTTGGCATGTTTGGGGCGATGCCGAATCAGTGGAATAAAGCAGCAGACGGTTCACTTGCATACGGCTCTATCCAACCTGAGATGAAACCGGCACTGGAGAAGATGAAAGAGTGGATGGAGAAAGGTTACATTGATAAAGAAGCAGGGCTGTATGATGAGCCCAAAGCCGCTGAAGCATTCACTGCAGGGAAGTCTGGTATTATCGTTGGTCCATACTGGATGACAGGCTGGCCAATCCCGGATCTGCAGCAAAATGTGCCAGGTGCTGAATATAAAGCATATCCACTTCCTGCTGGTCCTGGCGGTAAAATGGGACGGCACGGAACACCAATCAGTACGGGTGCTGTTCTGATCAATAAGGATATGGAACACAAAGACGCATTCTTTGTATATCAGAACTATCTGTTTGATCACTGGGCTAATCCGGAAAGTACAACATTCGTACACGGGTTTGCCAAAGGCTATGATTATGATATTGGCCCTGACGGCGAGGTATACAAAGAGCAGCAAAGCGATAAAATTCCGGGCGGCTGGATCGATGCGATCCGTTATACACTTACGTTTGATGGAGCGATCATTCCTAACCTCATGATGAATACGCTAGCTGATCTTGCGAATGGTAAAGAGCCGACCACTCAGTATGAGAAAAACCTGGCGGACCGAATCCCTGAACAGATTAAAGCAGCCAAAATTGTTATTGATCAAAAAGATATTGTAATGCCTCAAATGTTCACGGGTGTTCCAACGAAAACACAGGTTGCCAGAGGCGATTTGCTGACCAAGCTGGAAAAAGAAGTATTGAACAAAATCATTTATGGTCAAGCGCCGATTGATGAATTTGATACTTTTGCGCAGCAGTACATGTCTTCTGGAGGCAAACAGATTACCGAAGAAGTCAACGCATGGTATGATACGATAAAATAAAAAAACGAACCGCACTTCATGTACAAGTGGTTTCCTTTACCTTTGTACATGAAGCGCGGTTTTTTACTTTGTTTTACGTTAACTTTCTCATGGTACGCTGCTTTACTGCTCCCGATATTCCTGCGGTGTCATCCCAAATTTATCACGGAACACCTTGATGAAATATTGGGAGTTGGCATACCCCAGTTTTTCTGAGATCTCATATACCTTATCCTGCGAATGGTTTAGTAGGTAGAGTGCAAGATCCATTTTCACACTTAAAATATACTCACTCAAACTGATGCCTTGAAGTTGTTTAAACAGCTTGGAGACGTACACCGGGTGCAAGGATACATGATCTGCGATCGATTGAAGACTGAGGGAATGCAAGTTCGCCGAAACAAACGTCTTGATCTGATGAATGACGTCATGTTGCTCATCAAATGACTGTTCTTCCAGCTTTAGACGCAGACTATCAAGTATGTTATCAGCCCAATCTGTAAGTTGGGATACTGATCGAAAAGGCACACGTGGAACCCACTCGTTTCCGACCAGATCGGACAACAGCGCTTGATTTTTGTGGGCAATGTAATGAAAGGCCGATAACAATACAATCTGAATCTCGTCCAGATGTTCTTCGGTTTGTTCAGGTAGCGCACTATATCCGATCTTAATTCGGTGTAGACGTTCTTTGAATACTTCCCATTGTCCTGTTTCAAGTAAATGATTGAAGGTTGGGGGTTCATATAATATATGCAAAGAACGAATGGATACGGGGCGATAACTTTCCTCAAGGGAAAGGAAGTATCCCGTGCCGTTACCTACCTGCTTTTTGAGAGCCGATAGGGCTTGCTCATACATGTCACGAATATCTTGCTGGAGTCTACCTCCATGGCTAAGAATAACCGAAATTCCACCTTTCAGGTATTCATTAACATTGTGATGCAATTGCAAGGAAAGATGGGTGAGATCCTGATTTTGCTTCATGGGTTGCTCACTGTGATTCGTCTCTGGTGAAGTATGCAATTCGTTGTTGTCAGGTCCAGCAGACTTTAATAAAAAGACCAGATAATCGAAATGATCCCTACAGTGCCAGGTATAAAAAGCCGTATTGAATAACTCACATGCAATGTTGGTCACAGCGTATTCAAACAATTGCAAACTGGTCGTCGTATACTTGGTGAAATGCTCTTCCAGCCGCACCAGAACAAGCTGTACTTCATCTTGGGCATGGAAGGGGAGATGATAATGTTGCAACTTGTCGTTCAGAATATCTTCTGCATAGTGGTTACCTTCAATCAGTTGATTCAGTAACCTGTCCTTCAGCGAAGGCAGGTGCTCATGAAAGGAGTTCAGGGCTTGTTCATAGGACAAGGCCTTACGAATTTGCTCTTCGATGGACAGCACTGTTTGTTCCAGACAGGATGCCAGTTTTTCGACATCCAGCGGTTTCAATAAATACTCGACAACACCATATTTCGTCGCTTCTTTAGCATACTCAAACTCGGCATAACCCGTAAGCAAAATGCAGGGCAGATTGGGCTTTATCGCCTTGATCTGCCGGATCAGTTCAAGTCCGTTCATGACAGGCATGGAAATATCGGTGATCACCATGTCTACCGTTTGTTCCTCCATAATAGATAATGCCTGCATGCCGGAGTATGCTTTGTGAATACGCTCAATACGGTATTGATCCCACGGGAATGAGATCTCTAGATCGTCAATCACATAGGATTCATCGTCAACTAACAGAATCTGATGCATCTGCAATATCCTCCTTATGTATAGTAATGATGCACGAGGTCCCTTCGTATAAGCCGGATTGAATGGACAAGCCCGACCGTTTGCCATATGTAAGCCTGATTCGCTGATTTACATTTCGAACTCCTGTTCCAATCTGTTCTTCTGGACGCGTTAATTCATCCATATGTTCACTGATGAGTGCAAGCCGTTCTGCAGGCATGCCTACGCCATTGTCTGCAACTGTGATACGTATGGAATCCTGATCCTGCTCTGCCCGAATTGTAATTTTTCCGGGACCCATCGAAGGCTCTATCCCGTGTTTGACTCCATTTTCAACGAGCGGTTGCAGGATCATACGAGGGATCCGTATGGATAGAAGCTGCTTTGGCACATGGATCTCACAGGTAATACTTTTTTTTCGCATATGTATGATAGACATGTAATGATTCACAAACCGAAGCTCTTCACCAAGCGTGGTATCCATATCTTCAATGCGGTGAATGTAGCGGCAATAGGCAGCTAGTTCCAGGGTCATGGCGGTTACAGATTCATAGTCCTTTACACTGGATTTACTCTGAATATAGTTGAGACAGTTGTATAGAAAATGTGGATTAATCTGGGCTTGATACTGCCTCAACCGGGCCTCTTTGACCGAAAGCTCTCCAAGCAGCACCTGCTCTATTAATGTCTGGGTATTCTCGGCCATCCGGTTAAACGATCGACCTAATATTCGAAATTCGAGAGTCTTTGTTTCATCAACCCGACTTGAGAAATCTCCCCGGTCAAAACGATCAATCGCTTTGCGCAGACGAATAACCGGTTGTTGGATCTGATTCCGCAGCGCCAGCGTGTACAGTAGAGAGAGCAGAAGCATCGCCACGAGGGCCAACACAAACAACGTATTGTTACGTGAGATAGACTGCTGCAACTGATTCGTGAGATGGTAATCAATAAAGTACAGATCGAGAATACTTGCTTTCATATAACTGATGAAATAATTTTGATCCTGAAATGCAATTTCGAAGAAACCGCTATCATCTCTGATCTGTGGAATAACCTTTGCGTCAGCTTCGGCAAGTTGTGGGGAGCGTGCTCCCCGGATTGCTGTTTTAAAATGCGAATCATACAGCATTGGTGTCCCGGAAGTATATTCAGACATCATTTTCTGCAACACTTCGAGTGATATTCGGATCTCAATGTACATCGGACCTCGATGTCCCTTGGTTAGATGCGAGTAATACCCCGTACCATCCTTGTTCATATGTAACATCCATTTATCCAGCGGATCTTTGGACATGACGAACGGCTGAAATGAAAAATCACGATCCGAAGATACGGTAGCCTTCTCATCCGGATAATACAAAATGATTGTATTGTTCCATGCGGTTGAAGCACTGTTAAGGGCCAGTTTCTCCATCAGCTCCAGCTTGGCTTTGTATTTAGCAAAATCATTCCCGTAAGTGAGGGCATACGTATACCCTCTAACCGACTGATCCTCGGATAATGTTAGCGCATTCATTAATACCTGCTCAAATTGGTTAGACAGCTGGGAGGACATGAAACGTACTTCTCCAAGTTTATTCTTCTGCAGCTCACGCTGAATTTCGTCTACGTTTAATCGATAAATCCACCAGAAGATCAGGATGATTAGTACAAACATCAAAACAAGACCAAGCGCCAACTTCTGAAAAATAGAAGCGTTTTCTTTTGAAAACTTTTCCCTCAACATATTGTTTCCCCCTGTGCAGCAAAGAACCATAATGACTATTCTTTATTCTACATTATCTTGCTGGATTAGGGGAAGGAACATAAGAACAACAGATTTTGCAAAGGGCATCAGCCAAGTGCACACAATTGGATATCTGTCTAATGATTTATGATAAACTGAGGCATATCAAATGTTGGAGGTGCAGCATGGGGATTTGCACTTTTCTCTTGTATAACTAATTTTAAATACAGGAGGATTAATACATGGAAAAAGTACTGCTTGATACCGATATTGGCGGGGATATAGATGATGCGATCTGTCTGGCATATTTATTAAAGGAACCACAGTGTAACTTAGTTGGCATTACAACCGTGTGTGGAGAACCGGAAAAGCGGGCGGCCATTGCAAGTGCCATTTGTAAAACGGTTAGGCGGAATATTCCGATTATTGCCGGATCGGATACAACTTTGCAGCCAGTTCCTGTTTATCCAACCCCGGATGGTGCGACAGCATTGTCCAACTGGGAGCACCATATCTATGAAAAATCGGATGCACCTGCATTTATGTATGAGATGATTCGGTCAAATCCACATGAAATTATATTACTCGGCATTGGAAACATGACGAATATTGCCACGTTGTTTAACACCTATCCTGATGCCCCATCCCTGTTAAAGGGGCTTTATGTGATGAATGGATATTTCGGTCATGAAGAATTGCCTGAAGCCTATTACAATTGGAACTCCTGGGCTGATCCGCTCGCATCTCAAATTGTTTTTGCTTCCAACATAGCGGCTCACCGAGCCATCACACTGGAAATTACAGATCGATTGACTATAGAAGCGTCCAGAGCAGGGGAGCTTTTTCTTGCCAATTCGGAGTTGATGAAAGCCGTATTTGATTTTGGCAATTCGTGGCTGAAAAGTTCGAACAAACTGACTCTGCATGACCCACTCGCGGCCGTTAGTATATTTTATCCTGAAGTTTGTCAATTCGAGAAAGGTTTTGTCCATGTGGAAACCCAGAAGGAGACTTTGATGGGAGGGACTTCGTTTAGAGCAGCTCCTAATGGAAACGTGGAGATTTCCCGAGAAGTTGATAGGGAACGTTTTTATCAAATTTTATCGGGCACATTAAAAAGGTGAAAAAATATTCCTTTTAAAGCTCAACTCAAGGGCTCGTCTGTCACATACAGGCGGGTCCTTTTTATGTATATCAGGTCGGAATATTACATCCTTCATAGCAGTTACAACACACCGGGTGAGTGACTTATGTATCTCAGAAGTATATTCGAAGGAAGGATCGTACAATGACCTGGACATGGTTTATAAAACGGCGTAATTCGTTAGTCTGTTGTCACCCTGTGCTAGTTACATATCAGAAAGTTAAGGGTATCATATTATTCGTGAGTCAACGAAGACAAGGAAGATTTGTTATTCGAGTGTGTCATTCAGCAGAAGGAGGTGCAAATGAATGTCATCCGATTCCAACGACCGTATTAAAATGCCGCAAGGCTTCTGGGAAGGGCTGCGGCAGCTAGGGATTGCCTCATATGATGTAGCTCGCAAAGCCGGATTACCGCTTACGATCATTTCAGAAACGACAGTGAATACCGCTCAATATTATGCTATTTGGCAAGCGTACTCCGACCTCACAGGCGATATTGCCCAAGGGATCATCAAACTGGCAACCGTTTATGAAGTAACAAAGTATCCGCCGCCGATATTAGCCACATATCATGCCCGAGATTACCGTGATGCATTGCATCGGATGGCTCGATATAAACAACTCTGTCCTCCCGAAAAATTAAAGATGGTTGAGGCGGGGGAGAGTTGTACAATCGATCTCGAGTGGATCGTCACCGATCACACTTGTCCGCCATTACTAGTCGGCATCACATTAGCATTCCTGCTTGAATTGGGACGGAAGGGAACAGGACGGCCTCTTATTGCAAGTGCGGTAGAATTTACCCAGCCGATGGGAGATGTAAAAGCTCTCGAAGCTTATTTTGGCTGCCCGATCCGGACAGATGCTATTGGCAATCGGTTGACGCTTCATCGACAAGACCTGGATATTCCTTTTCTCACCTACAATGAAGAGTTACTTGAGATTTTGGGCCCCTCACTGGATCATACGCTACATGAACATAAAGTAAATCGTTCCGTGTCGGACATGGTCAAATGGATCATGAAGCGCAGCTTAAGTGCCGGACGTCCGGAGGTACATACGGTGGCTAAAGAATTGGGCATGAGTAACCGCACCTTGCAGCGCAGATTAATGGATGAAAAAACAAGTTTCGTACATCTGCTCACCCAGGCAAGACATGAACAAGCACGGATGTACTTGGCAGACTTATCGCTTGATATCAAGGAAATCGCATTCCTGATCGGATATGAAGACCAGAATTCATTTTACCGTGCATTTCGCGCTTGGGAAGGGGAAACACCTGCTCATTGGCGAAGCGAACATGTGGAGAGATAAGGCAAGCTAGCAATACATTTACAAGTAAATAAGTTAAGTATTCTTTACATTCAACTAGAAGCCAACTAGACAGAAAAAGGAGAAATGGTTTATGGATATGGGATTAAAAAACAAAACAGCATTGGTGACAGGATCGACCAAAGGAATCGGTAGAGCAATTGCTATGGAGTTGGCTCAAGAAGGGGTCAACGTACTTATCAATGGACGATGTGCTGAAGAGGTACAACGAGTCGTTCGCGAAATCAAATCTGCCTATCCGAACACTTCTCCTCAAAATGCGGCTGCCGATATTGTCAACGCTACTGAACGTGAAGCTTTGTTCAAAACGTTCCCACAGATTGATATTTTGATCAACAACACCGGGATTTACGAAATCATGCCCTATTACAATATAGACGACACGGTATGGGAAAAATATATTCAGACGAACGTGCTTTCCGCAAACGCGCTGACCAAATTTTATTTGCCAACCATGCTGAACAACGGCTTTGGAAGGGTCATCTTTATTGCCAGTGAAGAAGCTGTAATGCCTGGACATATGCCGCAATATGCTGTAACCAAATCTATGCTGCTCTCTTTATCGAAGAGTCTCAGTAAATTGACAAAAGGCACAGAAGTAACGGTCAATACGCTCTTGCCTGGACCAACCCTCTCGGAGAACGTAAAGCAGATCATCGAGAGTGTCATTCAGGATGAGAGTCTGACCTTTGATGAGAAAGAAAAAACGTTCATGGCGGCCAATCTTCCACAATCCGAGTTGCAGCGCTTCATTAGACCAAGCGAGATCGGAAGACTAGCAACATTTGTATGCAGCCCTTATGCAACGCCATTTAAAGGTTCACCGATCCGTATGGACGGGGGAATGGTTCCAACAATTTACTAGTGAAGTTACAGCTATAAGTGGTTTATATGGAAGGAACTAGTAATTCAATAACTTGGATAAGCGGACTATCATTCGATCGTTCGTTTTCTTTTATTCGCAGATACAACAAGGAATAATATAAATCAAGATCGAATACAAGATAAGTGATTGTCTAATTTCCCAAGATTAGCTATTGGGTTCATTAAGACGATTTACCTTCTAAAGGGATGTTAATGGCTATCCTTTTATGAAAATAATTTGAAGGGATTGATAGGTATGAAAACTAAACAATTAATCAATTCGTATATGAACGAGAAAAATGGCTTTGAAAGCGAGGAGTTAATCAATGAAACTGGTATTACAGAATTTAAGGAAGAGTTTTGGTGAGAGAAACGTATTAAGTGATGTGAATTTTCAGTTCGAAAAGGGAAAAATCTATGGCCTGCTTGGACGAAATGGTGCTGGAAAAACAACATTATTCAATTGTCTGGGTGGCGAGATTCAGGCGGTTAGCGGCACAATGGAACTCATTAACGAATCAACATCGCGTCACTTAGAAATCGATGATGTAGGTTATGTTTATTCTTTGCCCATGCTACCGGAGTTTCTGACGGGATATGAGTTTGTACGATTTTTTATAGATGTTAACGCCGATGTAATCGAAGGGCGAGGAAATGACATTGATGGCTTATTCGATATGATGCACCTGACACTAGAAGACCGCCACAAACTCATTAAACAGTATTCACATGGAATGAAAAATAAAGTTCAAATGATGCTATTTTTACTGATGAAACCCGCAGTGATTCTCCTGGACGAACCTTTGACTTCATTTGACGTCATTGTTGCGAGCGAAATGAAACAACTGCTGCGTGATCTGAAAAAGGATCATATTCTCATTTTTTCAACTCACATATTACAATTGGCAACGGATTTGTGTGACGAGTTAGTTATTTTAAATCATGGGAGTTTGACTCGGATTTCACCTGACATTCTCACTCAACCCGACTTTGAAACACAAATTATTGAGTTATTGCGCGATGGAAGCGAACAGGGTGCCCAGAAGGAGAATGCCGATGCAGGGAATCTTTAATACGGTTTCTCGCATGTGGCAGTTGCAGGTAATCACGCTAGTCAACCGTTTAATATATATGATGCAAAGGTTACCGGTGGTAGGCACTTTAATTCGTGACCAAACATACGCTGCTTTTCGGACGAAACGCACATTAGGTGCAATCGCAGTTATTTTAATGCTTGGCGCTGGTTTGTTGGAGAGTATACTTTACTTCTGGGGAATGCTCGCGTTGCCCATACTTTTATGGACACAAGATCATCATACGGAGCGATTTGCACTTATTCTTCATATGTATTTTTGCATTAGTGGTGTGATGGGTGCGGTAACTAGTGCAAAAGTGTTGGAAACAAACAAGATGAAGTATACTGCAATCAGATTTATGCGAATAGCGCCAACTCGATTTATGCGGGCTGTAATGTTTCACAGATATACCACATTTTTTGTGTATCAAGGGATGGCCTTTGCGCTGGTCTCTGTGTTTTTTAACTTTTCGATGATTCATACCTTGCTGGTCGTGGGAATCATGACTTTTTGGCGAATCTTATGTGAGTTTTTACATCTGGAAATATTTCAGCGGAAAGGCATTGTTCTTATACAGAAAACTTGGGCTACGATTTTAACGATGTTAATCGCACTAGCTCTTGCTTACCTTCCTTTAACCCCATGGAGCATCCCTTTATTCGGGGCTGTGATATTTGAACAACGATGGCTTATGACAATCATCGTATTGTCAGGGACTGTCGCTGGGTATATTTTGCTCAAACATAAGGATTATACCGCTGCAGTGCGAGCAGTAACTACCTACGCCGATCCATTGTTAAACAAAGAAATCATGATTGCTGATCTTCAACAACGAATGATCCAATCGAAAGGTAACGACCTAAGCGAACTTTCCACTTCTAACCCTCGTGTCGTCGAACAGAGGACACAGAGCACCTTAGACAAAAAGGGATACGAGCAATTGCATGGACTCTTTTTAAAGAGGCACGCTAATCTTCTCCGGGTACCGTTCCGCAGACGTTTAATAGCCACTATGATCTTAGGCTTGTTACTGTCTGTCTTGGCACTCATTTTCAAAGATCATATTTCTCTAGATTACATTGGAAGATTTACACCTTTACTCATACTAGCTATGCTTAATCTGACCGTGGGTAGTCAAATCTGTAAAGTGTTATTTTTCCACTGCGATATGCCGCTAATGCGTTATTCATTTTATCGCAAAGATGCGAAACCACATTTCCTTTTAAGGTTAAAATATTTATTAAGCAACAATCTAAAATTAGGCTTGTGTTTTGCAGCTGTCATAAGTGTGTCTATACTCATACTAACTGAGGGACGGAATGTAGGTTCACACCTTGCGATCTGGATTATGATTATCACGCTGGCTGTCTTTTTCTCATTACACCATCTAGTGTTGTACTATGTGCTCCAGCCGTACACCGCCGAATTGGATACGAATCATCCTCTTTTTACAATCGTAAACAGTCTTATCTCATTAGGCATTGTTGTCGCGGTGTTTTTAGGGCCTACGCTCTGGGTGTTAACTGCTACCTTAATTGTGTTGACTGTAGCTTATCTATTCAGTGCTGTACCTCTTGTCAGCAAATATGCTCCAAATCATTTTAGAGTCAAATGAGAGTGAACATATTAAACGTTTAACATTAATCCTCCCTTATAAAAATGAAGGGGGGATTTTGTTATTCATCTGGCATGCAAATGAGGGAGAGATCAATGTGATACCTGAACAAATATCCGTATTTTATAGTCGTCTGGATTCTTTTCTGTCCAATAGGTGTGCAGTTCCAATGCATATACATCTCCGCTTATATTCATTCCTTTACGTGCAATGAACTTTTTAATGACAGAATACGTTTGTGGCATGCTATCGTATGACCCTTTGTGATCTATAATTGCATATAAACCTGCAGGTTTGATCAACATCTTTTCTTCAGGAATGGAGGTCTTTATTTGGTTAGCTATGTATTCAGGATAATAGCCCCCGGATTCAAATCGGTCTTTACTTATAATCGTCCAAATCGCAAATTCATGATCGATATAGTGTGTTTCACAAAAGTCTCGATGTTCGGTTAATTTTTTGGCAAACTCCTTATCACCATCACCTATATCCAGTTTGGTAGTTATGAAATATTCCTCTAGGCATTCCAGAATTTTTGGTGAGTTTCGTAATTCTAATGTTGCTTCCTCAGTCATCTTGATGGCACTTGTCAGAATATTTTGCATTTGATTAATTCTACGTTGTTCTCGTTCTAACTCCACCTGTTTTTCTTTTAACATATTTATGAATAGAGGCGTATTTTGCTTCTGAAGAAAAACCTTGATTTCCTCTAGTGAACTCCCGGCTTTTTTGAGCACAATAATCAAATCAAGTACAAGACATTGTTGAACGGAATAATAACGGTAGCCTTTAGAATTGACAAATTCAGGTTTTAACAGTCCAATATCATCGTAATGAAAAAGGGTGTGTTTAGTCACTCCGCAAGTTTTAGCTAGTTCACTGGTTGTGAAATATTCGTTTGATATATTCGACATTTTTCTATCCTCCATGCCTCTATAGCTATGTATTAAATTCGCTGAATTTGTTTGTTGACTATAGGGTTACCCTATACATTATAGTTCAATATGTTAAAAGTTTAAAATAATTCGTACGGAGGAAGATTACTTATGTCAACATTCAAACGCTGGATGATTTTAATCATTGTATCCAGTGCACTCTTACTTATCGTCATGGATATGACGATTCTTTACACGGCTATGCCAACGTTAACACATGAATTAGGTGCGACTGCTTCACAAAAATTATGGATTTAAATGGTTACTCCCTTGTTATGGCGGGTTTGCTTCCCGCAATGGAGACATTAGGAGACCGACTTGGTTATAAACGGGTTTTCTCGATAGGTTTGATTATATTTTCAATAGCTTCACTTACTGCGGCTTTTGCTCCCACCCCCTATGTTTTGATAGCGGCAAGGGTACTTCTTGCTGTTGGAGCAGCGATTATGATGCCTGCTACCATGGCAATCGTCAGAGTTACTTTTACAGATCCGCGTGAGTTAGGCTTGGCTATTGGTATTTGGGGCGCTATTGCCTCAGGAGGTGCAGGACTTGGACCCATCGTAGGTGGACTTCTTCTCGAGTATTTCTCGTGGGGATCTGTATTCTTAATTAATTTACCCATCGCAATACTAGCATTTGCACTAACTATACTGCTTGTCCTAAACATGAAGGGAATAGAAGTAAAAAGTTTGACTTAACCAGTTCAATCCAAATTATGATTGCCTTGGTGACTCTTATTTATGCGATCAAGGAGTTTACTCGCCGTGAAGGTTCGGTAACTTTTGCAGTAATTGGAGCTGCTGTCGGCATAATGGCACTTGTTATCTTTATACGTCGTCAAAACAGAAGTTCTGACCCACTTATTGACCTTTCATTATTTAAGATACCTCTGTTTACCACAGGATTTATTACAGCATTGGTAGGTTTATTTTCTATGACGGGAATCCAATATATTGTGACGCAACGGCTTCAATTGGTAGAGGGTTTCAGTCCACTAATATCTGGAGTATACACGCTAACTATCCCTTTTGCATCTGTCATTGCAGCTCCAGTGACCGGAATGCTCTTGAATCGCTTCAAGGTTATTTATATCAAGAGTGCTGTTCTATTCCTTACAGCAGTGGGGTTGGGAATCTATCTTGTACAATTGGATTCAGGCATTGCTGGGCAGGTATTTGGACTGACACTTTTCGGAGCAGGCTTAGGTGGTGGGATGACTGTAGCATCTCATTCTATAATGAGTAGTGCTCCGTATGAAAAAGCAGGTATGGCTGCATCTATGGAAAGTGTGGGATATGAAGTTGGTGGAGCTACAGGAATAGCCATGATCGGCAGTCTATCAGGTCTTGTGTACACGTTAACCATGAAAATCCCAACAGGATTGAATGTTCCAGTAAATGTGAAAGATAGTTTGGATGAAGCTTTAATCGTAGCAGAAAGATTGACTGTATCTGCTTCGGAAACATTGAAACAAGCCGCACGGTTTGCGTTTGATCAGTCCTTTTCCGCTGTTATTGTAGCCCTTATTGTGCTACTGTTAGTTGCTTCATTAAGCATGTTATGGATTGGATCACGATCAATGAAAAAAGCAGAAGAACCGCGGCGCTTGGGATAAGGTGAGGGAGGAACAGACTCTGAATGCTGTCCAGAATCATCGTAAGCAAGTAAAAACCTGTGCGTGCAGGTCTGAAGTGGGGAGCGTTCTCCCATAGAACTCGCTGTTGATCGACAACATGAGACAGGAATTGTGATAACCATCTGGAGGCGATAAAAGTGCTGGAATTAGAGTTTACAACTATAAAGACCTGGAATGAAGCTTTGTGGAAGCGGATGGAGCGGATCTATCATGAAGCTTTTCCCTCCGGCGCGAAGACAAAAGGGATTCTCCGCAGTATGCTGAATCGTGGAATTGGTTATTTACACATGGGCGTGCATCAGGGGGAGGTAGTTGCTATGGCGGTTACTGGACTGGTGGGGGAGGGGGAGGAGCGCCTCCTGGTCATCGACTATCTCGCGGTTGAACAGAAGTTGCGCGGATCGGGTATAGGGACATGGATGCTGAAACAGCTCCGGGCTTGGGTAACAAGGGAATATGGGGTCGAAGGCATAATTATCGAGGCGGAGTCCGGGACAACGGAGGCTCATCTGAAACGCATTCAGTTCTGGCAACGCAACGGGTTTGTCCTGACCTCCTATGTTCATCAATATAGCATGGTGCCAGAGCCGTATCAGGCAATGAAACTGCCATTGGGTAGAAGCAAGCGCGTAAATGATGATGGTGAATCGATATTTCGTTATATTAATGCATTTCATAAGGTTGCTTACCGAAAGAGGTAGATGAATTTAATTACCTGCATCGTATTGGTCAAGGGAAAAAAGCCTGCCGCAATGCTTATGACATCTAGGATTAAAGCAAAATCTTGATGAGTTTCAATTCATATCGTGTATACGGCGCTCACTCCGATATTTTGAGGGAGACTGATAATAATATTTTTTAAACGAATGACTGAATCGTTCTGGTGTTGAAAAGCCTGCCGCGATAGCTACCTCTCGAATCGGCAAATCGGTCGTCAGCAGAAGCTTTGCTGCAGCCTCCATACGCGCTTGCCATTTTTTGTCCTTAAACGACATTCCATATTGCTTCCGCACGGTCCTTTCTGTCTGCCTTGTACTTAATCCAATTTGATCCGCAAGCTTTTTCAGTGTTATGGATTGATAGTCATATAAGAAACTGTTCTCAATGGTCACAAGCCTGCTATCATTTAGTGTTTTAACCGGTGCATTCAGTACCGCGGTGGGGGCTTGGTGATAGTGTCTGATCGTCCGAGCCACAATCATCTCAAGTATGTTTGTTGTCATCTGATGAAAACCAAAATGTTTGAGTGACACTTCCCGAGCAAGCATCTCAAATAAACACATCATGTTTTCCTGATCGGGGCCAATCCAGAAAGGCGTATCCAGCAGCCATCTAGAGAGAAGTCCCTTGCTGAGAATATCCATTGCTTTGGGTCCAGATACAATCTCAAAAAAAACACAGTATTCGGCCATGGGGTCCGTGTGATCCGGGATTTGCTCATGTTCGACCTCAGGGCCGGTCATAAACAAGGTGCCGGGCGTCAAGGAATAATGCAACCCGTTGGCGATAAGAAGACCCTTTCCACAGGGAATATAATGAAGCTCATAGCTGCCATGACTGTGGCTGTGTTTGGGCATCGTTTGATGAAAATAACCGAATTTTACATACAGTACGTTAAGGACAAGGTCATCGAGTTTTAACTTGATATCCATATCATCAATATCTATCGGGGGCAGATTCATGGTTTATTCTCCTCTGTCATAATGCGACATCATGAACGGAACTTGGTCGGCTCTTGTGATAACACAACTCCATTGCTCATCCCTATAATTATAGCTATGAAAGCTTGATTGGGAAATGGAAAAAGGGGGAGAGGAAGTTGGGAAAAACGAGAGCTCATCTATATGATCGAGGCAATTACGCTCTGCATTATACCGAAATACCCGCTGTAAATCCGGGGCACGCCTGGAGAGATGGCATGGTAAGTGGAAATGGAAGAAATGGCTATATTACGTCAGGTTCACCTTATTCCGATAGCTTTATTTTTCAACATATGTGGTTCAATTTCCCTTCCGCTGACCCTAGAGAGATACCACCAGAACTGACTAGTCAATTGCAGGAAGCCAGACAAAATGTGTTTGAACAGAATGATCAATGGAAAATCAAGCACAACAATGGGCAGACCCGTGTAAGAACATTTTATTATTGTTACCATCCAGGTCATCAGCTTCGCTTGAACATGATAAACAGAGAACAAGTTTCAGACTATGAACGGTGGACGAACTATGAAACGGCCGAAACGGGCGTAAGATATCGTGATAACGATGGCTTGTGGGTACGCACTTCGTTTACATCTAGAAAAGATGATGTTTCCATCACTAAGCTGGAGCATTCTGACCTTGGACGGAAGATCAATATGGTGTTGCAGCTTGATGATATTTCACATATGGACGGGGCTCATAACGGGATGTCCGAAGTTTGTGCACTTCGATACAAAAAACTGGTAGATCCCGATGCCTGTTATCTTGCTCAAGTGGTTCATTATCCCTCTTATATAGGGAGTGAGTTGAGCCAAGGTGGATATGCAGGTGTTACTCAAGTTATCGTTGTTAACGGTACGAAGGAACGGATCTTGCTGGAAGACACAGACGAGGAGATGAATGTAGGGTTGGAACAAAACCCGGCAATTCAGATCAATGATGCCGATGCCGTATACCTCATCACAACTTCGGGACGAACTCACGAGATGGGGAGCATAGAGAACTTTGCCGACTGTTCAAGCTACTTCCTTGTAGATGAGTTGTTACAGCACACCCAGTCGGTCGTGCAGAAGTATAGTCATGCACAATGTGCATTTGATTATGAGCAGGCACTTTCATTACATGCCGAATGGCATTCCCGTGAATTTAACGCTGTACGTTTTGCTCTTGATGGTGACGAGAAACACAAAGATGTCGATAATCTGCAACTCATTGAACTGCAACAGGCATCCGCAAACCGAATTAATCATGCTTTTATGGAACAGGTCTACAACCAGGGGCGATATGCTATGATCTGTTGCAGCGGAAGCAGTGCTCCTCGTTTATACGGGATGTGGACAGGCGAATGGAATCCGGGATGGAGAGGCATTTACACACTTGATGCGAATGTGAACCTGCAAGTCGCAGCCATGAATACGGGGAGTCTAACACAGGCTCAGCTTGGGTACATCTCATTTCTCCTCAGAAATGCCCCGGATTTCGAAGCCAATGCCCGTATGGCTTACGGCATGCATGATGCGATTCAGGTAAGTGTTAACTCAGACGGAGACCGTGCTATGCATGTCGAATATGATAACGACTATCCTTTTGAATACTGGAATGCCGGTGCGAGCTGGTGTTTACTTCCTATTTTTGAATACTGGCAATGTTTCGGCGATCGTGATATTCCCATTGCGGAGGAGATGAACATCGATCGTCTGCAATCGCTTTTATCTGTTCATGACAACGGCTTATCAGATGAGGCATTCCTGAGTTTGAAAGAACGCGGTACGCTGAATCTGCTTCAAGATATTTTGCTACCGCTGCTCACCAAGCAAGCTAACTTCTGGGAGCAGATCTGTACACCTGAGTATTTCACAGATGTTACGGGACAATCACGTTATGAGCCTGGCAAACGTTCATTACTTGCCGGTGAGCGTTATATGATCATTCCTACGTACTCTCCTGAGAATCACCCAATTGGTTATAACAGCACTATCACCGCAAACGCTACGATGGACATTTCTGCAGCACGAGATGGATTAAATATGGTTATTCAAGCGGAGATGGCTTTAAAGCGCCCGGGATATGAGAAAGCGGTAGACAAGTGGAACAAGCTGATGGGGCAGTTGCCAGCATATCGTTACGGTGAAGATGGTGCGCTCTGTGAGTGGGCTATGGCCGAGTATATTGAAAACAATGATCACCGGCATCTGAGTCATTTATATGCTGCCTGGCCTGCTTATGAAACCCACGGTGATGCAGATCTTGCATCGGCTTCTGCTATAGCTCTGGCAAACAGAGACAAGTTTAACACAACGGATGCAACAGCAGGTCATGGCTGGATGCATAAAGCACTCGTACATGCACGATTAAAAAATGCAGGTGGTGTTCTTCATTCACTCCTACCAATGATGACCGAAGGTGGTTATTATGATTCTTTGATGACTGATCATGATACTAACCGTAGAAATCATTGTTATTGTACGGACACTGCTTTTGGTGTAGTTGCCGCGGTACAGGAAGCTTTGCTCTATTCCAATACAGGAGAAATAGAAGTACTGCCTGCACTTTCTTCTGACTGGATGTCCGGTAACATCGATGGCTTAATGGCAAGAACACAAGTGAAAGTAAGCCGTTTGTCATGGGATCAATCAACGGGGATAATCAGAGTAGTTTTGTCTTCACTTATTCAAGATAATACCATTCGACTGAGTTCGGGGTTGCCATGGACAACCGCTCTGGTTGATGGAGTTGAGACACAAGTGCACATGAAGGGTAACCAGAAATATGTTAACTTAATACTGCAAGAGAGTCAGGAGACTTCGGTCGTTTTCAGTAGGGCTTAGGTATAGATTCAGTAGAATCTGACTTTCTTTGAGCATCAGTAAAAACCTTTTACAAATATTATCAGTAGGTTATAATACAATCACCAGATGAAATTACCCAACAATAAAGTGAAATATTGTTATTCTTCAGTGAAGTCTGAGTCATATCTCTTTTTTAGAAAAATTCATGAAAATATGGGAGGTATCGTTATGGTCAAGAAGAAAATTTCCACTGCCCTGACTGCAACTTTAATCGTTTCTATGCTAGCTACTGGTGCAATCGTTGCGATCCAAGGTAAAACCACGTTAGACATAGCAACAGCAGGGGATAAGAAGGTTGAAGTCATCAAAGGTATTGAAAATAACTGACACGACAGTCTTCAGAATCAAAAGACTGCAACAGGATAGGAATTTTCAAAAATAGTTAGTGGATTAACCTCAGAATAGTTATCATCTGAGGTTTTTTTCATTAGTGAAAATAATCCGCTTGGAAAATCATTTTTGAAAAGATCATTTGAATGAACGGAGGAAAAAGTAGGATTTCGAATGATGGAGGAACGATATGGACTACAGTTCACGGAAGAAAGCATGGTTTGACACGAAACGCCTTCGCAACTCTACTATAGCGGCGGGTCGTCGTCATACCGTTGGTCTCAAATCAGATGGTACAGTAACAGCAGTGGGTGATAATAAATGCGGACAATGTAATGTAAGTCACTGGAGTCATATCGTCGCAGTTGATGCTGCAAATGTTCATATGGCTACAAACACGGGTAATGCCCACACCGTTGGTCTTAAATCCGATGGTACGGTAACAGCTACCGGTTGGAATAAACATGAGCAATGCAATGTAAGCGAATGGCGCGATATAGTATCCGTTTCAGCCGGCTGGTGTCGTACTGTTGGGGTTAAATTAGATGGCACGGTAGTTGCGGTGGGGCGAAATAATGAAGGGGAGTGCAACGTTGACAGCTGGCGCGATATTGCAGCAGTCACGACGGGAGACTGGCATACAGTCGGTCTCAGATCAGACGGTACAGTAACAGCCATTGGTAACAATAAGTATGGACAATGTAACGTTAACGAATGGAGAGGCATATTAGCTGTCTCCGCCGGGTATCTTCATACGGTTGGGCTTCGGTCAGATGGCACGCTAGTGGCTGTGGGTAGGAACAAGGAAGGTGAATGTGACGTAAGCGGATGGCGTGATATTGTAGCTATCGCAGCGGGAAGTTATCATACGGTTGGTTTAAAATCTGACGATTCAGTCATTGCTGTGGGTTCGAATAAACATCAGCAATGTGTTGTAAGTGAATGGCATGAGATTCGAGCTGTTTCAGCAGGGTGTGCCCATACGCTTGGACTGAAATCAGATGGTACGATAGTTGCGGTGGGCGATAATGATTATGGACAATGTGATGTAAGCGAATGGAGTAACATCAAACCATAATAATAAACTGCCTTACTTGAGATTTTATGGGGCTAGAGATCCCGATTTTCAGGTGATCAACAAAATAAAATGATATAAAAGAACACCCACGCAAAGGTGGGTGTCCTCATTGTCTTTCTGTTGAGGTTGTATACGTTAAAGATCAAGAATACATGACCTGCTTGAAATTTGAAATTCAGACTTGCAGGTTATCTTGTTCTTCAAGCAGTCGTTTCAGCTTTTGACGTTGCCGTTTTTCCTTCTGACGACGCTCACGATCCTCAGCTTGCAAAGCTTTGAGAAGAGAGACGCACATCCCGATCAGAACAACAGCGAATGGCAATGCGGCCACTATAGAGGCCGTCTGTAGGCCATTCAATCCTCCACTGATCAGCAGCACGACCGCGATAGCGGACTGAAGAATTCCCCAAGTAAGCTTTACTCGATTACTCGGGTCCAGCGTTCCATCTGAAGTCAGCATACCGAGTACAAAGGTAGCCGAATCAGCCGATGTAATAAAGAAGATCATAATCAGGATTGTAGCGATAAAAGCTACGATCGTGCCTAAAGGCAGCTGTTCCAGCATAAGGAATAAAGCAGTTGTTGTATCTTCCTTGACAGCCTCTGCCAGACGCACGCCATCAAACAATTCCAGGTGAAGTCCTGTTCCGCCGAAGACGGAGAACCAGATAAATCCGAAAAGGCTTGGAATAAGCAGGACGTAAATTACAAATTCCTTAATGGTTCTACCTCTCGATACCCTCGCAATGAACGTACCAACAAAGGGAGCCCATGCGATCCACCATGCCCAGTAAAATAACGTCCACGCCCCTATCCAGGTTTCTCTTGAAAACGGCGTCAGTCTCAAGCTCATGTTAGTAATATTCTGTAAATAGCTGCCCATGGTTGTCGTGAATGTATCGAAGATAAACGTTGTTGGGCCAGTCACCAATACAAAAAGCATTAATAACACAGCGATCACAAGGTTTGTGTTGCTTAGAATCTTAATCCCTTTATCCAGACCGGAAGTCGCCGAGATTAAAAAAAGTACAGTTACAACGGTGATAATAACAACCTGAACTATTGTCGTATTAGGAATTCCAAATAAATGACTCAGCCCCCCGCCAATCTGAAGCGCACCCAATCCAAGCGAGGTCGCCACACCAAAGATGGTGGAGATGACCGCCAATATATCAATGGCCTTACCAAGCCAACCTGCAGCAAGTCGCTCACCGATGAGAGGAATAAAGGTGGAGCTAATCAAACCTTTGTAGCCTTTCCGGAACTGGAAGTAAGCAAGTGCTAAACCAATGACGGTGTAGATCGCCCAAGGATGCAGCCCCCAGTGGAAAAAGGAATACCGCATTGAAAGTCTCGCTGCCTGCGTAGTCCCGGATGCCGCTCCTTCCGGTGCAGATAAATAGTGGGAGAGCGGTTCAGCAACTCCCCAGAAAACTAGTCCAATGCCCATACCAGCGCTAAACAGCATGGATAGCCAGGAAATCGTAGAATATTCCGGTTCATCATCGTCATCCCCCAGCCTAATACCGCCAAATCGACTGAAAGCTAAATAAAAAGCGAAGATCAGGAAGAACAGTGTCGCCAGCAAATAAAACCAGCCAAAATTTTGAATCGAGAAGTTGTAAGCTACGTTAGCTACATCCGCCAGCTGATCAGGGGCAACTGCTCCCCATATTGCAAACAGTGCAACGATGATAATTGTGATTGTGAAAACCATGATGAGACCTCCGTTATGTATGCTTTTTCCAACTATTCCTTAGTATTGCTAGTCCGGCTTGTAATCATGCGAAAAGCCAGCTGTTGATAATTTAAAACAAACCGCTGTGTAATGAAACACTGGCCGGTTGGATTTTAGTTACAGAGAACCGTAACACAAAACAAAAGAATAAGGGAACTCTCCTAAAAAGTAAAACCAAGAGTCAAAAACTATAAAAAAAGCCCGATACTTTATTGAATCAAGCATCGGTCTTTACTTATTATTTATCCGTATCATGGACTTCGATTTGAAATTGATCTGAATACGATTTGAGGTTGTCAGCAAGGAGGGTTAGCTCTCCGGAAATACCTGATAGTTCATTGGCCGAACGCTGTTGCTCTACAGCACTGGCGGAAACTTCTTCGGACATCGCTGATGTTTCCTCGGTTGCGGAAGCAATGTAACTCAAATGTTGCTCTACCTCTTGGCGAATGGATTGCATATGGATTGTCCGATTTTCCAGACGTTGAGCAAGTTCATGCACTTCAGAGGATAACCGGCTTACCTGTTTGAAGCTTTGAAGACATTCAGCGATCTGTTCTTCCTGCTCCTTGGCAGCCAACATATTTGAATCCAGATGCGTTCCCATATGATGAATTTCTTGAACAAATGAACTCAGTATCTCATCAATCTCCTGAATCGAACGTTCGGATTCTTGAGCGAGATGTCCCATCTCATTAGCAACAACTCCAAAACCTTTACCCGCTTCACCAACACGGGCTGCTTCGATCGAAGCATTTAAAGATAAAATTTGAGTTTGTTTTAATATGTTGTGAATCTGTCCACTGATGGAAGAAGCAAGTTCCGAGCGTGTCGTCAGCGACTTGGAAATATTCTGTTGATCCTCAACAAGTTTGGCGTTCTCACGGCCTTTTTCTAGCAGAACTTCATGTTGGCGTGTCACTTGTATTTGCAATGCAGATAACTGATCGGAAGTACGGGTGAACTGTTCCACATAAGAACCTACTTCATTCATAATACTGCCCAGATTTTCAGAATGCTGGACGGAGCGTTCTGTCTCTTCAGCTTGTTTCATGGAGCCTATGGCAATTTCCTCGATGGCTCTGGAGAGCTCTTCAGACTGACGCTGATTTGTAAGAGCCGTCTCGGCAATATTTTTAGAAGACTGTTGTAGTGTAGCCGAACCTTGTTGTATTCCCTTCATAATGTTCGTTAGTTGCACAACCATAGTATTGATTAGGTTACTGATGTCCCCGAGTTGATCGTTTGTCATCTGAGTGGATACAACTCGGAGATTCCCGGAAGAGACCTGTTCCAGGCTTGACTTAATGTCAGATACTTGACGAAGGATCCCTCTTACGACAAGCAGCATAATGATGAACGATAAAATTAAAACTACTGCAAAAATCGGGATAACTTTACCATACGTATTATTCAACGTTATTGCGGAAACACCTTCAACTTCTGCTGCAGACTGGTCCATGCCCAAATAACCAATAGTAGTTCCTTGCGAATCTTTAATTGGTGTAAAAGAGGACATAAGCATTCCCCAGACAGGATCTTCGACAATGCCAGTAGTTACAACTTCACCGCTAGCCAAACGTTCTAGAGTTTGAGAGTTCAGCTCAAACGCAGTCCCGTAAGGACTGTATTCCGGATCGTCCCAATCCGCGCCATCCACGGTGTAGACCCATCCTTTCGGTGTTTTATTATACATATAAACATAAAGAGCCCCCGATTGAAGGCGAGCCTTAACAAGCTGTTCTCTAAGTGTTTTGTATTCGGAGCTTTCCTCCGAACCTGAGTTGTATAACGAGTTGATTAATGCTGATTCCTTACCCATCTCAGAAGCGATGTTCACTGCAAGCTTCTGGTTGTTATGCTGCATTGTCATCAAGGATGAATTTTCACTGGAGTAGTTCGTTGCCCACAGAATCAGGCCGCCCATAGCCAGTAGTGGGACAAGGATGATCGAATATAGTTTTAATCTTAAATCCATTCTTTTGTTGCGCTTGTGTTTCACGTTCTGTTCCCCCTTGGAAGTAAATAAAGCATAATTATTTATGAACTTATATTATCTTATCGTAAACTTGAGGAGTAGAATGTAGTCCGATGCTAAATTCAGTGTCATCTTGTCCGTTACTGGAAGTCAAATTGGATATGTGGTAAAGGCTAATATTTAAAAACGTTTTATCTCGTTTTATTTTGATTTACAAAGAATAATGTTTTTGGGAAAATGATTCTAAATCATAAAATGAAGTAGGGGAGAGCTTTCAATGCAGGTTCAGAAGGTTAATCATCATGAATTCTTCGAGCAAATATATAACCATACACCGATTGGAGTTGCTCTTATAGCTCCGGAGGGAAATTGGCTGAAAGTGAATCCTGCTTTCTGTCATATGACCGGTTTCACTTATGAAGAACTGATGGAGCTCCGCTGCCAGGATTTAACGCATCCGGAGAATTCCTCGATGGATAAAGTTGAAGAAGCTGGACTTTTTGATAACAAAGTAAAAGAAAATATATATGAAAGGCGCTGCATTAAAAAGAATGGCGAAGAATTATGGTGTTCATTTCATGTAACTCCAGTCAGCGACGACGTAACATGTGAACTCCATTACTTTATTTGCTTTATTGTAGATATCACTGATCGTATCCGTTCTGAACGGAAACTTTCGCACAGTAAAGGCATTAGCGCAAATGCCGAACGCTTGGCGAAGATTGGAAGCTGGGAATGGGATGTAGTTCATGATCAGATCACCATTTCTGAACAGGTGCTGGAAATCTTTGAACTTGACCGCACAAACCAATATTATTGCGCAAAAGATATCTATAAGGTAATGAGTACTGCAGATGTTGCATCTTTGCGAGAAAAAATAAGAGACGCAGAACAAAGAGATCCATTTGTTTTTGAATTTAAATACGCTCGGTCCGAAGCTAGAGTAAAGTATATTCAATTACGTGGGTTAATCATTTATAACAAACATCAACAGCCCGTAGAGTTAAAAGGTGTACTTCAGGATATTACCGAACAGAAACAGATCGAATTCAGGCTTCAAGAAACCATCGAACGTTACACCTCGCTCAAAAAGTATAATCATGATGCTATTATTTCATTTGACATGAGTGGAAACATTATTAATGCTAATCCTGCAGCCGTAAAAATGACAGGTTATGCAGTAAACGAAATGATTGGAAAAAGTATAGGAAGATTTATTGGAGCCAGTAATCTAGGCCTCATTCTGCGGAGTCACTATGGTTTGGCTGAGAAGAAAATGAACACTGTTTTGCACAAGGACGGCCGTGAAACGGAAGTGTTGGTAACGCTTGCTCCAATTATTATTAATAATGTCAATGTCGGCTACTATTTAATAGCCAAGGACATCACAGAACAGAAAAAGCTTCTCATTGCCAAAGAAACAGCTGAAAGGATGAATCAGGCGAAAAGCGATTTTCTGGCGATGATGAGCCATGAAATACGGACACCTATGAATGGTGTGATCGGAATGACAGATCTTCTTCTAGATACCCCGGGACTGAGCAAGGAGCAAACAGAATATATTCAGATTATCCAAAAGAGTGGAGATTCCTTACTTACTATTATCAATGATATCCTTGATTTTTCTAAGATCGAGTCAGGGAAAACCGATTTAGTGGTTGATCCTTTTGATCTTCAAGAAATCGTGACAGAAACGGTGCAAATCGTAAAACCTTTGATCCGCGAAAAGAAGTTAGACATTCATGTTTGTTTGGATGAGACGCTTCCAATACCGCTTTATGGTGATGCATCTCGTTTAAAACAAGTACTTACTAATCTCATCGGTAATGCTGTGAAGTTTACGCTCGAAGGTAGCGTTGAAATTGAAGTACGGGTTAAAGAACAATGTGAGGAGAACGTGTATCTCGAGTTTAAAGTCAAAGATACGGGAGTGGGAATTCCAGTAGAGAAAAGGCAACAATTATTTGAGCCATTCTACCAATTGGATAACTTTATGACCCGCAAAACACAAGGAACGGGATTGGGACTGGCGATCAGCAAAAAATTGATAGAACTCATGCATGGAGATATATGGATTGAGGATGCAGATGAACCTGGCACAACGTTTATATTCACAGCCTGCTTTAAAATAAACAATGAGGAAGTCAGCCAACGCTTAGAGCTCTCCCCAAAAAAGAATAGAGACACCCCTCTCCATATTCTGATTGCAGAGGATAATGAAATGAATCAGCTTGTCCTTAGTAAAATGATTGAAAAAAAGGGACACTTCGTAGATCATGTCGCGGACGGAAAAGAAGCGTTAGAGGCTGTCAAGAGAAATGCATACGATATAGTATTTATGGATGTGCAGATGCCAAAATTAAATGGATTTGAAGTGACTCAAGCGATCAAAGAGAATCTATCTTCAGAAGACTGTCCTTATATCGTTGCAGTGACTGCAAATGCTCTAATAGGGGATAGGGATCGATGCTTGAAGGCAGGAATGGATGAATACATTAGTAAACCCATTAAAAGTGAATCTATTTATCAAGTGATGGAAAAATATTATACCAAGAAACAGATGAATCATTCGTAACTATTAAAGTTATTGTGGCGATTCGCAATTTTTGAGCGCACGCCGCAAACTGGATTGCACATGAAGCAGCATCAGATGAAGACGCTCTCTAAGCTAAGGGAGATTCTTCGTGCATTAACTCCTTAAAAACTTCTGAGATGATGCATCGTTACACTGAAGGAGGAGCATTTATCGTATGAATCATGTAGCGGCATCGTAGGATCTTTGTATCCTACGATGCCGCTGTTTCTTGAACTCGTAATTGCCTATCTTTATGAACAGAAGGGTAGGTTACATTAGATCTTGACGCCAGGTTTGTAATCTACCTGCTAGGAATGGATAATACCTCTTGCTAATTGACAATGATAATTATTATCATTATAATGTGTGCATTCTATATACATGGGGGGAAAGACATTTGTTACATATCAAAAAATATCTCAGAATTACTTTACTCCTACTGCTGATTAGTACCCTTTTCCTTTCTGGTTGTGGTATAGGTGAACGCACAATCGGTACGCAGCGTGATTCTAATGCAGATAAAAGCGGGGAAAGAGCATCTGAGCATTCCATATCTATTCCGAATGAAGCAGGGGAAACAACGATAAATGGAGAGCCCAAAAAGATTGCAGTTTTAAATTGGCAACTAGCTGATTTTCTCTTAGCCTTGGACATCAAACCTTACGCTATGACAAACTTAATGGGAGAAACGAACCTGGAATATTTAGAGAAAGATGCATTAGAGGGTGTCATTGATCTTGGAGATAAACCCAATCTCGAAGTACTCTCTCAAAGCAATCCGGATTTAATTATCGGTTGGGAAAGCCGAAGAGAAATTGTTGACCAATTGACCAAAATTGCACCCACAATCCTTACAAAGGAAAACGATGATTGGCGTAAATCTTTGCAAGAACTCGGAAGCATGCTTGGTAAAAACAAGGAAGCGGAGGAATGGTTAGCTCAGTATGATCAGAAGGCAACTGCTTCAATGCAGCTCCTTACCTCAAAGATTGACCCTACTGAAACGGTCCTTTATATGCGTGTGATGCCTAAGGTACTTCGAATATATAGCTCCACTCAATCCTTAGGAGCGACATTATCTCAAGACACAGGCCTACAATATTTGCCTCAAACCGAATCGATTCAAAATTTCGAAAATATATCAATTGAACAGTTGCCGGAGCTAAATCCAGATCATATATTTATTCAGATTGGGCGCCCTCTGCGCGGCGGAGATCAAGAAGCTAAAAAGATTTACGAGGAATTAACTCAAAGTTCAATCTGGAACAACATGAAGGCAATAAAGAACAAACAAGTTTATACTGTACCTCACTGGATTATTAGCGATGCTCCTCATATTAAGGAAAAATCGATTGATCTTGTGTTAGAGAAACTGGGCGTAAACTAATTATGCAACCTTCCATCTGGGATGTTAGTTGCTCCTTCGCCATCTTTTTGAAATAAACCGGGCAAGAAATACAGTGGAATTCCCTTTGTATTTCTTGCCCATCTTTTTTAGTTTGACACATCTTTCAATCTGTTTTATAAGTTGCCTAAATGT
Organism: Paenibacillus sp. 4624; assembly: GCF_050435065.1. Classification (NCBI taxonomy): domain Bacteria; kingdom Bacillati; phylum Bacillota; class Bacilli; order Caryophanales; family Paenibacillaceae; genus Paenibacillus; species Paenibacillus sp. 4624. The sequence goes on from NZ_JBNDJR010000005.1 coordinate 440,817, forward strand.
GAATCCCCTAAATTACCTTCTTTTTTTAACAAATAATCGACGATCCAAAAAATAACCTGCCAAAAGTGAAAGCACAAGAAGAATAATGGGTATTCCAAACGATTCCTTAGAGAAGGGGGCTGTTATATATACAAGACCCGTTAGAGCTATACTCCTCGTTTGACATAATAAAAGTTTTTCAATATGGTGACATCCATCTGAAAAGTTAGGAAAAGAAGGAACACGGACAAGCGTTAAAGAAAAGAAACTAATAGAACAATCCAAATGAAGACTTAAAGAAGTTGCTTTGTTAATCTCATTTGAGACTCTAGTAAAGATCAAAGGTATGGGCTTGGTTCAATCATTGAATGTATTATTTAATAGAGGGGTGTATTGATATTAATTTCAGTTTACAAGAAGCAATTGAGATTTTGGAGCGCACGCCGCAAACTCTGGAGCAATTCTTATCTGGACTTTCAAACGGATGGCTGCAAAGTAATGAAGGTGATGGAACCTGGAATGTACACGAGGTGATGGAACATCTCATTGAAGCAGAGAAACATAATTGGATTCCGCGAGTACAATCCATTGTGGTGGAAGGGGAACATCAGCTGTTTCCTGCTTTTGACCGTTTCTCCCATTTGAAGGATACAACGGATCGAACCACGGAAGAGGCATTACAGGAATTTAGCATCATCAGAAAGACAAGTATCTCCTCACTCAACGATATCATCCTTTCAAATCCTGACCTGGAGAAAACCGGCTTGCATCCGGAGTTTGGCCAGGTAAAGTTAAGGGAGCTTCTCTCTGCATGGGTCGTTCATGATTTTACACATATTTCGCAGATTGTTAGGGTGATGGCGGAGAGATACAGGAATGATGTTGGACCCTGGAGTGCTTATCTCGGCATTTTAAATAGAAGTTAATTTTTATCATCATATAGAAACTATACTTGTAATTTTTATAGAGAATTGAAAGAAAGATGGGTCCAGGTATGAACATAGTCCTATTAAAGTCGCTAATTTAGCGACTTTTTTCGTTATACACACACCATTTTTCAAGTATAACGCTAAAGTTCATTACATATTTAGTTTCTTCTTTCCCTACAACTCAAAATTGGTATGCAAAAAAATGCATATAGTGGTACTTAAAACATTCAAAATATTCATGTTAGCATAATCAAACAGCATGCTGTAATAAATGTATATCAATCATAGCTATGATTATCCAACAGCAACAGGGAATGAAAGGGGAGCATATGAATGCAACAGATCCCGCAACGAACAAAATAAGCAAGATGCCTTACGTTATTGCGATATTATTTATTCTACTCATGATTGGCTTATCTGAACTTTTACAACATTCAGAGATCATTTTACCAGAGGTTGCAGCGATGGCTATTGCCATGTGGGTATATAGAGAACCAGGGTGGATCAGACGTCCCTCTGTCATATTCATTGCACCGACCGTTACAGCTGCGATAGGTCTGATCATCAATCAGTTCCAGATTTTTTATCCAATCAAGATCGTCCTTACTCTAATGTTCATGATGTTGTTTTTAAGATTAATACGTTCGAATCTTACACCCGCCATTGCTACAGGTCTATTACCACTCGCTATTCATTCAGAGGATTGGTCATTTGTATGGATTGTCTTTGGTTTTACATTAACTTTAATGGCCGGAGTTGTTGTGTTCCAGCTTCATAAAAATCTCGCAACAAAGTCGATGATCCAATACAAATACATGGTAATCTTCCTGGGAATTTCACTATGCTGGCTTAGTGTTTGCTGGTTACTGGGTTATGAACAAATGGCTGTAATTCCGCCTATTTTTGTTGTCGTTTACGAATCGCTGCAAAAGCCGATGTACACAGCAAAAATTGCATTTAAGCAGGGAATTACACTAACGTTATCTGCTGCCGTTGGCGTTCTCATTTTTATGCAGTTGGATTCACAGGTGCTGGCTACGTTCATGGATATGATTGTAGTCGTCATGATATCGCGCCTTTTTCAAGCCCGAATTCCCGCTTTGTACGCTATACCGCTACTAACCTTTATATTTCCAGCAGAAAAAGTGTGGAGCTTACCTCTTGTCACGCTTTTTGCAAGTCTGTTTATGTTTAGCTTAGTACTGTTCTACAAGTACGGGGAAGAGAGAACTTTGAATCGTAAAACGAAGGGCAGCAGCCACAATTCTGTATCTCCATCATAATTTATAAATAATTCGGGTGCATGGCAAAAAGCGAAATTTGGAGGATAAACGTATGATATTCGGCCTGATTGCAGCACTTTGTTTTGGTTTTTCGGACTTTATGGTTACCCAGGCCACCAGAAAAGTTCAAACTTTGCCTGCCTTGCTCGGAATTCAGTTCATTTCCTCACTTTTGCTGGGAGGGTATGTACTTACGCAATCCCCTCATATTAGTCAAAACGCAATGGCATGGATGGGAATAGCAGGTATAAGTTTAATTAACTTTGTTGGTACGTTATTGTTGTATCGAGCTTTTGAAAAGGGGACCTTATCCTTCGTTTCTCCGATCGGCTCGGGCTTTGCTGTGGTAACTGCCATTCTAGCTTTTGCCAGCGGTGAGCGATTGCCTTTCAATACGATTATTGGTGTCATCCTACTGATTATCGGCGTGTTGACGGTAACGAGATCAAGCAAAAGCGCTGGGCAACAAGTGACGTTGTCGGGTATACCGGAGGCAATTATCGCCTCAATCTGCATCGGTTTTTATTTTTGGGCGATCGGATACGTCACTCCTCAGCTGGGGGTGACTCTTCCTGTACTCGTCACACGGATCATCCAATTTTTCTGTGCGTTTACACTTCTACGGGTAAAAAGAATCCAGCTCCCGCGCATAGGACTGTCAACCGGTCTTATTCTGGTTGTAGCCGCCCTGCTGGATACAGGAGCTTTACTCTCTTTTAATATGGGACAAACCATTGATTATACCACGAGCACAACTGCACTCACGTCATTATATAGTGTCGTTACCATACTTATGGCCGGATGGATTTTGAAAGAAAAGCTGATGAAGAGTCAATGGACAGGCATTGGCATTATTCTTCTAGGGGTCATTATCGTCAGCATCTAGAAAGGAATAAAGGATGAACAGAGTGTACACCGTCTATTCATTGATTACCGACTCGAATGATTCACATCTATTAATGGTCCAAAATATAGGCTCAGAGACGTGGTCTCTTCCGGGTGGCAAAGTTGAACCTCACGAAACGTTAGAAGCCGCTGCCATTCGTGAAGTATATGAAGAAACAGGTTTACATGTACAGCTTAAAGGTGTCGCAGCCATAAATGAGTATAGGAAGAAAGATTGTTCCGAACATGGTATATGTGTAACCTTCAGAGCATGCATTGTAAGTGGAGCTGAGACCATCTCAAGACCTGATGAGATCAGACAAATAACCTGGATTCGTCTTGAAGAAGCGGATGCGCTGATGCCATTTTATGAGGAAAGTTTACAAAAAATCGTCCGTAAAAATGTGCAGGTATCCTATTTCGATGAAGGGATCATCTGATGGTACAAATGAAATAAAACTGAAGTAAGGAAGGGCAGAGGCTCTTCCTTTTTTATATTCGCGATTTTGGATCGTTTGGAGAAATATAAATGCTCACTAAATTATATAAATTGTGCAAGCACTTGAATCCCCTCGGAAATCTGAGTCTCGTTCACATTGCCAAAGCCCATGATAAGACTGTCATTATGCTGATCTTTACGAATGGTGTATCGCTCGGCTGGGTAAATCTTGATATGATGCTTCTCCAGTTCCTTTGCTGTCAAAAGATCCGCGCTGCGTCCTGGCCAAGTTGCGATAAGATGCAAACCTGCTGCATCACCCGATATTTGAACGTTCTCTCCAAATGTTTCCCGTAACGCCTGAAGCAGGTGAGTTCTTCGTTTATGATAGATCCGTTTCATTCGCAAAATATGACGTTTCAGATGCCCTTCGTTCATAAATCGGGCCAATGTTGATTGCGATAAGACAGGAGACTGCATATCGGCCGTACGTTTAAGCTGTACGATCGATTCTACCAACTCTTGTGGGGCCACAATATAACCGAGCCTTAATGCAGGGAACATATTTTTACTAAATGTCCCTACGTAGATTACCCGCTCTGTATCAAGCTCTCGCAAGGCATGAATAGGCATTCCCCCGTAACGAAACTCACTGTCATAATCATCCTCTATAATGTAGGCGCCTGCGTTTCGAGCGTAGTCCAGCAATTGGAGGCGCCTGCTGATCGACAGAATACTCCCGAACGGAAATTGATGAGACGGCGTTACAAAAATACATTTGGGCTTCACATCGGTTGGCAGCTGCTCTACACATAGACCATCGGAATCTACGGGCACAGGCACAATCCGGGCGCTCGTCTCAGCGAAGATATTATGAATAAATGTTGCCGTTGGGTCTTCCATTGCAATCGTTTCACCAGCCGTTAATAAAAGCTTGCCGAGTATCGAAAAAGCCTGCGTTGCTCCAGCCGTAACGATAATTTGCGAAGGAAGGCAGTGAAGGCCCTTGATATGGAGAAGATGATCACAAATAGCTAGTCGAAGCTCCATATCACCAGCCATATCCTCCTGATACCCGAGCATAGAAGGGGGGAAATTGTGGTACACATCGAGTGCAACTCTTTTCCACTTCTGAAGAGGAACATGCTCAAGAGCAGGAAAACTGGGACGAAAATCGATATAAGATGAACGATCTCCATGCATTGGAGAGATATCCTCATTCCTGTAACTCCTATCTTCAGGCTGCAGACGTAGCGTTGTGCTTGAGCCAATATCTCTTACAAAGGTCCCTGAACCTTGTTTACCTTCCAGAAATCCTTCAGCCGTTAGCTGCTCATACACCTCTACAATAAGGGCACGTGAAACCCCAAGTTCTTTGGCCAATTCCCGAGTAGAGGGGAGGGAGGTCCCTGCTTTGTAAATGCCTTGCATAATTCGATCTCTAATCCACGAGTATACCTGTCTGGTTTTCGTTTCATTCCGTTCGGACTGCATGAAGGATCTCCTTTCATCCTAAAGTGGTATGGTCAAAATGAAATAAAAATGGCTCTAATGATGACCAATATATCATGATATCATAAGTCATGCCAAACTCTATTCCTATAGAAAGAAGCGAATTGTATGAGAAAACATAGGAGCAACACCCTTAGAGCACCAACAATGAACACAGCACCTGAGAGTATACCTCCGATACCCATTATACCCATGGACAAAGATTACCAATTGCATCGTTGGTTATGCGTTATAGCACTTTTTATGGCATCTCTGAATCTAAGACCTGTTGTATCATCTATTGCTCCTGTCTTGGGAAGCATCCAACATGACCTTGACCTAAGCGGTGCTGTATCCAGCCTGCTTGTATCTATTCCGGTGTTATGCATGGGGATACTTGCTCCGTTCTCTGTAAAATTGAGTGAAAAATGGGGAATTGAGAAGGTCATTACCTTTTCCTTAACGCTGATTGGGGGGAGCACACTTTTACGCCTATTTATCCATTCCGCTTCGTTGTTATTTTTCACTACATTGTTATCTGGTGTAGGTATTGCTATGATGGGACCCTTGTTATCCGGCTTTATCAAAAAGCATATGGCTGACAGAGCACCCTCCATGATTGCAATCTATTCTATGGCTCTAGCATTAGGTGCGGCACTTGGTTCAAGCCTTACTTCACCCTTGAATTGGAAGCTTCATTCGTGGCAAATGTCATTATCGTTCTGGGGGATGCCTGTGATTCTCGCTTTGCCTCTATGGCTTAGTGTGCTAAAGCAACATCCTTCTAGCTCTAAACCGAATTCAACCGTTGCATACAAAAAATCGTTAGAACTACCTTGGCAAAAGGAAAAAGCATGGATTCTAGCTGTGCAATTCGGAATGTTATCCCTTGTATTTTATTCCCTTTTAGGTTGGCTTCCCTTAATCCTTATTGGAGCAGGTGCTTCCAAACTTCATGCCGGGCTTATGGTTACTTTGTTCGCATTGATACAAATTCCAAGTGGTGCCATTGTGCAACAGTTACTTAAAAGCCATCCATCAAGAAGAAACTGGCTCATCGTATCCTCCATAATGCAAGCTGCTGGTCTGTTGCTGATTTTCTTTTCTACTTATTTATGGCTTGCTGTGTTTATTTGTGGTTTGGGATCGGGTATGTTGTTTGCACTGCTCAATTTGCTTCCGGTTGAACTGACTACTTCGCCTGAAGAGGCGGCCTCATGGGCGGCTATGACGCAGTGCATAGGCTTTCTAATTGGAGCATCAGGCCCATTCTTAACAGGCTATCTGCATGATCGTACGGGTCATTTTAATGAAGGAATATTGGTCATGGTATTGATCTCTACAGCGATGGGAATTCTATCCTTAACTATGATGTCTAAAGAAGATTCATTGATTTTATCAAAATAAAGTATGCGAAATTTCAAAATAATAAATTGTAAACAGAACCTGGAGGTCTATTTCTATGAAAATTTTTGTAGCTGGTGCAAGTGGTGTTATTGGGAGATTGTTGCTGCTGCAGCTCGTACAAGCTGGACACGAAGTTGTTGGCATGACGCGGAAAGAAGAGCAGAAAGAAGCCATCGAGCAAACAGGAGCCAAAGCCGTGCTTGCCGATGTGTTTAATCGAGAGCAAATGGTGGATATTCTAATGGAAATTAAACCTGATGTTGTAATTCATCAACTTACCTCATTAAGTCAAGGCAGCTCAGCAGAAAATGCACGCATACGTATTGAAGGAACCCGCAATTTGGTAGACGCAGCTAAACAGGCGAAGGTACAAAAAATGATTGCACAGAGTATCTCATGGGCCTATGAGCCTGGCACAACCCCTGCGACGGAAGAAACCGCATTGGACATCTATGCACCTATGCCTAGAAATACAACCATTAACGGTGTTGTGGCCCTGGAGGAAGCTGTAAAAGAAATTCCTGCGCATGTCATTTTACGATATGGTACTTTGTATGGACCTGCAACTTGGTATGCTAAAAATGGGGATACCGCACAAAAGATCATGAATCAAGAAATGAACGCTACGGACGGGGTGTCTTCATTTGTTCATGTCGAAGATGCCGCAAATGCTGCTTTGCTGGCGCTCGATTGGCCGATCGGCACGTATAACATCGTCGATGATGAACCCGCCAAGGGAGTAGACTGGCTCCCTGTATATGCTCGAGCTTTGGGTGCATCGGCACCAGACATTCAATCGGGAGGAAGTCCGTGGGAGAGAGGGGCCTCGAACGACAAAGTCAAAAACGAATGCGGGTGGGTTCTAGAATATCCTACATGGAGAACAGGCTTTGCTAAGTCGCTGCGGTAACTTTCTCGATATGAGCATGGCGACCCAGTATCATGAAAAACTCGTAAAAATCCAGAATGATGAACGGAGTCCCCAAAAGGGGACTCTTTCTATTTAGTTCTATTCAGAGGATTTAGATCTACTTTGATCTATTAAGAGGATTTAGATCTACTTTGATCTATTAAGATACAATGGATGGTTCTTTTCCGGGCTTTCGTGATTTAGTATTTTGTAGGTTGATTGGCCTGCATATAATGGAATCTCAAGCTTTGAGAAGTCGGGGAGTCCATTCTCTAAAAAACATTGCTCATCTCTATACCGCTGTACAATTTCTCCTGCGATCCACTCATGGTCGCCAAAGCTTGTAATGCTCAACGTACGGCATTCGTATGCAAAGTAGGCATCCGTGAGAACAGGTATATCGACTTGTAGTCCTTCCTCATACTCAATATTGAATTCCTTGAATTTGTCCAAATCTCTCCCACTGTATGTTCCAACGGCTTGAATTATTTCTGAACAATGTGCAGGCAAAAAGTGTACACCGAATGCTCCGCTTTGCTTAATTAATGTATAGGTATAGGTTTCTTTGCGAAGCGATATACCATATATTCCTGGTGAAGAGCCGATGTACGTGTGCCATCCAGAAGCCATAATATTTTGTCGCCCCTCATGACGCGCAGTCACTATTGCAACCATTCCGGGGTATGAGTACCATGATTCGTCTTGGATCGGTTGTCGCATGAAAATCACTCCTCGTAAAAATATTTTCAACAGGGTTGGAGGTTATAATTAGAGTAGCAGAGCCAAATTTGAAAGGAACATCAAGCTGGTAAACATCAACCGTATTATTTGGTATCGATATGGAAGATGCCTATCTCATTATAATGTTCTAGCTTATAATCAATGACATCAAGGCTACAGTTCAACATCTCCATTTGCTTCATAATATTTTGCCGATGTTGCTGCAGCATTTCTTTCCTCTGTTCACTAGTACTTGAACCTTCCAGACAGAGCAGCATGAATGCTTTTATATTCTCAAGTGGCATACCACTGTCTCTCAGACAACGTACTAATTCCAGCCAACATATATCCATCTCGGAATATTTACGAGTACCGTATTCCGTCTTTTTCAACAAAGGCATAAGACCTGCCCGATCATAGAACCGCAAAGTGGAAGCAGGCAATTGAGTACGTTCCGCGACTTGTTTAATCGTAAATTCCAAGCATATCTTCCTTTCAAAAAAGGGTTGAAGGCCTTGACTTAAACCTAAGTTTAACCACTATCCTAAGATAGTACAATAGAGCGTTTACAATTATAGGCTCTAGTCCAACCAATCTCATAAGGAGTGATTCAGTTGAAATACAGAAGACTGGGTAGAAGTGGATTGAAGGTTAGCGAAATCGGATTGGGGAGCTGGCTGACCTATGGATCGGCCATTTCAGAGGAGGCAGCTCGTGCATGTATGCACAAAGCATACGAACTCGGCATTAACTTTTTTGATACATCGAATTCGTATGCAGGTGCTGAAGAGGTTATGGGAAGTACGTTGAAGCCGTATTCACGTAGTAGTTATGTCCTTGCTACAAAGTTGTTTTTCCCACAAGGATCGGGACCGAATGAACGTGGATTGTCCCGCAAGCACATCGTCGAGCAGTGTGAGGCAAGCTTAAAGCGGTTGGGTACAGATTACATTGACTTATATCAATGTCATCGTTTTGATTCCGAAACTCCTGTTGATGAGACGCTTCGAGCATTGGATGATCTGCAAGCGCAAGGCAAAATTTTATATGCAGGTGTCAGTGAATGGACGGCCGCACAGATTGCGGAAGCATCTGGAATCAGCAAACGTCTGAATTTGCGTCCGTTAATTTCCAATCAGCCAATATACAATATGTTTGAGCGTTATATCGAGAGAGAAGGTGTGATTAAGCAATGCGAGCAGGAAGGGCTGGGGCTCATCGTGTTCTCTCCACTAGCACAGGGTGTGCTCACGGGCAAATATAAACCGGGGCAACAAATCCCAGAAGGCACACGGGCTGCGAATGATCAAACGAATGGTGTCATCAACAGTTATTTACGTGAGGACGTGCTCCAATGCACTTTACAGCTGTCGGAAATTGCTAATGAACTCGGAGCAACCTTGTCCCAATTCGCATTAGCTTGGATTCTGCGTCAACCCGTAGTAAGCTCTGCCATCATTGGCTCCAGCAGACCCGCGCAGATTGAAGAGAATCTCAAAGCGGTTGAGCTTCAGCTTACACCTGATATTATCTCGGAAACGGAAAACATTCTGTCTTCCATCAGCCATTTTGCGCCACTGCGATAATAACAATAACCATCTACTTTCCAAGTAAAAAGAAACGGTAGTGCTATACTGTATGGGGACAATGATACCTATGCGCCTGAAGAGATCACGGCTGCAACATTATTTACACCATACCCGATCCAAAGAAATGGTCGAAAACTTTAGGAAGTTTATGAATGAGATAAAATAAAAATAAAAGAGATCAACAAGTACTGATGTGAAGTAAACAAAAGAGCAATCTCTATTGAGGTTGCTCTTTTCTTCATGGCTTATGTTGCCTGACGGTGTATACGCATTTTGTTCCTCCTGTTAAAAGGTACTCCCCCCGTTCAATATGAACATTATTGCCTAGAACCGTTTTAAATAAATGTAATTCATTCTTGCATAACCCGGTACATACCGCCGCCGCCTCACAGATTGGGCAATGCTTCTCAATGAGTAGGAGGCTGCCATCATCCTGCGCCTCAACCTCGGCCATATAACCTTCATTTGTTCGAATCTCGGCCAGTTTCTCCAATTTCTCTCTAACATTTGATGCATCGCCAAGATGCTGAAGATATTTTTCTTGCATATTTTTATTTCGAACATCCAGCAGCTTGTCCAGCCCTTCATTACCAAAAGCTTCTTTCATCGAATTAATGAGACTGACGGATAAATCGGAATAGCCGCTTGGGAAAAAACGATTAGCCGCGGGAGTTAATATCCATAGCTTGGTGGGTCGACCCATGGGACGGGCCTCTTCCACATTCGTAACTAATCCTTCTTCTTTCAGCGCATTCAAATGTTGACGAACAGCCATTCCAGACAACGAAAATTGAGAGGAGAGTGCCACAACATCCATGCCACCTCGCTCCTTTAACAGATCAATGATCGCTCTTCGAGTACTGGTGGAGACATCTTTTTTGACTTGATTTCGGCTCATAGTGCATCTCCTTTTGAAGCAACTAAATTTACCTCACTCACTACATTTTAAACAAAAATGTTGACAAAGTCAAAGTGGAACTGTAGCTTAACATTATAAACAAAAATGTTTACTAAGTATCCGGATACGAGTATACATACCATTTTTCTTGGAGGTCACATTTCATGTCGTCTAATCATCAAGGTATTTTCAGCCCACGTTATTTTGCACTTTCCATAGGAATCATCTTGTCAGTGATGGCCGTTGGATTCGAAGGTCTATCCGTAACCACCATAGCTCCTTCGATTGCTGGAGACTTAAACGGTCTTAGTCTGTTCGGGTGGATATTCAGTACGTATCTGCTTGCGCAGATTATCGGAACGCTGGTCGTCGGTCGGATCATAGATAAAAAAGGACCTGCAGCACCGTTTACCGTTGCGCTTCTGTTGTTTATCGTAGGACTGATTGCTGCCGCAACAGCAAGCGATATGTATATCATGATAGGATCACGGGCTCTGCAGGGTTTGGGTGCCGGAGCTATGATGACTTGTGTATACACGGCAATATCCTTAAGTTACCCGGATGAGTTACGCGCCAAAATACTTGGAGCATTTGGTACAGCTTATGTTCTGCCGTCCATGCTTGGTCCATATGTAGCAGGTCTTATAGCAGATCAGTGGTCCTGGCGGTTTGTTTTCTGGGGGATCCTACCTGTGCTGGTTGTTTCAGCATTTCTTAGTTTACCCGCTTTCAGGAAATTGAAAGTGCAGAATACGGGAGGGGATAGCGGATCTTCATCCACTTGGATGGCGTTACTCTTAACGATGGGTACAGGGATTTTCCTGGTTGGTCTAAGTAGGCTTCCGAGCATTGTGGGATTTGTTTTAGTCACAATTGGTTTTGTATTTATGGTATTTCCTCTCCGTAAATTGCTACCGAAGGGAACGCTTACGTTGCGCAGAGGTATGCCAGCTATTCTGGCAACACGTGGGTTGTTCTTCGCAGCCTATACCAGCACTCAGAATTTCTTGGTACTGGCTCTAATCGACGTGAAAGGAATTACACCTTCGCAGGCCGGATTAATTGTAGCCAGTGCTGCATTAAGTTGGTGTATCATTGCGTATCTGCAAGGACGGTGGGATGCGGCAGATCAGGGCCGTGGACGTCATATGAGAATTTTTATTGGGGTATTACTGCTTGCGACAGGGATTGCCATCGTATTTTGGGTACCCGTTGTGACCGTTACCATTGCAGTTATTGGTCAGATCATCGCAGGAGTCGGTATCGGATTGGCACATCCGATTAGCGGTGTTGTCGCATTTTCCCAAACGGGGGAAGAAGGCGTGGGCCAAACCTCAGCAAATCTGCAATTCGCAGATTCTTTTACACCTGGCGTAGTGATCGGCATCGGTGGTTCCATCCTTGTCGTGTGCCAGGCTGGCGGAATGTCACTTCAATCCGGCTTAATTGTAGCCATGGGTTTCCATCTCTTGTTGATTGTCATGAGTATCATTGCCAGCACTCGGATCTCACCACGCCGATGAATAAGAAAGTGGGTGTACAAACCATTGTTCACTGAAGATTCGAATAAACTATTTACGGCTTATCGTATCATCGGAACGAAATGGACGATCCATATTTTATGTGCTCTGTCTCAAGGCCCAAAGAGATTCGGAGAAATTTTCGAAAGTATTCCTTCCATTTCCGAAATGATCCTCTCCAGACGTTTGAAGGGTCTTCAACATGATCATTTGGTCAAAAGAACAATACTGGAACATCCTACACAAATTATGTATGAACTTACACCCAAAGGAGCTGCTCTTGCTACATTCATCCCCTGTCTAATGGACTGGGATACAAGATTTTCAAAATGATACCATCAGGGAGGAATGAAGATGATCATCGAGGTCAGTGATGCAGCATCGGACAGAATTATCGAAATTTTATCAAGTGCGGATATCCAAGATGCTTTCCTTAGAGTAGGCGCTGTTGAAGGGGGATGCAGTGGTTTATCTTATACCCTTGTCGTGGATGATCAGCAGGCAGAAGAAGACATTATATTAAATAAAAAGCAATTCAGGATATTGGTTCACGCGAACAGTATTCCATATATCGATGGTCTTGAGATTGATTATGAAGAAAGCGGAATGTTAGGCGGATTCACCATGAATAATCCAAATGCCAAAGTTTCGTGTGGATGCGGAGCCAGTTTCAGAATGGCCAATTATCGTGGCGATGTGAAAAAATGTGAGTGAACTGAAGCAAGGAGTTTGTAGCTATGGAAATGGCTGCACATAAAGTTACCGAGCAACAAAAGATATAAACAAAAATATAGCAGCGATTGCTTCCGGGAATTGGGGAGCAATCGCTATGTTTATTTGCGGATTTTTTTGTCAATTCGTCCTCCATATGTGTACAAAAAACAAAAAAGATGCTACATTGAAATCAGAAAAAATCCTTTTATAACAAGGTTTTTTAAGTATAATTAGTTGTCTCCTGTACGAGGACATACGTATATCGAGGAGGGAATGGAATGTCAAGTCAAGCATTGGACCAATTTTTAAATTCTAACATCGAAGATCTAAAGACTAAAGGTCTATATAACGTCATCGATACGCTACAGGGTGCAAATGGTCCTGTTATTCGTATCGACGGAAAGTCTCTAATCAACTTGTCTTCTAATAACTATTTGGGACTGGCAACAGATTACCGCCTGATCGACGCTTCAGTTAAGGCAGCGCAGACATACGGGGCTGGCGCAGGAGCTGTGAGAACAATTAATGGTACGATGGATCTTCATGTTGAGCTTGAAGAAAAACTCGCCCGTTTCAAAAAAACGGAAGCCGTTATCGTGTATCAATCCGGATTTAACTGCAATATGGCTGCTATATCCGCGGTAATGGACCAGCATGATGCGATTTTATCAGATGAGCTGAACCACGCTTCAATTATTGATGGCTGCCGCTTGTCGAGAGCCAAGGTGATCCGCTTTAAACATTCGGACATGAATGATTTAAGACAGCAGGCGAAAGAGGCCAAGGAATCCGGTCAGTATCATAAAATTATGGTCATCACCGACGGGGTTTTCTCCATGGATGGTGATATCGCAAAGCTGCCCGAAATCGTGAAAATAGCAGAAGAATTCGATTTGATTACTTATGTGGATGATGCCCACGGTTCGGGCGTTCTCGGAGCAGGTGCGGGAACCGTGAAGCATTTTGGATTGTCCGACCGCATCGACTTTCAAATTGGTACTCTTTCCAAGGCGATCGGCGTTGTTGGCGGTTATGTCGCGGGTAAAAAACAACTGATCGAATGGTTGAAGTTGAGAAGCCGTCCGTTTTTGTTCTCGACATCGCTGCCACCGGCTGTAATCGCTTCTTGTAGCGCTTCTGTCGACATTTTGATGAATGACAAAGAACTGATCGAGAAGCTGTGGGAGAACGGCAATCATTTGAAAAATGGCTTGAGTCGGCTTGGATATGATGTAGGCCAAAGCGAAACACCGATCACACCTTGTATCATTGGCGATGAAGTAACCACCCAACAGTTTAGCAAACGGCTCTATGAAGAAGGCGTTTACGCCAAGGCAATCCTGTTCCCTACGGTTCCGAAAGGAACCGGAAGAATACGCAACATGCCGACAGCTGCCCATTCCAAGGAGATGCTGGATCAGGTGATCTCCGTTTATGAGAAAGTTGGCAAAGAAATGAAGCTGATTTAGTTGAACCTATGGGAGTCTATTTCGGGAGGAATGTCTTATGAAAAAGATATTGGTGACCGGAGCACTGGGCCAAATCGGTTCTGAGTTAGTTGTTAAATTACGTGAAAATTATGGTGAGGACCACGTCGTTGCTACGGATCTCAGATCATCATCCCACGAAATTACCCGAACCGGGCCATTCGAGCTGCTGGACGTGACGAATGCTAAGGCGATGTTCGAAATCGCCAAGCGATACGAAGTGGATACCGTCATCCATTTGGCTGCGCTGCTGTCGGCTACCGCAGAGGAGAAACCGTTGCTTGCCTGGAATTTGAATATGGGCGGATTGATGAATGCACTTGAAGTATCCAGGGAGCTCAGTTGCCAATTTTTCACCCCAAGCTCGATTGGATCTTTTGGCCCTTCGACTCCGAGAGACAATACCCCGCAGGATACGATCCAGAGGCCCAATACGATGTACGGCGTGAACAAGGTGTCCGGCGAACTGCTTTGTGATTATTATTTTTACAAATACGGTCTGGATACCAGGGGGCTGCGATTCCCGGGTTTGATATCTTATATGACGCCTCCCGGCGGAGGAACGACGGATTACGCGGTGGAAATTTACTATGCAGCTGTAACAACTGGCCGGTATACATCTTATATTGCCAAGAACTCTAACATGGACATGATGTATATGCCGGATGCCTTGAATGCTATCATTGATTTAATGGAAGCGGATTCATCCCGGTTGATACACCGAAACTCATTTAATGTCACCGCAATGAGCGTGGATCCGGAGGCGATCGCTGCAGCGATTCGGGAAGAGATTCCCGGCTTTATCCTCGATTATGATATTGATCCGAAGAGACAGGCAATTGCCGATAGCTGGCCGCATTCCATTGATGCGACGGCAGCGAAAACAGAATGGGGATTTCATACCCGCTACGACTTGAAGGCCATGACGAAGGATATGCTTTCACACCTAAGCGATAGAGAAATGCTTCGCAAAGCTTAAAGTAATGTTGGATTCGGTGTGCTAAGCGATTATAAATACAAAGAAGCTGTGCCACGAGGTAACAAGTCTCTAAAATGGTAGTTGAAATTACAAAAAAAGAAGTCGTTATTTTATCGACTTTTTTATCAATACAAGTCCTTGTATTGAGCCAAGGACTTGTATTGATTGCCGGAATTGACATGAATATAAATTCAATTGCCGATTAGATGGATGTTAAATCATTTAGCTCATCACTTATAAACGAATTAAGTACCGTAATACATAATAATATTGGTGTATAAACTACACGATGAAAAGATGTAACATAAGCGGTCAGTATAATAACAGATCGAAACATCAGTTCCGCACTACCTTTTAAGAAAATAACTAGATCTTGCACATATTATCTATTTAATTTGTGTGAGAACCACTTTACTGTTGGATCAGTACACTCGTTACACCAATCTATTCTTATGGTTCATCAGAAGGAGACTTTGAGCTATCGCTTCCCATTGGATTTTTATTGATTTTAATTATATTTATCAAACCGAGAGAGATACCATCCATCAAAAATGAAGGCGAGTCTTCTAGGGCTTTCCATAGCGCTATACCAGCTAATTCTTCAATATGTTGGATAGATGCATTGATGGGGGATTACGAGTATTAACCCGATTGCTAATATGAAATAACCTAATAAAAAAACGACGTATGCCTAGCTCTTATCAAGGAGCGAGGTCATACGTCATTATTCAGGTGAATGTGCAAGCTTGCATAGGTTATTTTAAAACGTATTTGGTGATCGTTTCACCCATGTGAATATAGAATGTGTTTTCATCGTGAAAACGAATATCAGCTTGGTGAAAAAGAGCGTCATCGAGTTCAAGGGTGTTTTTTACTTTTAATGTCCGCGAATCTAGAATGTAGTAGACTGCCTTCTTAGGCTCTGGCTTAGTTGAATCATACCAGGCTTGTGATTTATCAGTGGCTCCGAAGACGATACTGTAATCGTTGAGTTGTTGTAGCAATCCTTGTGCAGGTAAATCATCAAATGTCTTGGTCGCTATCAATTGATTGTTAGTATTGTACAAACTAAGCTTATTTTTTTCTTGAATCAAGTAGTTATTTCCTAAGGATACATATATAGAATCGTACATGCCGTGGGCGTATGTTGTGCCGTACACGGCATCTTGTGCTGGCTTAGGCAATCTTCTGGTCCATTTTTCTTCCCCGTTAGACTTGTAGCCGTGTAAAGTTTCTACTTTCGTCTTAGCATCATATATTGGAACAATCACAGTGCCACCGCTTAACACTTCAAAGTCAGCATGCACAATATTGACATGATCTTGTGGTTGGACAGCAGTAACAACCTTTTTACCAGTGGATATGGAATAGATATCAATGGTCGTCGTGCTTCTCGGTGCATTAGAATTGATCAATCCGACGTAGTTGCCCTGAATATGACGCATGTGACCAGGAAACTCCGTTTTGATAAGCTGCTTGCCTTCCTGGTTGTAAATTGTGATTACGCTAGTGTCTTTGGTGAACGTAACTACTGCTATACGTCCGTCTTCCAGTATATTGAATTGAAAATGCTCTTTGAATGTTTTGACCCAACGTTGCTTGTTATTGGAATCCAGGGCAATTAATTTGTATACCTTTTTGTTACCAGACATTACCTCATCATAATAGTAGACATTACCTTCCTCATCCAAGTCAAAAGAATTATAGCGCATAGGTGAGTCATGAATCCATTTTTGTTTTCCTGTTTTATCATCTATCGCGAGTATTGAATTTACAGCTTTAGATTTGCCGGCAGAACGAGCTGTTTTATACAAGAATGTATATGCGGTTTCTAGATTAGTCAGTTCTGACACAATAGGAAAAACGACTCTCCCAGTGTAATAATTGTTCTTACTATGTATTTGTGTGGTCGTATCGGACGGTACATGATATGTCCATTCTGGCTTAGGAAGTAGCTTATAACCCGCAGCAGATATGGTCATGTTGGTTGAGACTAAAGGAATCGTAAGAAGAGCGGTTAAAGTCGTCATTAAAAATGTACGTTGAATGATTTTTCTCATGGTATAAGTTACTCCTATTCTGGTTGTACTGGTAGCTATAGACTATAAATCTATAAATGCTACATTCAACTTGTTACATGCATCCTCCTAGTTAGTATGACTCTCAATTTAGATTTTTTACATAAAAGTTACAGGAAGAAAAGGGGGAAATGCGGATGGAATAACACAATCGCTACAGATATTTTTACATTCCTCCTTACTTTTGGTTAAAACAACCTTTCAAGTATAACATATGATTATGAATCATCTACACTTAGTTGGACGAAGCAGTAAAGTTAGAAATTGTACATTTTTTCGGGGAAGACCTTTAGTATGTATATTGGAAAAAACAAGCGGGGAGTGTACAATTACATCAGATATGTAAGCGCTTGCTTTGTTTGAAAAGGTCGGAGACAGTATATGTATCCGTCCTGAATTCTATTATTCCAATACCAAAGGAGATGCATTATGAATCAACAACAACCACCTAAGCCGCACCAGCCGCTCGTAACCCACATCTTCACTGCGGACCCGTCCGCTCATGTCTACGAAGGCAAAATCTACATCTATCCTTCCCATGACCTCGATCATGACGAGCCGAGCAACGATAACGGCGACCAGTATAAAATGGAAGACTATCATGTCCTCTCAATGGACAACTTCGATTCCCCGGTGGTCGATCATGGCGAAGCATTGCATCTGAGAGATATTCCCTGGGCCTCCAAGCAACTCTGGGCACCGGATGCCGCTTATAAGAACAATACCTATTACCTGTTCTTCCCCGCACGGGACCATGACGGTATCTTCCGTCTAGGTGTGGCAACATCAGAGTCTCCGGCAGGCCCTTTTACGCCGCAGCCGAATTATATGGAAGGCAGCTTCAGTATCGATCCGGCCGTACTGGTGGATGACGACAATCAGTCATACATCTATTTCGGCGGACTCTGGGGTGGTCAGTTGGAGAAATGGCAGACTGGCAGCTTCCTGCCAGATGCAGAAGGACCGGCTCCTGACCAGCCGGCGCTTGGACCGCAAGTTGCACTGCTTAGCGACGACATGCTGTCCTTCCAGGGCAAGCCTGCCGAGATATCGATTGTCGATGAAGACGGGAATCCAATTCTGGCCGGGGATGAGGACCGGAGATATTTTGAAGGCCCATGGATGCATAAATATAACGGCTACTACTACCTGTCCTACTCTACAGGAACCACGCATAAGCTCGTATATGCGATCGGCAAGAACCCCATGGGACCATTCACGTTTAAGGGCGAGATTCTCTCTCCGGTTATCGGCTGGACAACCCACCACTCCATTGTGAAAGTTGAAGACAAGTGGTATCTGTTCTATCACGACAGCTCCCTGTCGGAAGGCGTCAACCACAAGCGTTGTGTTAAATATTCCGAGTTAAAATACAACGAAGACGGAACGATCCAGAAGATCAATCCTTATCCGGATGCCGAGTAAGCTGGCAGGTTAGCGGGAACAGATCAGATTACAAGATAAGGTATAACATGAAGCAGCTCCTGACGGGGCTGCTTTTTTGATAGGAGGATCCATTATGTCACTCAAACGTACATCAGATCAACATATCGAATAACTATCTTATAAATTAAGGATTCGAATTAATTCGATATTATTGAAGGGTTTATTCGATGAACATATAGTCATAAAATAGAGATGCGGTGCACACGAATTGCTTACGTTTCATTGTATTTTTACATTTCCAATGGTAAAATCAGTCATGAGATGCATACAAAGGAGCATAAACCTTATCATGTGGATTAACCTGTAAAGATTAACAAATTAAAATAGGCCTTTAAAAGTAACAGCCTTTTATTTGGCATTTTTTTAATTATTCTTACAGGGTATGCAGGTCAAGTTGTTTTATAAACCTATTCCCCGGATAACTTTTGGTATTCGTTTTTTTATTTTATTGTGAAAACGCATCTCAAATCGCTTCGAACCTGCTTATCCTCCAAATTCTTGAATGGAGGAAATCTTATGACACCTAAGTTGATTTTGATTGAGGGAATACCAGGCTTCGGGAAAACAACAACTGCTCAATTGGTCCATGAAATTCTAACGGATATGAACATTAAAACTCAGCTTTATTTGGAAGGGAACTTGGATCATCCTGCTGACTACGATGGAGTAGCTTGTTTTAAGAAAAAGGAATACGATGAATTGTTAAATAACCATGAAAAATTTAGAGATTTATTAAATAATTGTATAATTAATGAAGGCAACCATTATTTCCTTGAATATCAAAAAATGATAAATGAGGGTGCGACCAAGATTCCAAATGAGTTGCTAGATGTAATTTTAAAAAACGATGTTTATGAATTAACACTAGATTACAACAAGGAACTAATTACAGAACGATGGAAGCAGTTTACTAAGCGTGCGTTGAGTGGTTCAGACACTTACATTTTTGATTGTTGCTTTATGCAAAATCCTATAACAATAGGAATGATCAAATATGGCGCTATGAACGAAGATGTTACTAGCTATATCAGAGAACTGGAAAAAATTGTAGAAGGACTAAAACCCTTATTGATTTATGTTGAACAGAATGATCTTGAGCATTCCTTTAGAAAAGCGTTTAAGGAAAGACCTAAAGAATGGTCAGAGGGTTTTATTGAATATTATACAAATCAAGGGTATGGAAAAAAATTTGGTTACATTGGGCTAGAGGGAACTCTTCAGGTTCTTAAGGCAAGAAGAGAATTGGAAAAGGATATTTTTAACAACATAAATATAGCTAAGGAAACGGCAAACAATTCTTCATATGATTTGAATGTTTATAAGCAAGTTTTAGTGAAGATTTTAACAGAACATTTCGGCTTAACCTAACTTATTAAAATGTCTTACTAGATTTAATATTGAATGTAAGGATAACCGTGCTCAATAAAAAAAATTAATGAGGCAGCCGATCTATGATGGGTTGCCTTTTTTCATGCAATCGATCGACTGATGTTTGAGGGACAAGAACATGTTCCCATTTCCGATTAGATAGATGTCTAAATAAAAAAAGCTATAATAGAGGCGAGCGGGCTTTAACTTGGGTAATCAGTAGCGCTAAAGGGAAATACTTAACCCTAAGAAAGGGATGAAATAGCTTGTTTACTTAGATACGTATTGTGTCTTATAATCCTCATAAAGATACAATACGTATCTTTAAAGAGTTTGTATTGTGCAAGTAATGTGAGGGTGCTCGCATCTTGGTTCCAGTTTTTGTAGAAAGGAGGGGACGA
Source organism: Paenibacillus sp. 4624 (assembly GCF_050435065.1). Classification (NCBI taxonomy): domain Bacteria; kingdom Bacillati; phylum Bacillota; class Bacilli; order Caryophanales; family Paenibacillaceae; genus Paenibacillus; species Paenibacillus sp. 4624. The sequence goes on from NZ_JBNDJR010000005.1 coordinate 461,340, forward strand.
CCGATGGAAACGAAAAATGCGCCTTGGCTGGCACCGAAATTAGAGGTGCTGGAAGTGCAACAAACGATGGGTGGCCCTGGATTCAGGCAAATTGATTGGATCTCCGAACATGATGCAGACCTATATGATCCAGAGTCCTGATGATCATACTTCAAGTTGAAAATCGTATTGTTGCTCAAAAGGTCGCCTGTGGGCGGCCTTTTTGATTTAAGGAACCAAGTTCTTGTCCTTGGCTTGGGACAAGAACTTGGTCCGATTACCGAAATAGACAAGAACACGCTCCTATCTCCGATTGGAAAAGTATCTAAGCTTGGAGGTGAGTCTCTTTATGAGTGATTAAATAGACAAGGGGCTTCAAAGCTAGAAGGTATTTACTGCAGGAATGAAACAAGCTGACCAATAATCTGGTCAGCTTGTTTCATTAAGGAAATTTATTCGTTTAATTCGATCAACAAAATTCTATTTTCTGTAGTAACACCTATGATTTCTTATCTTTTATAGCCTTGTATAAATCACATAGTGGCTGAATTTTTTTATTGCAAATCAAACTTTTTAAACAACTCGCCCGTCTTGCTTCCGTAAGACAATTGCAATTGATGGTTACCCGCGCGGGCCCAAAGGAGTGTCTGATTAGATGAGAGTCGGCCGGAAGCTGGAAAAGCTTCTAATCCAATGCATCACCGATAACCAAGAAAGTGCGTATCGACTGGCCTACAGCTATGTCCGCAACAAAGAGGATGCCCTCGACATCGTGCAGGATGCCATCCACAAAGCTTTCATGTCCATTGAAAACCTGAAGAATACGGGTTCACTAAAAAGCTGGTTTTTCCGGATCGTTGTAACAACGTCCTTGGATTTCATACGAAAACAGAAAAAAATCCAAATCATGGACGAAGAAAAACTGGAGGTTGTGCTGCCACGCAGTCAAGACCGTTATGCCGACCTGGATCTGGCAAGATCACTGGATGAGTTGCCGGACAAATACCGGATCTTGATTATCCTTCGCTTTTTTGAAGATATGAAGATCGAAGATATTGCCGAAGTGCTTAACGAGAATCTCAATACCGTGAAAACAAGGCTCTATCAAGGACTACAGAAGCTTCGGGTGAACATGAGCGAGGAAGCTCAAGAGGAGGAGAGACGATAATGGATGATAAGCTGAATAGGATGAAGCAAGAGTATGATTCCATTCCTATTCCCGATGAATTAAATGAGATGGTGAACAGAACGATCGCCTCCCGGCGAACAAAAACAAAGGCCATGCCCTGGATCGTAAGCACTGCGGCTGCCTGCATCCTGCTGTCTGTCAGCGTAAACGCCAGCCCGGCCTTCGCCAAGGCCTTGTCTGAAGTGCCGGTGCTTGGGCAGATTGTCAAGGTGATCACTATCCGGGAATATGCCGAACAGAACGAAAACACCGATGTGCATCTTAAAACGCCCGGCATTGCCGGCACCGGCGATCCTGGACTGGAACAGTCCCTAAACACCAAATATTTGGAGGAAAACAAGAAGCTGTACGAGGGCTTCAAGGATGAAGTGACCCAGCTAGAAAAAAGCGGGGGAGGGCATCTCGGGCTGGAAAGCGGCTATGAAGTCGTCACCGATACGGATCGGCTGCTGACCCTCTCTCGTTATGTCGTTGAATCAGCCGGAACCTCCGCTGAATCCCGCAAATACGATACGATCGATAAAGTCAACCATATCGTCATCACGCTGCCGAGCCTCTTCAGCGATGAACGCTATATTCAAGTGATTAGCGACAATATTAAAGAGCAAATGCGTCAGCAGATGAAGGACGACCCAAGCAAGGTTTACTGGGTTCAGCAGCCTGGAAGCGAGGCGGATATGCCGGAGGATGATCTGTTCCGCAGCATCGCCAAGGACCAGAATTTCTACATTAATCAGGACGGCAAGCTGGTCATCAGCTTCAATGAATATGACGTAGCGCCTGGCTACATGGGCGTTGCCCAGTTTACGATTCCGACGGAGGGCATTCAGGACTTGCTCGTCAGCAACGAGTATGTCCAATAAGAGCCGTTTTGCACCTAGCAATTGCTCCTTAACGCACTGTGAAGGGTCGCATTTCGGATATTAGCCACATGAGCCCCACGTAAGAGAGCAGCAAATCGCATCGGACGAGCCCGCTAGGTAATGATCCGAATGTAACAAGGACTGTACGACTAAATCTATTTAATCACCAGGAGGTAATCACGATGAAAACGATGCAATATACAACAAAATGGACCAAAACCTTAGCCGTCGCCGGCTTGGCAGGCATTCTGATGGTGTCCGCTTCCGGGCTTTCTTCCGCACATGCACAGGTCCAATCCGCTTCCGGCAACGGACAGATTACGGCTCCCGTGCTTGCCACGAAGATGGTTACAAGCAAGAAACTCCACTCATCTGAGAAATGGCTGAAGGCAGATGTCACCATTCCCGTATTCCAAGGACTCGCAGACACCAAATATCAGGATCAGCTAAACGATATTATTGAATCCCATGCCTCCAAGGATCTTGCAAAATGGGAAAAAGCCGCCGCTGAAGCAGCCACCTCGGCCAAAAAGAATGGCTACACCATGCATCCCTACCAGCTGTTGATCCAATATGAGCTGACATCGGACGGCTCGGACAACGGCCTAGTCTCCCTTAAAATCACCACGGAGGGGACCAGAATGAACAATCCAGAGACACTTGTGGATACGTACAACTTCACGAATGAAGCCGAGGCGAAGCGCGTAGCGCTTGAAGATCTGTTCGGGAGTAAGTACCCTTCCATTCTGGATGCGCATATTAAATCCGCAATCGCTGCAGACCAAGAGCTTTATTTTAAAGGGGAGGACGGATTTCAGGGTGTACATCCCGAGCAGAGCTTTTACGTGAAGGACGGGCATGCATACATCGTGTTCCAAAAATACAGCATCGCTCCGGGATCGACAGGCACGCCTGAATTTGCCGTGAAGCTCCCGGACCAGAAAGACGTACACAGAGCTGTCCAAGCGATCATTCCTTCCAGCAAGCATTACATCGGCAAAGACGGTAAGCTAATGGTGCCTTTAGCCAGCGTGCTGCGCCAGATGAATTTCGACGTTACCTGGAATGGCAAAAGCAAAACCGCCGACATTACCAAAGGAGCCCTCTGGAGCTCCATCAGCTTGAACAAGGACAGCTATTCTCTTGGAAAAAATGCTCCCCGCAAGCTCGGGGCGGTACCGGAAATGAAAAATGGATACGTCTACGTGCCGCTGGAATTCCTGTCCGATATTCTGAATTTGAAGGTCATCCAAGACAAGCAGGGTCAGATCACGATCTCCAACGCAGAAAATTAAAAACGCGCTTTCCTCCTATTCTGTCCGCCCTCATATTCGATCACAGCAAAGACCGCCCGCAAGAATTTGCGCCAGCGGTCTTTTTTTTTCTTGTTGGGGGCTTGTGACCCGCCCAATCACAGATAAGATCATAGTGGCTGAAATTTCTTATTGCAAAATCAAACTTTCCGAACAACTCCCCCGTCTTGCTTCCGTAAGACTATTGCAATTGATGGTTACCCGCGCGGACTCAGAGGAGTGTCTGATTAGATAAGAGCCGGCCGGATAAATATCCGATTTTGCTTATCCTCCGCTTTTTTGAAGATATGAAGATCGAAGAAATTGCCGAAGTGCTTAACGAGAATCTGAGTACCGTGAAACCAAGGCTCTATTAAGGACTGCAGAAGCTTCGTGTGAACATGAGCGAGGAAGACCAAGAGGAGGAGAGACGATAATGCATGACAAGCTGAATAGGATAAAGCAGGAGTATGATTCCATTCCTATTCCCGACGAATTAAATGAGATGGTGAACAGAACGATCCCCTCCCGGCGAACTTTTCTATTAATCTTATGTAAGAACAAGTTCAAAGATTAATAGTTAGCATAAATTACGAGATGATAGGACGTGGACAGGTTTTGAAATCACATCAAGAATCAACAAAAGTGTACGGAAGTGCAATTCGCGGTGGAAGTCACAAAAGTAGAAGGAAAATTCGTTATGGAAAGTTAAGTTTGGTACTTATGGGTTTGATTCTCCTTGTCATGGGGATTACGTATGCATTCAGCGGTATGACACATTGGATAAAGACGATGGTTGAACCGCCGCCCATTTCTGTTATTAAAGAGCCTGTTCAATTAGGGTTCATACAGGGTTCGCCAGACTCAAAAGAGCAACCGACGAGATTTTTGGGTCAAGTTAGCAAAGTGGTATATATTACATTTGATGATGGCCCTAGCAAATACACGGAGCAATTGCTGGACATTATGAACCAGTATGAAGCTAAAGCTACTTTTTTTATGGTTGGAGAGAATCTGAATCACTACCCGGAAGCGGTGAAACGTTTGGTGAAAGAAGGCAGTTATCCCGGGCTGCATAGTATGACACATAGTTATAAAAAGTTATATAAGAGCGGCAGCTCAGACAACTTTTTGAATGAATTTAAAGAAGTACAAAATAAGGTCGAAGCTTTGATTGGATTTACACCACATCTGATACGTGCGCCTTATGGAAGCAGCCCACAGATTGGTGAGGCATTTAGAGGGGATATCGCGGCAGCAGGGTTTAAAATGTGGGACTGGACAACTGACTCACTTGACTGGAACCTTCCCGGCCAGCCCAATAAAATTATATCCCGGATACAAAGAGGCGCACACCGAGATATAGAAGTTATTCTGATGCATGAACGGAAACAGACTGTAGAAGCTCTGCCACAAATTTTAAAACTACTGAGAGCAAAAGGCTATGAGTTTGAGGTTTACAATCCGAATGAGCATATGGTTGTTAATTTCAGCCACGATCCTCGCTTGTAATTCAACTTAGATAAACTAACCGTAAAAGAGGGAAAAACCGTGAACATTATAAGTAAAAAACGGATATATGCTGTTCTCATTACCTTATTACTTCTCCTACTTAACGGATGTGGAGAGCCTCAGGAGCCTGCGGTCAATCAGATTAATCATTTAGCTCAAGATAGTCAGGCGATCGAGAAAGGTCTGGAGTCCCTTTCAAATCATGAACAAGAAGATATGAAATTATACAATGTTATTCTGAGTCAAGGGAGGGAGAAAAAGAGTAACGTAACAGGGTTGCACTGCTGAAACTTTCGTTTGAAAAAGAAAAAACACTTTCTCTCGCGGAAAAATCTCTCGAACAATATGAGTCAAGAACCAAACACTTCAGATGTTTATTGAAGCTTATGGATTGGGTTTGGATGCTGAAGAGCAAGTGTACGGATCTATGAGAGGGCGTACTAAAACAGATCTTAAAGAAATCAAACTTGCTATTAAAAAGAGAAATGCTCTATATGACAAATTGAGTGAAATACAAGAAAAGTTCAACTTACTGACCCAGACATTTAACAATACTCAAGAGCAGCTTATGAAGCAAAGCCAAGAAAGATGAGCGAAATTAAGATCGATAACTCCCATGCTAGATCATGAACCGATGGGTAGAATGGGTACAAGTTAATGTTCACAGCCAAGGACTAGTACTTGTACCCATTGCCGGAATTGACAAGAACATAGTCCGATTACCGATTAGATATATGTCTAAATAAAAAAGCTATCTAGAGGTGAGTGAGCTTTAACTTGGGTAGTAGCGCTACAGGGAAATACTTAACCCATAGAAAGGGATGAAATAGGTTGTTTACTTCGATACGAAATGTGTCTTATAATTACATAAAGATACATTTCGTATCTTAAAAAGTTTATTTTAACGCAATTAATGTAAGGTTATTCGCATCTCGGTACCAGTTTTTGTAGAAAGGAGGGGACGACCGATGGAAACGAAAAAAGCGCCTTGGTTGGCACCAAAATTAGAAGTTCTGGATGTGCGGCAGCAAACGATGGCTGGCCGTGGATACAAGCAAGTTGATTGGATTTCCGAACATGATGCAGACCTATATAATCCAGCGTCCTCAAGTTGAAAATCCTATTCTTGCTTAAAAGGTCGCCTGTGGGCGGCTTTTTCGCTGCTAAGATGAGGGACAAAAATATGTTTCAATTTCATATACATAAGCAATTTCAACAAAATCATGGTGATGCATCATCGTAAACGGCTCTTCTTTTATCAGCTTCAAGTGCACGGGGGTGAAGAAGTCAATAAATTACTCTTCTCTAAATGCGATTGAATTGTGCATGATCAGATTCCCTCCGCTTCGTAAGTCATTTGGTAGAAAGCATTGGTTACGGAAAGTATATATGTATTTTTTGATGCATTAAACTATATATTTGATTCATTTGTTATGTTAGAACAGGTTCTACACCATTTATAGCGTTGTGAGAGGGGAGTGATCATTTTGAATACTTCTAAACAAATGATGTCTCAACATTCCAATGGTCTTTTTAGTACACTTGGAATTTATGGCGTCCAAGGAGTCTTTATTATTCTGTTCTTGTTATTAAGCCCTATCTACTATTAAGGGGCTACCAAGTAAAGTAACCTATCTGCCAGGGCATGAAAAGCTTCAACAACACTAATCTATACTCAACAATGCAGAGCAATACGGAGAGAGGATAAAAGTGATTTATCTAGTGATTAAAGTGTTTAGAAGATACTGACTTGTTAACATTACCCTTCGTATTGAGTGATAATGAAGCAGTTGGTATTTAGAATTTATTTTAATGTTCTTAGGATGACTAACAATTCTACGATTAATATTGCTCGTTAATCACAAAGGCCGCTGATCCACCTGTTTCTAATCACTCCAGGCTCATCGTAGTGACTATTCTCAAGTTTTGGTTTTAACCTCCAAAAACCCTTTTCCCACTGTGAATTATCGGGTTCAATATATTGAAGTCCGCTAATTACAGAATCAATATCAGAAGGGGAGAGATCGATGAGTTCTTTTTTATGGAATAGTGCTGTAAAGCCATGTTCAATAGAAATTCTACAGTTTTGTTAAAATTAAGGGAATAGTATGAATGCCCATCTTTAGCATGGTCATGTAGAATCTGAGGTATAGGAAGACCTACATATGAATGGAGGTCCTCTATCTCTTTAGGATAAATCGATTCAAACGAGTGATTTTGTTCATCATAGATCTCATATAGAAATCCCGTAGGATCGCCATTCCAACAAACTTTCTAAGAAGATCGTATATATCTCGTGAAAATGCTTTTTAACAAAAAAAATTGTATTTAGATCATCCGTGGTTAGTGCATATTTAGTATCGATATACGTATTAAGCCAATATATCTCCGTATTAAATAAATCTACCGAAGCTTTAACCTCCAATGCCCCTTCCCAACTTTCATATTTTTCGATGTATCGCAATTGATCTAATGTTCTGTTCATTGTTCACCTCATAATTAATCTTTATTGAACATAAAGCTTTCTCATTAAGAACTAATATCCTCCATGCCAAGTAGGCAGACAGAATCAGTGTTTTCTTGTCACTCTGTATTTTTAACAAAAAAAGAGCAGGTAGCTATTAAAGATGCAACATGAAGTCCAGCTTTATATATGTAGCTTGGGTCATAGACACAAAAATCGATATACCTAACGTAATTCTCAGCACTTGAGCAGACGACTGACTAAATTTTATATGCTTGGAAGTAAAATATAGGATATTCTACATATAACACTAAAAAGAAGAATTGTACCGGGACAGGAACATAGTCCCATGAAAGTCGCTATTTTAGCGGCTTTTTTTATTTTATCAGTACCAACAAGTTCTTGGTCAGTCATGATTTGTCAGTGGACAAGAACATTGTTTCATTTCGGATTAGGTAATTGCTGATGACTCTTGGATAACAAATGGATACAGCTTTATACGCACCGCCGTACTTGTCGGATGTAATGGTGTACGTCTCAATGTTGCGCAGATAGCGGTCGATGAACACACACGGGAATTTGTCGAGCGACAGACGCAGTAATGATTCGTTATACTTCTCATCTTCTGTTGCAAAAAAGATCAGCCCCTTCACACCGAGCTCCGTTAGTGTACGAATGACGTTTGATTCGATAGAGGAGGACGCGCTGCATGGGGATGGCGAGAAATTGATGCTAGTAACAACAAGACTAGAAGAGACGAATGAGCCTTTGTCTTGTACGCATATAATTAATCCTTCGTCAGCTAGTAGCGTTAAGGTGTTCCTATAATATTTTCTTGAATTTGTTTGTAGAGCGCCAGCTTTTTCAAAGAGTAGCATCTCCCCATAAACTTTATGATTTTATAATCAGTTGGTTATATAAAGCTTATTTCATATATATTATAGTACGGCACGTAAAGCGCTTACTGCTTAAATTAACAGAACTAACTAGTCAGCCGACTTTTCAAATGCATAACAAAAGAGAGAGGATGACGAACAAATGAAAAAACGCAGTGCTTTAATCTCCATCGTTACACTCCTTATTATGTCACTTGTTTTTACTGCATGTGGTAATCCTTCTGGTTCGAAAACGGAAACACAGCAATTAGGCGCTAATGCCGGTGAGAATGCAACAGAATTATCATTTTGGACATTCGTAGATTTGCACGGCAAGCATTTGGATAAAATGCTGGGGTTATGGAACCAACAGAACCCAGACAAACAGATTAAGTTGAATGTAACGGTTATGCCTTACGATGATATGCACAACAAGCTCTTATTGGCAGTTACAAGCGGAAAAGGTGCTCCTGATATCGCGGATATCGAGCTAGGTAAATTCCCGAAATTCTTGGAAGGTGACAACGTTCCCCTGGAATCTTTGAATGATGTATATGCACCATACAAAGACACTGTTGTTCCTTCACGGGTCGAGATTTACTCCAAAGCCGATCAGGTTTATGGCTTTGATTATCACGTAGGTGCTACGCTTGCTTTTTACAACACTGAAATTCTCGAACAAGCAGGTGTTGACTATAAGACCATCAAAACGTGGGAAGATTACAAACAAGCAGGTATCCAGGTTTACGAAAAGACTGGCAAGTACTTAGGTACTGCTGATACGTCAGCTTCATTCCAAGCATCGCTGCTACTAGCTCAGCAAAATGCTGATTTTACAGATGAAAATGGTAATCCAAAAGTGAATTCGCCTGAAATGATTAAAGCGCTTGAAATGTTAGTCGATCTGCAGAAGAACAATGTTATTCATACGATCCCTGGCGGACAACCCGACACAGAAGAAGCAAAAGGCGAATATAACAAAGGCAACTACGCAAGTGCATTAATGCCTGAGTGGTACATGTCCCGCTTTGTAAACGAAATGAAAGACCTTAAAGGGAAGTATGCAATTGCTCCATTGCCTGTATTCGAAGAAGGTAATCCTCGTTCCGTTGGCTTAGGCGGTACTGGCACAGTGGTTACTAAAAATGGTAAAGACGTTCAGTTGGCAAAAGAATTTGTAGCCTTTGCTAAGCTTTCGAAAGAAGCTACTACTGAAATCTGGAATACACTTGGATTTGACCCAATCAACATGGAAGTATGGAAAGATGACGCAGTTACGAAAAACCCTGAAAATGAATACGTCCAATACTTTAAAACAAATGCATTTGATACTTTGAATGAAATCAAGGACGAAATTAGAGCGATAAAGTCCGTTAAAGCTTCACCAACCATCGGCAATATATTCAATACAGTTACTTTAAATGCGATCTTTGAAGATGGCCAAGACGTGAAGGAAGCGTTGGATGAAGCACAAGCAGCAATTGAACAAGAATTGAAATAAATATAATAAGTAAATGATTCGATTAAACCTGTTGGCAGGTATAGTGGTCGGCAGGTTTAACCATAGTCAAGGGAGATTGAGAATATGATAAAGAAATTTGTATACTCTCAAAAAGTTGCGCCTTATGTTTTTGTATTGCCATTTATACTCATATTTTTGATCTTCTGGTTGTATCCGCTTGTAAATTCATTCGTAATGAGTTTTCAAGATCGGATGCTGGGACAGGATCCTAAATGGATTGGTGAAGCGAATTATTCGAAATTGCTTACAGATAAAGTGTTTTTGATATCTATTAAAAATAGCGTTGTGTACATGTTAGGAACTTTAGTGCTGTTGATTCCCTTTCCCATGTTATTTGCCGTTATGATCAACAGTAAGTTAATGATGGGAAGAGAGTTTTTTAAATCTTCATTCTTTCTCCCTGCATTGACATCTGTTGCAGTTGCGGGGACCATTTTCCGTCTTACATTCGGTGAAATGGAAGGTTCATTAATGAACAGTTTCCTGGGTCTATTTGGCGTAGAGCCTATTAAATTTTTGAAAGACGGAGCATGGAGTATGGCGGCACTGTTAATCCTCGCATGTTGGAGATGGACGGGCGTTAATATACTTTACTATCTATCCGGTTTGAAAAGCATTGACAATGAATATTATGAGGCTGCTTCAATTGATGGGGCATCTGCTTGGCAGAAGTTTAGAATGATCACAATGCCATTATTGAAGCCGACCACGGTATATGTTACCACAATTAGTGTTTATGCAGGTTTAGCCATGTTTACCGAGAGCCTGATGATGTTTAACGGTAACAAATCACCCCAAAATATTGGTTTAACCATTGTTGGATACCTATATAGACAAGGGATTGAGCAGAATAAGCTGGGTTACGCAGCTGCGGTTGGTATCATTCTGTTAGTCATTGCTATGGTTATCAATTTAACGCAGTTGAAATTTAGTGGAATGTTCAAAAAGGAGGAGGATTAAAGTGGGCAGAAGTCAGACGCGGA